>NZ_JADBQB010000008.1:0-251077 GCF_014895705.1 Enterobacter cloacae complex sp. P27C
GCGTTATCGATCTGGTCGAATGCACGAGCAGAACCACCGTAGGTTTTAGCCAGAACGGTAGTGATTGCAGCGGTCAGCGTTGTTTTACCATGGTCAACGTGGCCGATAGTACCGACGTTAACGTGCGGTTTTGTACGTTCAAACTTTTCTTTAGACATCGATTGTCCCTCTAAGACACGGATAAATCGGTGATATCACCACATCAACCAGGCGAAATGCCTGAATTGTTGAATACAGTAAAATTGAAACAGAGAGAAACGGGAAGGAGAAGTGAAGTGGTGCTGATACCCAGAGTCGAACTGGGGACCTCACCCTTACCAAGGGTGCGCTCTACCAACTGAGCCATATCAGCACGTATTGGAGCGGGCAGCGGGAATCGAACCCGCATCATCAGCTTGGAAGGCTGAGGTAATAGCCATTATACGATGCCCGCATCCTGAAACTCGGCTACCCAGTTCTTTCTGTAACAAAAAAAGAGATTTCTCTCTTTTTCAGTTTGAGCTGGCTAATTTTTCCAACCAGCTCCGGCGGCATTTACGCTGCCAGAAAGTGGTGGTGGGGGAAGGATTCGAACCTTCGAAGTCTGTGACGGCAGATTTACAGTCTGCTCCCTTTGGCCGCTCGGGAACCCCACCGGACTTGATGGTGCCGACTACCGGAATCGAACTGGTGACCTACTGATTACAAGTCAGTTGCTCTACCTACTGAGCTAAGTCGGCATCAAGTAGCGCGCATTCTATGGATACCTGCGCGGTCATGCAACTAAAAATTTGCATAAAACGTTCTTTCGCTCACATTTTATGCGAACGCAGCGCTAAGCGATGTAAAAGTAGCCATTGCGGGTCAAATAATCAACATACAGGCATGATTTACATCGCATACACCGTAGCGTGACGGCTTCCGCGTAACGCAGCGCTTTCCATCTTTTTTCTTATTATTCCCGCCATCTGGTGTTAACCTCCTGCCCATTGTCCAAAATTAACTGTGTGATGAGCCACGTCCCGGCAGCATAGCGCTGGCTCACTGAAGCATGCTTATGAGCAAAAAAGAGCAAACGTTAATGACGCCTTATCTTCACTTTAACCGCAGCCAGTGGGCTGCCCTGCGTGATTCCGTCCCTATGACGCTGACGGAAGGTGAAATCGCACGGTTAAAAGGGATAAACGAAGATCTGTCCCTGGAAGAGGTGGCAGAAATTTATCTCCCCCTCTCTCGCTTGCTTAACTTCTATATCAGCTCCAACCTGCGCCGTCAGGCGGTGCTGGAGCAGTTCCTCGGAACCAATGGTCAGCGCATTCCTTATATCATTAGTATTGCGGGCAGCGTGGCCGTGGGTAAAAGCACTACCGCACGCGTGCTGCAGGCGCTGCTGAGCCGCTGGCCGGAACACCGCAGCGTTGAGTTGATCACCACCGACGGCTTCCTGCACCCGAACGAGGTCTTAAAAGAACGCGGGCTGATGAAGAAGAAGGGCTTCCCGCTCTCTTATGATATGCACCGTCTGGTAAAATTTGTCTCTGACCTGAAATCTGGCGTGCCGCACGTCACGGCGCCGGTCTATTCACACCTGATTTACGACCGCATCCCGGATGGGGATAAAACGGTAGTCCAGCCGGATATCCTGATCCTTGAAGGTTTGAACGTGCTGCAAAGCGGCATGGACTATCCTCATGACCCGCATCATGTATTCGTTTCGGATTTCGTCGATTTCTCTATTTATGTTGATGCGCCGGAAGATCTGCTGCAGAACTGGTATATCAACCGCTTCCTGAAGTTCCGCGAAGGGGCATTCACCGACCCGGACTCCTATTTCCACCACTACGCCCAGCTTTCTGAAGAAGAGGCGATTAATGTGGCCAGGGGGCTGTGGAATGAGATCAACTACGTGAACCTCAAAGAGAACATCCTCCCGACGCGCGAGCGTGCGAGCCTGATCCTCACCAAGAGCGAGAAGCACGCCGTCGACCAGATTCGCCTGCGAAAATAGTCAGGCAGACATAAAAAAACCGGCTTAGCGCCGGTTTTTTTTCGTTATGCGTGCGGCTTCTCGCCATTTTCATCCTGATCGACCGCAAAGCAGGCGACCAGCTGACCGCCATAATCCTTCAGCTGCGGCTGAAGCTGGGTGCACGGGCCAAAGCGGCGGCTGCAGCGCGCGTTGAAGGCACACCCCGGCGGCGGATTCAGCGGACTTGGCAGTTCACCCGTCAGCTTAATGCGCTCGCGACGATCGTCCGGGTTCAGACGCGGCGTCGCAGACAGCAGCGCCTGGGTGTACGGATGACGAGGATTATTAAAGATCTGCTCTTTGGTCCCCTTCTCCACGCAGCGCCCCAGATACATCACCATCACTTCATCGGCAATATGCTCCACCACCGACAGGTCGTGAGAGATGAACACATAAGACAGCCCCAGATCCTGCTGGAGATCCATCATCAGGTTCAGCACCTGCGCGCGCACGGACACGTCGAGCGCCGAAACCGGCTCATCGGCAATCACCACATCCGGATCGAGCATCAGCCCGCGGGCGATGGCGATACGCTGACGCTGGCCGCCGGAGAACATATGCGGGTAGCGATCGTAATGCTCGGTTTTGAGGCCGACCTTCGCCATCATTGCCAGCGCTTTTTCACGGCGCTGCTCTTTGCTCAGATTGCTGTTAATCAGCAGGGGCTCTTCCAGGATCTGTCCCACTTTTTTACGCGGGTTCAAAGAACCGTACGGATTCTGGAACACAATCTGGATTTTCTGGCGGCGCAGCTTCTGCGCCTGCGGATCGTGCTTGAGCAGATCCTGGCCCTGATAATAAAGCTCACCGCCGGTCGGGACTTCAATCATCGTCAGCAGACGGCCCAGCGTCGATTTCCCGCAGCCTGACTCCCCCACCACCGCCAGCGTTTTACCGCGTTCGAGGTTAAAGGAGACGCCGTCCAGCGCTTTCACCAGGCGCTCGGGGGCAAAAATCCCCTTTTTCACCGGGTAGTGTTTTTTCAGGTCGATGGCCTGCAACAGCGGCTGCTGCGTGGTGGCCTGTTGCGTACTCATAGTGTTGGCCTCCCGGCATCATCGAGTGGGTAGTGGCATTTTGACTGTCGACCGTCGGCCAGCAGATTCAGCTCTGGCTCCTCAACGCGGCATTTGTCCGTGGCATACGGGCAGCGCGGATTAAGCAGACAGCCCTGCGGACGGTCGTATTTGCCCGGAACCACGCCCGGCAGCGACGCCAGACGCGCTTTGTCCTGGGCAAACTCCGGCAGCGCGCGCAGCAGTGCCTGCGTATACGGATGACGCGGCGCGCGGAAGATATCGTGCGAATTTCCGGTCTCAACCACCTGGCCCGCGTACATCACGATGATCTTGTGTGCGGCTTCGGCCACCAGCGCCAGATCGTGCGTAATCAGCACCAGCGCCATGTTCTCTTTCTGTTGCAACTCCAGCAGCAGCTCGATGATTTGCGCCTGGATGGTCACATCCAGTGCCGTTGTCGGTTCATCCGCAATCAGCAGCTTTGGTCGACAGGCAATCGCCATGGCGATCATCACGCGCTGGCTCATCCCACCGGAAAGCTGGTGCGGGTATACGTCCAGCCGCGATGCCGGGTCAGGAATACCCACCTGGTTCAGCAGGTCGATCGCGCGCTGGCGACGGGTTTTCTTGTTACCACCCTGGTGCACCTTAATCGCTTCCATAATCTGGAAGCCGACCGTGTAGCACGGGTTCAGGCTGGTCATCGGGTCCTGGAAGATCATCGCCACTTCGGCGCCCACCAGCTGGCGGCGCTGTTTCTCAGAAATGCGCTTAAGGTCCTGACCGTTGAACTGCAGGTTTTCCGCCATCACGCGGCCCGGGTAATCAATCAGCCCCATGATTGCCAGTGAACTCACCGACTTACCGGAACCGGACTCCCCGACGATACCAACCACTTCGCCCTGATTGACGCTGTAGCTGATGCGGTCCACGGCGCGAAACGGGGTGCCTTCGTCGCCGAAGTGCACCGATAATTTATCTACATTTAATAACGCCATCTCGTGCCTCTTACTGCTTCAGTTTGGGATCAAGCGCATCACGCAGGCCATCACCCATCAGGTTAAATGCCAGCACCGTCAGCAGGATTGCCAGACCCGGGAAGGTGACAACCCACCAGGCGCTTTGTGCGAACTGCAACACGTCGGAGAGCATGGTGCCCCACTCCGGTGTTGGCGGCTGCGCACCCATGCCCAGGAAGCCAAGAGCGGCCATATCAAGAATGGCGTTAGAGAAACCGAGCGACGCCTGAACGATCAGCGGCGCAAGGCAGTTAGGGAAGATATTAACGAACATCTGGCGCATCGCACCGGCACCCGCCACGCGAGAGGCGGTGACGTAGTCGCGGTTCACTTCCACCAGCACCGCCGCGCGTGTTAATCGCACGTAGTGAGGAAGCGCCACGAAGGTCAGCGCCAGGGCGGCGTTACCGATCGACGGGCCGAAGATCGCCACCAGCACCAGAGCCAGCAGCAGGCTTGGCAGTGCCAGCATGATGTCGACGATACGCATAATGATGTTATCAACGATGCCGCCGAAGTAACCGGCAACCAGGCCGAGGATGATCCCCATAATCAGGGAGAGCACCACCACCAGACAGCCAACCAGCAGCGACAAACGCGCGCCGTACATCAGACGCGACAGCACATCGCGGCCCACATCATCGGTACCCAGCAGGTGCGCCAGACTACCGCCGTCCTGCCAGGCAGGAGGTGCCAGCAGCGCATCGCGGAACTGATCCGCCGGGTTATACGGCGCCAGAAAGTTCGCAAACACCGCAATCAGGATCATGATAGCGACATACACCAGCCCGACTACCGCGCCTTTATTGCGCTTGAAGTAGTGCCAGAACTCCTGCAGCGGCGTCATTGGAACCGGTGCAGCAACAGCTTTGTTTTCAGAAACCTGTGACATGATGGCCCCTTACTTCTTATGACGAATACGCGGGTTCACCACGCCGTACAGCAAATCGACCAGCAGGTTGACGAGGATAATCATCGTCGCGACCAGCAGCACCCCACCCTGCACCACCGGATAGTCACGGCGTTGCAGCGCATCAATCAGCCAGCGTCCGAGGCCCGGCCAGGAGAAGATGGTTTCCGTCAGGATCGCCCCCGCCAGCAGCGTACCCACCTGGAGGCCGATAACGGTCACCACCGGCAGCATGGCGTTACGCAGCGCGTGGACGATGATGACGCGCATGCGGGTTAAACCTTTGGCGCGCGCGGTACGGATGTAATCTTCACCCAGCACTTCCAGCATGGAGGAACGGGTCATACGCACGATCACCGCCAGAGGAATGGTGCCCAGCACCATGGCAGGCAGGATCATGTGCGCAACGGCATCAATGAAGTTGCCCTCCTCGCCCCAGATGGCCGTGTCGATCAGCATAAAGCCGGTTAACGGATTGGTATCATCAAGGAAGACCATATCGCTGACGCGTCCGGAGACCGGCGTCAGGTTCAATTGCACCGAGACCAGCATGATCAGCATCATGCCCCACCAGAAGATAGGCATGGAGTAACCGGTCAGCGCCAGACCCACGGCGGTATGGTCGAAAATAGAGCCACGCTTAACGGCAGCCAGTACCCCAACAGGAATACCCACCGCAGTGGCGAAAATCATGGCGCAGATGCCAAGCTCCAGCGTCGCTTTAAAACGCGGCACGAACTCGTCCCACACTGGAAGACGGCTTTTTAACGAAATCCCTAAGTCACCGTGCATCACGCCCCAGATATAGTGGAGGTACTGCTGCCACATCGGCTTATCGAGGCCGAGTTCAGCCAGCAGCTGCGCATGACGTTCAGGGGAGATACCACGCTCGCCCGCCATAATCATTACCGGGTCGCCGGGGATCATATGGACGAAGGCAAAAGTGAGAAGGGTGATACCGATAAACGTCGGGATAACAAGTCCCAGACGTCGGAGGATGAACTGCAACATAACCCGGATTCTCTCTGATGACGCACGGCCAGTGGCGTGACGTCTGTATTGCTCACAAATCTTATTCCCTCCCCTTTCAGAGAGGCAATAAAGCACTGCTGCCGGGTGGCGCTACGCTTACCCGGCCTACATACCGTAGGCCAGTGCAAGCGCAACGCCGCCTGGCGTTGCTTTTAATTATTCAACCGATACGTTTTCGAAGTGGTGTTTGCCCAGTGGATCAACCACGTAGCCCTTCACTTCTTTACGTACTGGCTCATACACGGTGGAGTGAGCAACAATCAGCGCCGGAGCCTGATCGTGCATAACAACCTGAGCCTGCTTGTAGAGTTCAATACGTTTGTTGTGATCGTCGGTCGCACGCGCCGGCTGGATCAGGTCTTCAAACGGCTTGTAGCACCAGCGAGAGTAGTTAGAGCCGTCTTTCGCTGCCGCACAGCTGAACAGGGTGGCGAAGAAGTTGTCCGGATCCCCGTTGTCACCGGTCCAGCCCATCATTACCGCCTGGTGCTCACCCGCTTTGGCGCGCTTCAGATACTCGCCCCACTCGTAGGTCACAATCTTGGCCTGAACGCCAATTTTCGCCCAGTCAGCCTGGACCATTTCCGCCATACGGCGTGCGTTCGGGTTGTACGGACGCTGTACCGGCATCGCCCACAGCTCGACGGTAAAGCCTTTGTCCTGGCCCGCTTCTTTCAGCAGCGCTTTCGCTTTCTCAGGATCGTAACTGTAGTCCTTAACGTCGTCGTTATAGCCCCACATGGTTGGTGGGATCAGGTTCTTGGCAGCAACGCCCGCGCCCTGGTAAACGGCCTTGATGATCGCTTCTTTGTTCACCGCGTAGGTCAGCGCCTGACGTACTTTCACGTCATCAAACGGTTTCTTCTCGGTGTTGAAGGAGAGATAGCCCACGTTCAGGCCCGCCTGCTCCATCAGGTTGATGTTCTTGTCCTGCTTCATGCGCGCGATGTCTGCCGGGTTCGGGTACGGCATCACCTGGCATTCATTTTTCTGCAGTTTAGCGTAACGTACGGATGCGTCAGGCGTGATGGAGAAGACCAGACGGTCGATCTGCGGCTTGGTGCCCCAGTAGCCCGGGAAGGCTTTATACAGAATACGGGAGTCTTTCTGGTACTGCAGCAGCTGGAACGGGCCGGTACCGATTGGGTTCAGGTCCACTTTTTCCGGCGTGCCGGCTTTCAGCATGTTGTCCGCATACTCTTTAGAGAGAATAGAGGCGAAGTCCATGGCCAGGTCAGCCAGGAATGGCGCTTCCGGACGGGTCAGCACGAACTGAACGGTTTTATCGTCTACTTTTTTCACTTCGGCGATCAGGTCCGGCAGACCCATCCCTTCGAAGTATTCGTAGCTGCCGCCAGACACTTTGTGGTACGGGTTCTGGGCGTTTTTCTGACGGTCGAAGGAGAACACAACGTCGTCGGCGTTAAAGTCGCGCGTTGGTTTGAATTCTTTGCTGTCCTGCCACTTCACGCCCTGGCGCAGGTGGAAGGTATAGGTTTTGCCGTCTTCGCTGATGTCCCACTTCTCGGCCAGACCCGGAATCACTTCCGTGGTGCCGGTTTTGAATTCAACCAGACGGTTATAGATCGGTACAGAGCTTGCGTCGTAAGTCGTACCAGAGGTAAAGAGCTGTGGGTTAAAGCCTTCCGGCGAGCCTTCAGAACAGTAAACCAGGGTTTTTGCCTGTACGCTTGCTGCCACGGTCATAGCCACCAGGCTCAGACCAAGCTTCAGCATCCCTGACTTCTTCAAGGAAATACTCATTATTCTGCTCCAATGTGATGTTTTGCTTTGTTGTGTTACGCCGCCAGACCTTTATTTATTTTTTACCCGGTCCGGTCGGAGGTGCCCGAAGGCGTTAAAGGGATGGAGAATCCTTTCAGAAGAGCGTTTGAGTTGCAGCGCAGATCGTCCCTGAAATGCCCCTCATGCCCTACAATCTGTCAACAGAATGTGAAAACGTCAATACAGGTGACGGGGATTTGCGCCGAGTGTGAGAAACCGCAAACAAAGATTAAAAAAACCCTGAACGCCAGTTTTCAGCAGGGAAATTTATGCTACTCGCCAACTTGCAGCACAAATATCTTCATATTTCGCAACAATCAGTGATTAACTTTTATTCAGAATGGGTAAATTTTCTTGCAGAATGGTGATTATCTGAGCACTAAATACCGCGAACGTTAAAACGCACAGCGAAAAATGCTGAGGTTATCCATAAGCAACGCGAAAAAAGATCAATCTATATATAAAAAAATACAATGGATTATGTCACAAAATCGTTAACAGGCAGGAAGAAGCGGGGATAAGGGGCATTTTACTGAATCAGGATAAGTAAGCCGTTAATGCAAAAAGGGCTAACCTTGCGGTTAGCCCTTTTCAGAATGTGGTCGGCGAGAGAGGATTCGAACCTCCGACCCACTGGTCCCAAACCAGTTGCGCTACCAAGCTGCGCTACTCGCCGAATGCGGAGCGCATCTTACTGCTGAGGTGCGCCCCCGTCAATCCCTTATTTTCAAAAAGCCATTCAACTGGCGATATTCTCGCCAGAGCAGCTACTGCGCGGCTTTTGCGGTGTTATCAGGGAGTTTACACCAGTTGTTGTTTTCGTTAATCCCACCGTTCGGTGAGGTATAGCCGAGGCAACCCATAATGGTGTCGTACAGCTCAACGTGACGGCGCGGCACCTTCATTTCCGCCTCTTTCTTAAGCTGCGCAAACATCTTCGCTTTCTCCGGATTTTCAAGATACTTATCCGACATCCACATGATCATCGGCACGCGGAACTGCTCCGGCGGTGCCAGCTTGCGCGGCGTACCGTGCAGGTGCTCTTTCTCATTAATGGACTCACCGTGGTCTGCGGCGTAGATAACAATCGCTTTTTTATCACGCAGCTGGTCAATCACGCGGCTCAGGAAGGTATCCACATACAGAACGGAGTTATCGTAGGCGTTGATCAGCTCCTGCTTGCTGCAGTCTTTATTAATGCCTACGCACTCAGGCTGCCATTTCGCGAAATCACGCGTGTAACGCTGGTAATAACTGTAATGCGACCCTTTGGTATGCAGAATGACGAGATGTTTGCCCTGCGGGTGATTCTTCAGAGACTGGGACATCTCCTCAAGCAGCAGCATGTCGTCAACGTTTTTCCCGCGGTTGCGAGGCTCGGCACCTATCTGCTCACGATACGCGATGTTATCTGCCAGCGTGTTGGTGTAGAACCACATCTCACTTTGCATGGCGAACAGATCGGAGCTAAATCCAAGCTGCTTCAGCACGGCAAAGACGTTTTGCTCTTTGAGGGTACGCTGCGGGTTATCGCTCGCCCCGCCTTCACGCACAAACATACAGCGCAACGAGAGCTTCGTGGCGGTATCGCAGGAATAGCCGCGGTAAGCCACCAGATTCTTCTCCTGCGCCAGTTTCGGCGTGGTATCGCGGTCATAACCGAGGATACCCATATGATCCCAGCGCGTCGTTTCACCGATGACAAAGACTACGTAAGTATCATCCAGCCCGTCAGCCGGCGCCTGGTAGGTGAACTTTTTGGTCGGGTTAATCAGCGATTTCACATCGCTGGATTCGTCCGCCTGTGCCCAGGCGTAAAGACCTAACGCGGACAGCCAGTTGGACGGCAGATACGAGTTAGCCACCACGCCGCCATAGCTCGGCATATCCACACCCGTCGCTTTTTCGATCCGTTTTTGCTGTTTTTCCATCAGGCGAATCGGCGCCCACACCAGCAGGCCCGCCAGCAGAACGACGGCGACGTTGCGGATACGCTGTCCCCGGGTACGCAGCTGGCGTAACAGGGTATAACGGCAGGTATTACTCCAGATAAAGAAGAGCGGGATCAGGCAGGTCAAAATCGTCCATATGATGAACCCTTGACCCACCACCTCTTTCGAGAGGTCGATGTCCGTGGTCATCACCGAGGCGACAATACCGTAGCCAATGACCACGTTCATGAATGTCATGTAATAGCTTGCGGCGGCAGAGATAATCACCACCAGCGAGGCCAGAATTTGCCATGTACGTCGGCCAAAAAGTGAGAGCAGGCGTAACAGGAAGAAGGTTGCCAGGATAGAGCCAAACACTTCAATGACGGCAAAAATTCCATTTCTTACGCTGAGGTGTTCGAAATAACCTTCCACACGTCTGAACAGTACCGCGCCATTCAGAAACAAACCGATATAGACAGCCAGCATCAGACACAATCTTTGCTGGGTAAGAGACCTAATATATTTCATGCAAACAACCCTGGGGGAAGGGGTATAAAGATCCGCCGAATCTCAGTGAGAAAGCTGACAGAGTAAGTAGATGCGAGCGAAACCGTTATCAGAAACGTCTACAAGCGCGATAAGTAGACCACAGCGGGAAAGAAAAGTGGCAGCAGAGAGTGTGATCGAGGAAATTTTTTACAAAATAACAAGTCCGAAAGTGATGTTGAGATAAAAAAAGAGGCCCTGAGGCCCCTTTTCATCGAATCATGCATGCGCTTCTTTATACACCTCGCGCTGCGGCTGACGAATCGTTGTGGACAGCGCCAGCGAGATAATCAGCAAGGCAAATATCACGCAGAAGGTTACGTAGAAGCCACCGAACAGCGAGGCAATCAGCGACCCGCAGATACTGCCGATACCGAAGCCGAGATAAATGACGCCGTAGTTTTTCGCCAGATTGTTGAGGCCAAAGAACTCGCTCACCAGCGACGGGAAAACGGTAATGGTGCCGCCGAAGTTAAAGGCGACGCAGGCAATCGCCGCAAAGAAGGTCGCCTCGTTCAGCGGTGCAAACAGCAGCGCCGCCATGCCTACCAGAGAGATGACCTGCCCCAGCGTAATCACGCGGATGCGGGCGATTTTGTCAGACAGGATACCGAGCACCAGACGACCCGAGAGGTTAGCAATGGAGATGACCGTCACCGCATTCGCCGCCGTCGCGGCATCCAGTTTTACCATCCCCTGCGCGATATCCTTTGCCACACCGATGACATACAGACCGCTCATGCAGGCCGTCAGGAACATCACCGCCAGCATCCAGTACTGCGGTTTACGCATGGACTGCGCGAGGGTGAAATCATTCTCCACCACGCCGTTAACGGTTTTCACTTCCTGCTGCGGGGCATCTTTCATCAGCGTGGCGCCAAACAGAATCATCACCAGGACAATTGCCCCCCAGATCATGAACGTTTTTTCGAGGCCAACGGACGCCAGCAGTTGAGAGTCGATAAATTTAAAGCCAAGGCTGCCCAGGCCATAGGAGCCGATAGCAAACGCGGAGATCAAGCCTTTACGCTCCGGGAACCACTTCACGCAGTTCGACAGCGTCAGCAGGTAACCTGCGCCGTCCGCCAGCCCCACCAGCACGCCGGCGCTCAGCCACAGCATCATCAGGTTGCTGGAATGCGCCGTCAGGAAAAAGCCCAGGCCCAGCAGAATGCCGGAGGCCATGGTCACGCGCTTCACGCCGAAGCGTTCCTGAAGTTTGCCCGCCACGGAAGAGGAAATCGCTAATCCAAGACTCAGCAAGCCGAAAGAGAATGCCACCTGGCTTATCGGCGCGCCGAGCTTATCAGACAAGGCGCTGTTAAACAGACTCCAGGTATAGACCGAACCCAGTGCGAACTGGGTAATGATGGTGCCGAATAGCGTCAGCCAGCGCGTGCGGTTATAGGTTGAGGTGTTCATGGCAGTATCCTGCAAGAGAAATTAAGGAAATTCGCTGAGGACACGATAAACAAAACCCCTAAACGCCAGGGGTAAAACGGCATGAAATGCAGGAGAAACGGAATGAAATGCCTGGAAGCGGGAATGAACGACCTTGCCAGAGAAGAAAACGTTTAAAGGTGAGTGACCACTATCACCACACCCCTCGCCGTTATTGTATTAAATATGTTACCGCAGCGTTTAAAAAAGTAACAACCCTAAAATTTGGCGCTTAAGCCCAGGGTATACAAATATTCTTCTTCCGACTGCTGGTTGTAGCTGATCTTCGCCCAGGGGTGTAAATCGCCGTACTGGGTATCAACACGCCACCCCAGCGAGTTCACGCTGGCATGCCAGAGGGGTTCGGTAAGCGACTGCGCGGTGGTTGTATCACTAAACGTATTTACCGTTGAGGGTGGAGTGCCCTCTGTGCGCCACGCCATGACCGGCCCGGTTGTGATATGCCCCGCCACGGGAAAATTCCAGCCAACGCTCAGAACGGTTTCCGCATCCGAACCGGATGGGTCGTTCAGCGAAAAGCCCGCAGCATTCTGCGAATGGTTAATACGCTCCGCGAGAATATCTTCATAACGAGGTTGGTGATCGGCGTCCCATGTATAGCGTTCTGTCGTATTACTTTGTGCATCTGAAACGATATATTCCTGTTGCCACGCAAAAACGGTGTTACATATAAGCAGGCAGGCTGAAACGCCCACCAGGCCAGAAGCAGCATGGCGACCACTGATTTTTTTTATCATCATCAAAGCGACTCCAGAAAGAGCCGAGTTCGGCGATATATGTCATTGTTCGAAGAGGTATTAGGGCATATAGCCCTGTATTAACTATTGTCTCTTTAGCAGACACGTCAAGCCGGGCAGATTGAAATTTTTGCGTTTATCGTATCAGGAAGGGAGATGACCTATGCAACGTTGCGGTTGGGTAAGCCAGGATCAGCTTTATATCGATTATCACGACAAGGAATGGGGCGTACCGGAAACCGACGGTGAAAAACTGTTTGAAATGATTTGCCTTGAAGGCCAGCAGGCCGGTCTGTCGTGGATCACCGTTCTGAAAAAGCGTGAGAACTACCGCAATGCCTTCCACCGGTTCAATCCGGCTGCGGTGGCCGCCATGACCGACGACGACGTGGAAAGGCTGGTTCTGAATCCCGGTATCATCCGCCATCGCGGTAAAATTCAGGCCATTATCGGTAACGCGAGGGCTTATCTGGCGATGGAGCAAAACGGCGAACCCTTCTCAGCATTTGTCTGGTCGTTTGTGGATAACGAGCCGAAGGTGACGCGGGCCGCCACGCTTGCAGAGATCCCAACCTCGACCCCTGCCTCGGATGCCCTGTCGAAAGCGCTGAAAAAACGCGGCTTCAAGTTTGTGGGCACCACCATCTGTTACTCCTTTATGCAAGCCTGCGGGCTGGTCAATGACCATATTACGGGCTGCATCTGCCACCCGGAGGGCAACCATGATCCGCAAATGGCACAGTGAGAATACCGCTCAGCTCCTGAGACTGTGGCTTGAGAGCACCACCGAGGCGCATCCGTTTATCGACGCCGCCTACTGGAAAGCGAACGAAGCGCTGGTGCGGGATGAATACCTTCCCGCCGCCGAAACCTGGGTCTGGGAGGAGAACGGCACGCCGCGCGGTTTTATCAGCGTCATACAGTCGCAGTTTGTGGGGGCGCTGTTCGTTACGCCAGCGTATATCGGAAAAGGCATCGGGCGCGCGCTGCTGAACCATGTTCAACAGCGCTTCCCGCACTTAACCCTGGAGGTGTATCAGAAAAACGTCCGGGCGGTGAATTTCTACCATGCTCAGGGCTTTCGCATTGAAGACAGCGCCTGGCAGGATGACACCCAACACCCGACATGGATCATGAGCTGGCAGGCGGATCAAACGCCGTTAAGGTAAGCTCGGGCCCCTCATATTTCTCGACCCAGGCCAGCGCCGTGTTCCCTGCGCAACCATTCCCCAGCTTCGAGCTGGGGAGATCTTTGGTCAGCACGTTAACCGCCCCGTTTTTACAGATCCCACCTTCGGTGGGCTCAAGGTCGGGCCAGGCTCCCTGATGAATACAGATCACGCCTGGCTTAATCCCGTCGCTGACCACCGCCCCTGCCAGCACCTGTCCACGCTGGTTCCAGACGCGCACCACGTCACCGTCCGCAATCCCACGCGCTTTGGCGTCTAAAGTATTCAGCGTAATTGGCTCCCGCCCGGCGACCGCATACTGCTCGCGCAGAGAGGTGTAGTTAAGCTGACTGTGCAGACGATGCGCCGGATGGGCAGACAGCACCTGCAGCTGCGCCGGCTGAGCGTTGCCGTGCCACTCGTCCGGCTCCAGCCACGAAGGGTGTGGCGGACAATCGGCATATCCAAAGCTGGCGATGCGCTCGCTGTAGATCACAATCTTGCCGCTCTCGGTTTTCAGCGGATGGTTTTCCGGGTCGCGACGGAAATCGGCGAAACGGACAAATCGGGCGTTCTGTTCGCTTTCCGGCATTTCGAGAATCTGGTTCGCCTCCCAGAATTCAGCAAATGGCGGAAGCGTCACGCCCTGCGCCGCACCACGCTGTCCGGCGATCTGGTAGAAACTCTCCAGCCACTGAAGGTCATTTTTCCCTTCGGTAAAGCGTTCGCGACCGCCCGCTTCCCAGAGCTCGCTCAGTTCAGCAAACACGTCAAAATCATCACGCGCTTCATCACGCGGGGCCACCACGCGCTTCATCGGCACCATATGCTGGTTGCTGTAATCGCCGGTCATGGTGAGATCGTTACGCTCAAACGACGTGGTCGCCGGCAGCACGATATCGGCATGTTTGGCCGAGGCGGTCCAGAAGCACTCGGAAATCACCACCAGCTCCGGCTTTTGCCAGGCGCGGATCAGGCGATTGGTATCCTGATGGTGCGTGAAGTTTGCCCCGCCCGCCCACCAGACAAACTTAATGTCCGGGAAGTGGCGGTCCAGACCGTTATGCTGATAAAAACCGCCCGGGTTTTCCAGGGCTTCAACGATTCGTGCCACCGGGATTTTATCCACGGCATCCACGCCGCCCTGCACCGAGCCTTGCAGGGACGCCAGCACCGCCGCTTTACGCGTTGGGTTACCGCCGTTCGCAAAATGATAGGAAAGACCAAAACCGCCGCCCGGCGTACCAATCTGTCCTAGCATCGCGGCAAGGGTCACCAGCATCCAGTGTTTCTGCTCGCCAAACTGCTGGCGCTGCATCCCCCAGCCGGACATTAACATCGTGGTATTTTTATGGAACAGTGCCGCCAGTTCGCGGATTTTAGCGGCTGGAACGCCACAAATTTCCGCGGCCCACTCTGCCGTTTTCACTACCCCATCAGATTGGCCCGTCAGGTAGTCGGCGAATTTGTCGAAGCCGGAGGTGCACCGGGCGAGGAAATCGCGGTCGTGCCAGCCGTTCTCCACCAGCGTATGGGCGATACCCAGCATCATCGCCACGTCGGTGCCCATATGCGGAGCAATCCACTCGGCGCAGTCGCCGAAGAAGTCCATGGTTTCAGAACGCATCGGATCAATGCAGATGATGCGTTTGCCGCTTTTGCGCAGCGCGTCGAAATACCCCATCCCCTGCTCGTCGCTGGCATTCCAGGCAATTTTCAGCGTGTTCAGCGGGTTGGCGCTCCACAGCACCACCACGTCGGTGTGCTGCAGCACCAGCGGCCAGCTGGTCTGCTGCTGGTACACTTCGTTTCCTCCCACGACGTATGGCATGATCGCCTGCGCCGCACCGGTGGAGTAATCCCCGAGATGACCGGTATAGCCCCCGGCCAGGCTCATGTAGCGCTGCAGCAGGGTCGAGGCCTTGTGCAGCACGCCGTTCGAGCGCCAGCCATAGGAGCCGGCAAAAATGGACGATGGGCCATAGCTGTCGCGAATGCGCTTATGCTGCGTATGGATCAGCGCCAGCGCATCGTCCCAGCTCACGCGAACAAACTCATCCTGACCACGGATCCCCTGCGGCTTATCCGGCGAGGCCAGAAAACCTTTGCGCACCATCGGCCAGCGCACGCGCGTTTTGCTGTGCACCTGATCGCGTACGACGGTCTGTAACGAATTGGGATGTTGTGTTGGCAGTGCCCCACGGGACGACAGAACATTTTCGCCATCGGTTTCGACCAGCATCGGCCCCCAGTGGGCGGCGGTCAGAATGGTTTTTGTTGAGGTGCTCAAGCGTGCGCTCCTGGTTGCGTGCAGGTTTACGGCCTTCTCGTTGAGGTCGTTTATGGTTTGTCACAAATTTCAGAGTTATACCCGGAATTTTCTCCGTATCTGGACGTCATAATCAACTGCCACGCTCGCCGTGGCAAAGAATAAAAAGGATTAAGGAAAGAAGATGAAAAAACGCGTACTCGTTATTGCCGCTCTGGTGAGCGGTGCACTGGCTGTTTCTGGCTGCACAACCAACCCTTACACCGGTGAGCGCGAAGCGGGTAAATCCGGCATTGGCGCAGGTATCGGCTCGCTGGTCGGCGCAGGCGTTGGGGCACTCTCCTCCTCCAAGAAAGACCGCGGCAAAGGTGCGCTGATTGGCGCAGCGGCAGGTGCGGCGCTGGGCGGCGGCGTCGGTTATTACATGGACGTGCAGGAAGCGAAACTGCGCGACAAAATGAAGGGAACCGGCGTGAGCGTCACCCGCAGCGGCGATAACATCATCCTGAACATGCCGAACAACGTGACCTTTGACAGCAGCAGCGCCACGCTGAAACCTGCGGGCGCGAACACCCTGACCGGCGTGGCGATGGTGCTGAAAGAGTACAACAAGACCGCCGTGAACGTGATTGGCTACACCGACAGCACCGGCAGCCAGGATCTGAACATGCGTCTGTCTCAGCAGCGTGCCGATTCCGTGGCCAGCTCCCTGATAACCCAGGGCGTTGAAGCAAACCGCATCCGCACCAGCGGCATGGGCCCTGCCAATCCTATCGCCAGCAACAGCACGGCGGAAGGTAAAGCGCAAAACCGTCGCGTAGAGATTACGTTGAGTCCGATTCAGTAATCCCCGAGGGAGAGGGCCGGGGTGAGGGCAACAGACCGCACACCCCGGCATGAACCACTTGCCATCGTTGATTTTCCCGCTAAGGTATTCTCACTAAATTCAGGGAAATCAGCGATGAGCAAACCAGCCCGGGCCACCATCAGCGACGTGGCGAAAGCCGCCAAAACCGGTAAAACCAGCATTTCGCGCTACCTCAACGGCGAGAAACATCTGCTGTCCGACGCATTGCTGGCGCGTATTGAACAGGCCATTGCCGATCTCGACTATCGTCCCAGCCTGATGGCGCGCGGGCTCAAACGCGGTCGCACCCGTTTGATCGGCCTTATTATCGCCGATATCACCAACCCCTACTCCGTCAACGTCCTCAGCGGTATCGAGGCCGCCTGCCGCGAGAAGGGCTTCACGCCGCTGGTCTGTAATACCAACAACGAAGTCGACCAGGAGCTGCACTACCTCGATCTGCTGCGCAGCTACCAGGTGGAAGGGATTGTGGTTAACGCAGTAGGCATGCGTGAAGAGGGCCTGAACCGCCTGCAGCAGTCCTCCCTGCCCATGGTCCTCATCGACCGTAAAATCCCGGAATTCGCCTGCGATGTCGTCGGGCTGGATAACACCCAGGCAGCCACAACCGCGACCGAGCACCTGATCGAACAGGGCTTCGAAGCGATTCTTTTCCTGAGCGAACCGCTGGGCATGGTAAATACCCGACGCGACCGCCTGGCGGCATTTCGCGCCACGCTTGCGCGTTATCCCGGTACGATCGCCGAAAATGCCGAAACGCCGCTTCACGAAGCCGACCAGATCGACAACACCCTGCGCCAGTTCCATACCCGCCATCGCGGGATGCGCAAAGCCGTTATCTCCGCCAACGGGGCGCTGACGCTTCAGGTCGCCCGCTCGCTCAAGCGCATTGGCCTGCACTGGGGCAGCGATATCGGTCTGCTGGGCTTTGATGAGCTGGAGTGGGCGGAGCTGGCTGGCGTGGGTATTACGACCCTTAAACAACCCACCTGGCAGATTGGCTATGCCGCTGTAGAACAAGTGATTCGTCGTATTGAAGGCACCCGCGATGCCGTACGCGAGCAGGTCTTCTCCGGCGAGCTGATCGTTCGCGGCTCCACCGCCCGTTAATTCCCCCTTGTGATAGCGATCATAAATTCGACATCCTGATCTTTTCTTTGGAACCGGTTCCATCTAGCGTAATAGTATTGATATGTTGCGATGGAGTCCGAAGATGGGCAGGAAAATCATGGTGGTCACCGCCGCGTATGGCGCGGAACAGGTGCGACAGGCAGGCGGTCAGCGGGCGATGCTCCCCGTTATTGCAGGCGCAGGGGCAGACGGCGTGGAGATCCGCCGCGAACTGTTTAACAGCGAAGAGCTGCTGGCGCTGCCTGCACTGAGCGAATCCATCGAGCTAATGGGTCTGCTGGCGTGCTACTCCGCGCCCGCCGCCCTGTTTATGGCCGACGGCACCCTTAACCCGGACCTGCCCCGCTATCTCTCTGAGGCCAACACTCTTAACGCCCTGTGGCTGAAGGTTTCCCTCGGCCATTTCAGCGACACACAGCCTCTCGACGCCCTGCGCGCCCTGCTGAATGCCAGCGGTATGGCGCTTGTTGTGGAGAACGATCAGACCGACTGCGGGCAGCTCGCGCCCATGCGGCGCTTCCAGGCCGCCTGTCGGGAAATGGCGTTGCCCGTCACGCTGACCTTCGACATGGGCAACTGGCTGTGGGTCGGCGACTCTCCCGAAGAGGCCGCGCGTCACCTGGCCCCTGCGGTGAGCTATATCCACGTTAAAGCCGCAGTGCCGCATAAAGATAACTTCCGCGCCGTGGCGCCGGACCGCGCAGACGCGCGCTGGCTGGATCTGCTCGGCCAGCTGCCTGCAGATGCTCCGCGCGGTATTGAGTTCCCGCTGGAAGGGGCGGATTTAACCGCCGTTACCCGTCATTATGTCAACCTGCTGCGCGAGGAGTAAATCATGCACAAAACGCTGGATGCCATCACGATCGGCGAGGCTATGGCGATGTTTGTCGCGACCGAAACGGGCGAACTGAGCGCGGTAGAGCACTTTATCAAACGCGTAGCGGGCGCAGAGCTGAACGTCGCGACCGGCCTGGCGCGTCTCGGTCTGAACGTCGGCTGGGTCAGCCGCGTGGGGGATGACAGCTTTGGCCATTTCGTTCTCGACTCGCTGAAAAAAGAGAATATTGATGCCGCAGGCGTCACCCTGGACGGACGCTTTCCTACCGGCTTTCAGCTTAAATCTAAAGTCGAAAATGGAACCGATCCCATCGTGGAGTATTTCCGCAAAGGTTCGGCGGCAAGCCATCTCTCAACGGAAGATTACCACGCTGGCTATTTTGCCTCCGCGCGCCATCTGCACCTGAGCGGCGTGGCGGCGGCGCTCTCTGACAGTTCCTATGAACTGCTGGACCATGCGGCAACGACCATGAAGTCGCTGGGCAAAACGATCTCTTTCGATCCGAATTTGCGCCCGGTGCTGTGGAAAAGTGAAGCGGAAATGGTCGAGAAGCTGAACCGCCTGGCGTTCCAGGCTGACTGGGTTCTGCCGGGCCTGAAAGAGGGGATGATTCTGACGGGTGAAAATACGCCGGAAGGCATTGCTGATTTCTATCTGAATCAAGGGGTAAAAGCGGTGGTGCTGAAGACCGGTGCCGATGGTGCATGGTTCAAAACGGCAGACGGCGAACAGGGCGCGGTCGCGGCGGTGAAGGTTGAGAACGTTGTCGACACCGTCGGCGCGGGCGATGGCTTTGCCGTAGGCGTCATTAGCGCCCTGCTGGAAGGCAAACCGCTGCAGCAGGCCGTCGCGCGGGGCAATAAGATTGGCTCGCTGGCGATTCAGGTGCAGGGCGACAGCGAAGGATTGCCAACGCGAGCAGAGCTCGGCGTTTAAATTCCCTCTCCCTGTGGGAGAGGGCCAGGGTGAGGGCAGCATGCCACACCAAATAATTAAGCCACCGTGTACCCTACAGACAACGGCGGTAACAACCTCAACAACAGAGGCAAGCCTATGAACAGTTCGACCAATGCAGTAAAACGCTGGTGGTACATCATGCCAATCGTGTTTATCACGTACAGCCTGGCGTACCTCGATCGTGCCAACTTCAGTTTCGCATCCGCAGCGGGGATCACCGAAGACCTCGGCATCACCAAAGGTATTTCATCCCTGCTGGGTGCCCTTTTCTTCCTGGGCTACTTCTTCTTCCAGATCCCCGGCGCGATTTACGCGGAACGCCGCAGCGTGCGTAAGCTGATCTTCATCTGTCTGATCCTGTGGGGCGCCTGCGCGTCACTGACCGGCGTGGTGAACAATATTCCTGCCCTGGCCGCCATTCGCTTTATTCTCGGCGTCGTTGAGGCAGCGGTCATGCCGGCGATGCTGATTTACATAAGCAACTGGTTTACCAAATCTGAACGTTCACGCGCGAATACCTTCCTGATCCTCGGTAACCCGGTCACCGTACTGTGGATGTCGGTCGTCTCCGGCTACCTGATCCAGTCCTTCGGCTGGCGCGAGATGTTTATCATCGAAGGGGTACCCGCAATTATCTGGGCATTCTGCTGGTGGGTGCTGGTAAAAGATAAGCCTGCCCAGGCGAAGTGGCTTTCCGAAGATGAAAAAGCCGCGCTACAGGCGCAACTGGATAAAGAGCAGCAGGGGCTGAAGGCGGTACGCAACTACGGCGAAGCGTTCCGCTCCCGCAACGTTATCCTGCTCTGCGCGCAGTACTTTACCTGGAGTATCGGCGTGTACGGCTTTGTGCTGTGGCTGCCGTCGATTATCCGCAGCGGCGGCGAGAACCTCGGCATGGTGGAAGTGGGCTGGCTCTCCTCCGTACCGTATCTCGCCGCGACCATCGCGATGATCGTTGTCTCTTGGGCGTCGGACAAGCTGCAAAACCGCAAGCTGTTTGTCTGGCCGCTGCTGCTGATTGCCGCTTTCGCCTTCATCGGCTCGTGGGCCGTGGGCGCGAATCACTTCTGGGCCTCATATACCCTGCTGGTGATTGCTGGTGCCGCCATGTACGCCCCGTACGGTCCGTTTTTTGCCATCATCCCGGAAATGCTGCCGCGTAACGTCGCGGGCGGTGCAATGGCATTGATTAACAGTATGGGCGCGCTGGGGTCGTTCTGCGGATCCTGGTTCGTCGGCTATCTGAACGGTGTGACCGGCAGCCCATCCGCGTCGTACATCTTTATGGGGGTAGCGCTTTTCGCCTCCGTGTGGCTTACTTTGATTGTTAAGCCTGCTAATAATCAACAGCACCTCGTCGGCGCACGCCACGCCTGAATCCTTAAAAATCAACGGAGATTAGCATGAAGCCGTCCGTCATTTTGTATAAAGCTCTGCCGGAAGATCTGCAGAAACGCCTGGAAGAACACTTCACCGTTACGCAGGTGAAGAACCTGAGCCCGGAGACCGTGGCGCAGCACGCCGATGCGTTCGCCAACGCCGAAGGCCTGCTGGGTTCAAGCGAAAAAGTGGATGTCGCCCTGCTGGAGAAAATGCCGAAGCTTCGTGCTACCTCAACCGTTTCCGTGGGTTATGACAATTTCGACGTGGATGCCCTGAACGCCCGTAAAATCCTGCTGATGCACACGCCACATGCCCTGACGGAAACCGTGGCAGATACGCTGATGGCGCTGGTGCTCAGCACGGCCCGTCGCGTGGTGGAAGTGGCCGAGCGTGTGAAAGCCGGCGAATGGACGAAAAGCATTGGGCCGGACTGGTTCGGCGTGGATGTGCATGGCAAAACGCTGGGCATCGTGGGTATGGGGCGTATCGGGCTGGCGCTGGCGCAGCGCGCGCATTTCGGCTTCAACATGCCGATTCTGTATAACGCGCGCCGTCATCATAGTGAAGCAGAAGAACGCTTCAACGCGCGTTACTGCGAGCTGGATACGCTGCTGCAGGAAGCCGATTTTGTTTGCCTGATCCTGCCGCTGACGGATGAAACGCGCCATCTGATTGGCAAATCCGCGTTTGAAAAAATGAAGAAGTCCGCCATCTTCATCAACGCGGGTCGCGGCCCGGTGGTGGATGAGCAGGCGCTGATTGAAGCGCTGCAAAACGGCGAGATCCACGCCGCGGGTCTGGACGTGTTTGAGCAGGAGCCGCTTCCGGTGGATTCCCCACTGCTGAGCATGCCAAACGTCGTCGCCCTGCCACACATCGGCTCTGCTACCCACGAGACGCGCTACAATATGGCGGCGACGGCAGTAGATAACCTGATAGCCGCGCTTGCTGGAAAAGTAGACAGGAACTGCGTTAACCCGCAGATCCAACAGTAGAAACGAAAAAACCCGCCAGAAGGCGGGTTTTTGAATTTTGTGCTACTGGGTTGGAAGCTTACAGGCTTACAACGTTACCAGCTGCTGGGCCTTTAGCGCCGCTTTCGATGGTGAAGGAAACTTTCTGACCTTCGTCCAGAGATTTGTAGCCATCGTTCTGGATAGCAGAGAAGTGTACGAACACGTCTTTAGAGCCATCGTCAGGAGTGATGAAGCCGAAACCTTTATCAGCGTTGAACCATTTAACCAGACCAGTCATTTTAGCAGACATAGAAATTACCTTATTAACAAATATATTGTGCCTTCCGGCTTGATGGATTGCGTTACAGATTTTTAAGCGATGAAGGAAGGGTCACTACGAAGGGTATCTATGGATAACAATCTGGACTGCTTTACTAAACTGCTTTAGGTCTGTGTAACAAACCGACGCGAACAGTTATACCGATGTGGTAGAGGAATGACAAGCGTTATTTTCTGAATGCCGAAAAAAAACCCCGCCTGAGGCGGGGTTTTTCGGTTTATTCTGTGGCAGCGACTGCTGCGCCCCACGCCTGGCTAAAGGCCTGGTGCTGGGCGGCCAGCGGCCCAATCAGCGTATTGTACTGACTTGCCTGCTGCGAGGTTGGGAACTGAATGCCGTTGGCAACAAAGCTCACCTGTGTCCCCTGCTGCGAGATGAAATCCCCGACCTGAACCAGCTGCTGAGTGAAGACCTGCGCGGCCGGAATCAGCGGTTGTATCGCTTCAGAGGGTTTCGTCACTACTTTCTCATACACTTTATCGAAGACCGGTTTAAGATCCTCGCCCTGCTTCAGCGCAGAACGTGACGCGTCAGCCTGCATTTTCGCGTTTTGCAGCTGCTGGCTCAGCACGCCGAGCGCACCGTTGGACTGGCGCAGCGGCTCGCGCTGAGTCATATAATCCTGGGGAACACGGATGGCGTTCACGCTATCCACTACCGGGCGGATACCGGAGTCCATCGCCTGGCTCACCTGCTGTGAATACCCATAAAGAATGGCGTAATCGGACACAAAGGGGCCAAACTGTTTTTTCTGATCCGCAGTCAGCGTCGGCAACCGCTCGCCGCTGCGCATCACTGTATTCTGCAGAAAATCGATAAACGCTTTGCGCTGATCGCCTTCTTTATCAAAACACCCACTCAGGCTAACAACCATCAACAACGCCGCAATAGGCGCAAACCAGCGAGAGCAGGACTTTCCTGTCGCCATTTTATTACTCCTTTCACCCAAAAAAGCGCACACCGGCACACGCGTGCCCGACGCTGACAAGGATAGTCCAGGTCAGCCTTGCAAGATACTCTTTTCATGTAAAACGACTATTGCCGATTTATTTCTTACTATTTACAAAAAAATACCTGGCGAAGCCGACATATGGTTAATCAGGGAATTAGCATAACTATCCAGATAGCTGAATCGCGTAAAGCGATCGTTACCGCACGATTAATCACAGCCGTGACGATCCTTGGTTTGTATTAGGGACTATTCTTAATTGGCTCTCTGATGTTCTTGATCACGATGTGAGATTTAAGAGGAGTTCTCAATGGAATATAAAGATCCTGAGTTTGAGCTGCTGAGCAGTCTGGAACAGATCGTTTTTAAAGATGTACCGCAGGCCATTACCCTGCAACAAAAATCCAATCCCTTTACAGAATATGAGCAATTGCGCAAAGGGACAGGACTGAAAACTGAAGAATTCGCCAGAGCGATGGGTGTCAGCGTGGCTATGGTGCTGGAGTGGGAGTCAAAACGAGAGAAACCCACCCCAACCGAGTTAAAGCTGATGCGCCTGATTCAGGCCAACCCTGCACTCAGCAAACAGATAGCGTAGTAAAGTTTGAACGCCCCCGCCTCTGCGGGGGCTTGTGTTTAAAGGCTCTCGAAACGCCAGCCCGTCTCTTCCCACACCATCTCGTGCGTCAACGTTAACCCTTTTAAAAACGCATCATCGTGTGACACCACCAGCAGCGCGCCGGGGAAACCAGCCAGCGCCGCTTCAATAGCCTGCACTGAAGCCAGATCCAGATGGTTGGTCGGTTCATCCAGCAACAGGAGCTGCGTGGCCTCCCCGCGCCAAAGCACGCAGGCCAGCGCAGCCTTCAGACGCTCACCGCCGCTCAGTTCCGCCAGCGGGAGCGAGACTTTGTCGGCCCCCAGCTGAAGCTGGGCTAAACGGGTGCGTAACATACCCTCTTCCAGGGGCGTATTGCCCAGGTTGAGGTGCGTCATGACCGACTGCGACAGATCGAGCCGGGAAAGATGCTGATCGAGATAAGCACAGCTGACCGACACCTTGCAGGTTCCTGAGCGTGGACTAATGTCGCCGAGGATGGCTTTCAACAGCGTCGATTTCCCGCAGCCGTTCGGACCTTTTAGCGCCACGCGCATTGGCCCGTCCATCCGCCAGCTAAGCGGAGGAACAGGCACATGCGGCAGCACCAGATCTTCCAGCACCAGCACCTGTTTACCTTCCGGGATCTGACTCCCCGGCAGGGTAAACATCACCGGGTTATCTTCTTCAACCCGCTCACGCGCCTTGTTTACCGCGGCATTCAGGGCTTCATTTTGCTCGCTGTGCTGTTTTTTCCAGGAGCCAATACGTTCCTTTGCCGCGCCTTTGTATTTGACGCGTTCAAACGACGCGATATTCAGGGTATCGACGGTGCGTAATGTTTTCGCCGAGCGCCGCTGGCTGTCGTCATGCTCTTTTTGCATACGTGCGCGGGTGCGTTTGCGCTCCGTGGCCGCATGTTCCAGCGCCGCACGGGCCGCCTGCTGTTCGGCATCGCGCTGGGTTTGATAATCCGCATAATTCCCGCCGTAGCTGCGCAGCCCGCCGCTGCTTAGCTCAAGAATACGCGGCACCTGCGCCAGCAGCTCACGGTCATGGGAGGCGACGAGCACGCCGCCCTGATAACGGGCAAGCTGGTCGTAGAACCACGCCCGTCCTTGTCGATCCAGATGGTTAGTCGGTTCGTCCAGCAGCAGGAAATCCGCTTCAGCCGTAAATGCCCCGCACAGCAGCGCGCGAATACGCTCGCCGCCGCTGAGCTCACCGGCTGGCTTATCTGGATCAAACGGCGGAAGTTTCGCCCGGGCAAACGCCTCGCCAAGACGTTCAGCTAAATCCCAGAATCCATCAAGCATTTCCAGATCGTCAGGCTGGTAATCGCCGCTGTCGATACGCGCTCGCGCCGCGAAGATGGCCTCGTACCCGAGCAGCTCAGCCAGCGTCGTGTGCGGCAAAATGTCCTGCTGCTGAGCCACATAGACATGTGTTCCGGTACGTTCAATATGCCCACTTGCAGGCTCATCAAGCCCCGCCAGCAGACGCAGCAGACGCGTTTTCCCGCTACCGTTACGGCCAACCAGAGCGCACAGAGACGGCTCCAGAGAAAAACTCAGCGGACCAAAAAGGGTATCGCCCGTCGCAAACTGACAGGTGACCTGATGCAAAATAAAAGAAGGGGACTGCGCAAAATGAGCCATAAGCACTTCTGAATGAAATCAAAATATCCCCTGCCCACGCGGTGGCGTTTAGCAAGGATCGAAATTCATCAGTCGTGTTTGTTCATTTTTGGGGGGCGCTCCAGAGCGAGAAATTTAACGGAGATAAGGATAGCGGTAATGGGTTGACCATTTCAAGGTTAAATTTTGGACGATTTGTACTCCCTCTCCCTTTGGGCTGAGGGATCCCCACCAAATATTGCTTGCACAGACGGCCCCCTCTCCCTTGAGGGAGAGGGCTGGGGTGAGGGGAAGCATACGACTCTGGTGGTCATTCCGTTCACTTTATGTTCCTTGCTACTCTGTAACGACAATACCCGTGAACGTGCCAGGGTGGCTCAGTCGCCACCACCCTGGCTACCCGGGCTCCCGGCGGTAAATCGCCGCTACGCGGTACCTTCGGCTTATTCCTTCCGGCTTATCGGGGACGGGCGGAGGTAACATCCCTGTAAAGCCCGCCCTCTCGGCGCATCCATGCGCCTCGCCCCGGCCTGCAGGAAACGCCTCAGCGATTTACAGCCGGACCATAGCGTCGCTGTAAGACCTCTGCCCGCAGTATGCTTTTCATTGCGGTAATTTTGCGAGTCTCTTTCCAGAAATGGTAATATCCTCAGTGGCATAGCTCAAATCTATTGCCGCCTGTTTTGATGAGCAGTAAGTTCTCTTTGCACCTGCAAAATCAGGTGCCGGGTTTAGCATCCTGGCTTATCTTATCGGCGGCACATTATGTGCAGCATGCTTTGCTACATCTCAATGGTGGGCTGAGCAGGGGCATCGAAAGATGCGCCGGTATCCGATAAGGCCGGTAATGCTAACTCTGTTCAGTCCACCACCAGCGAAGTTAGCATTTCCGGTGGTGGAAGCTTTATCACTTATCGGAGGCTGCCAATATGGCTACTACCCCAACCCAAGCTCATTCTTTATTCACCCTGCCCTTTAACCACGCCACCGACTTCACCGAACTGGCGGATAACTGCGAACGTTTTACCGACGCACTGGTAGATTGCGAAGAACCCGCCCCAAAAATGGCGCTTTACGGCAGACTTTATGCCTGTCTGAATCTTCTGCAACCCACGCTTCTGGAACCTGTTCCGGACGCTTTAAAAGCCAGCCTGACCGTGAAGGAACTCCCGTCACGCGTTCCGGCTTTCGAACCCGAATGCGATCAGCTGGGGCGCTACTGTCAGGAGCTTACGCAGATGCTGATGAACGGCTCACTGCCGCGACAATCTGAAATCGTGATGGAAGATTTGCTGTGCGAGCTGGTCAGCTACTTTGCTGATACGCTGAAGGCACCGCGCTGGCTGCAGACAGACGAAGGCACAATCGCGATCGGCTAAACCTGCCGGATGGCGCTGCGCTTATCCGGTCTACAAAAGACCCATAAAAAAACCCGCCGAAGCGGGTTTTTAGCATGTGTTACAACGGGCACATTACTGCAACAGCGAAATATCCGCCACGCGCAGGAACAGCTCGCGCAGTTTTTCGAGCATGGAGAGACGGTTAATACGCAGTTCTTTATCTTCTACGTTCACCATCACTTTCTCGAAGAAGGCGTCGATCACGTCACGCAGCTCCGCCAGCTCCACCAGCGCTTCCTGGTAACGACCTTCCGCGAAGTACGGTTCGAGCTTGTCGCGCAGCACCACAACCTGCATCGCCAGAGCAATCTCTTCCGGCTCTTTCAGCGTCGCGGCGTTTACGCGCTCGTTCAGCGTCTCGTCGGATTTCGCCAGGATGTTGGATACACGCTTGTTGGCCGCCGCCAGGGCAGATGCCGCTTCCAGCGTACGGAAGTGGGAAACCGCCTTCATACGCGCATCGAAATCAGCCGGACGGGTTGGACGACGCGCCAGCACCGCCTGAATGGTGTCGACAGTGTAACCTTCGTCCTGATACCACGCGCGGAAACGGCCGAGCATAAAGTCGATCACGTCATCCACCACGTTCGCGTTGGTCAGCTTGTCGCCGTACAGACGCACCGCTTCTTCGGTCAGGGTCTGCAGATCAAGGTTCAGGTTCTTCTCAACGATGATGCGCAGCACGCCCAGCGCGGCACGACGCAGCGCAAACGGGTCTTTATCGCCTTTAGGATGCTGGCCAATGCCGAAGATACCCGCCAGGGTGTCCATCTTATCGGCAATCGCTACAGCGCAGGCAACCGGGTTGGACGGCAGATCGTCGCCCGCAAAGCGCGGCTGATACTGCTCGTTCAGAGCTACGGCCACGTCTTCCGCTTCGCCATCGTGACGCGCGTAGTGCATGCCCATTACGCCCTGGGTGTCGGTGAATTCGAACACCATGTTGGTCATCAGGTCGCATTTGGAGAGCAGGCCCGCGCGGGTCGCGTGGTTAACGTCGGCACCGATTTCACGGGCGATCCAGCCGGACAGCTCCGCGATACGGTCGGTTTTGTCGCGCAGCGTACCCAGTTGCTGCTGGAACAGCACGGTCTGCAGGCGCGGCAGGTTATCTTCCAGACGCTTTTTACGGTCGGTATTGAAGAAGAACTCGGCATCCGCCAGACGCGGGCGCACCACTTTCTCGTTACCGGAGATAATCTGGCTCGGATCTTTCGATTCGATGTTCGCCACGAAGATGAAGTTTGGCAGCAGCTTGCCGTCGTTGGCGTAAACCGGGAAGTACTTCTGGTCACCCTTCATGGTGTAAACCAGCGCTTCTGCCGGAACGGCCAGGAATTTCTCTTCGAATTTCGCGGTCAGCACAACCGGCCATTCCACCAGAGAAGTGACCTCTTCCAGCAGGCTGTCGCTCAGGTCGGCATTACCGCCAATCTTACGCGCCGCTTCTTCCGCGTCCGCTTTAATTTTGGCTTTACGCTGTTCGTAGTCGGCAATCACTTTACCGCGTTCCAGCAGGATCTGCGGGTACTGGTCGGCATTGTCGATGGTGAACTCTGGCTCGCCCATAAAGCGGTGGCCGCGGATCACGCGATCGGACGCCACGCCCAGAATGGTCGCCGGGATAACGGTGTCGCCCAGCAGCAGGGTCACGGTGTGTACCGGACGCACGAAGTGTACGTCAGACGCGCCCCAGCGCATCAGCTTAGGAATCGGCAGCTTCGCCAGAGAAGTGGCGATCATGTTTGGCAGCAGCGCTTCCGCGCTTTCGCCTTTCACGTGGGCACGATACAGCAGCCATTCGCCTTTATCCGTGGTCAGACGCTCGGCCTGATCAACGGTGATGCCGCAGCCGCGCGCCCAGCCTTCGGCAGCCTTGCTTGGCTTGCCTTCCGCGTCAAACGCCTGGGCAATCGCCGGGCCACGTTTTTCGACTTCACGATCCGGCTGAGACGCCGCCAGATTTGCCACTTTCAGCGCCAGACGACGCGGCGCGGCAAACCACTCAATTTTACCGTGTGCCAGGCCAGCGTTATCCAGCTCGGCGGTCACGTTCGCAGCAAAAGATTCAGCCAGGCTGCGCAGGGCTTTTGGTGGCAGCTCTTCGGTGCCGATTTCCACCAGGAAAGTTTTCTCAGACATGGCCGCCTCTTATTTGTTTCGGTTGCACATCGGGAAGCCAAGGGCTTCACGGGACGCGTAGTAAGCTTCTGCAACGGCTTTGGTCAGGGTACGAATACGCAGAATGTAGCGCTGACGTTCAGTCACGGAGATGGCTTTGCGGGCGTCCAGCAGGTTGAAGCTGTGGGCGGCCTTCAGAATACGCTCGTAAGCAGGCAGCGGCAGCGGAGTCTCCAGCGCCAGCAGCTGCTGTGCCTCTTTCTCGTACTGCTCGAAGCAGGTGAACAGGAAGTCCACGTCCGCGTATTCGAAGTTATAGGTGGATTGCTCCACTTCGTTCTGATGGAACACGTCGCCGTAGGTGGTTTTACCCAGCGGGCCGTCGCTCCAGACCAGGTCGTAAACGCTGTCTACGCCCTGAATGTACATCGCCAGACGTTCCAGACCGTAGGTGATTTCACCGGTAATCGGCTTACATTCCAGACCACCCACCTGCTGGAAGTAAGTGAACTGGGTCACTTCCATGCCGTTCAGCCACACTTCCCAACCCAGACCCCAGGCACCCAGCGTTGGGTTTTCCCAGTTATCTTCCACGAAACGGATGTCGTGAATGGTTGGATCCATACCCAGCTCTTTCAGCGACCCGAGATACAGTTCCTGAATGTTGTCGGGTGATGGCTTAATCACCACCTGGAACTGATAGTAATGCTGCAGACGGTTCGGGTTTTCACCGTAACGACCATCGGTCGGACGACGAGAAGGCTGCACATACGCGGTCGCCATTGGCTCAGGCCCCAACGCGCGCAGGCTGGTCATCGGGTGTGAAGTGCCGGCGCCGACTTCCATGTCCAAAGGTTGAACAATGGTACAGCCCTGACGAGCCCAGTAATCCTGTAAGGTCAGGATCAGGCCCTGGAAGGTCTTGGTATCAAACTTTTGCATAGTATTTCGTGCTGGATACGTGTGGTTTTAAATGGAAGGGACCAGTATACCCGCTGGCTGCAAGATATACAGTACGAAACGGGGTTGTTTAGGGAAAATTGGGAAATAAGCATTCAAGCCAGGGCGCTGACGGCGTCTGGCTGTTGATTATGCGAGCAGGCTAGCGCATGGAGAGGTGTAAAAACTGGCCGTCCGCATCAAACGAGCAGACAAAGCCCTCTTTACGCGCAGTATAGCCCTTGAGCTCATAGCTACCCTGAAAGCGCTCAAACCCGGTGACGTTGATTTTCTGAACGTCCGAGTTATAGCGGCGTGCGGCCCGGTCCTTGCAGAGTGACTCCATATTCAGTGAACGTTCCGGGCTCATTCTGCCCTGCTGGGCTTTTTGCACAGGTGCTTCCTGTGACGCACTGCATCCTGCCAGCATTAACAGCAGAAAGAGTGACGCCACGCGCTTCATCATCATTTTTATTACCGTCCTGGCCAGCGGCTGTTATTTTTAGTAGCAAAGCTTTTATAGATTAAGGTCTGTCATTCTGCGAATCTCGCCGTCTTACGGCAAGCCTGAGAATAAAAGTCAGAATTTTCCAAACGAAGACATTTGGACACTGGGAGTCACACTCAATTTACAGGGAATACGAGGAACCGATGCCGTCAAAAATTAACTGGATTGATAACCTGCGAGGAATAGCGTGTCTGATGGTGGTCATGATCCACACGACGACCTGGTATGTCACGAATGCCCACAGCATCAGCCCCGTTAACTGGGATATTGCCAATATCCTCAACTCTGCGTCGCGCGTCAGCGTGCCGCTGTTTTTTATGATTTCCGGCTTTCTCTTTTTTGGCGAGCGTAGCGCGCAGCCGAGGCACTTCATCCGCATCGCGGCCTGTCTGGGGTTCTACAGCGCCGTTGCCCTGCTCTATATCACCCTGTTTACCTCCATTAACGCCGGGTTATCCCTCAAATATTTGCTGCAAAAACCGGTTTTCTACCACCTGTGGTTCTTCTTCGCCATCATCGTTATCTATCTGGTCTCTCCGCTCATTCAGGTGAAAAACGTCAGCGGGAAAATGCTTCTGGCCCTGATGGTGGTGATTGGCATTGTCGCCAACCCGAACACGGTCTCACAGAAAATCGACGGTTTCGAATGGTTGCCGGTAAACCTCTATATCAACGGCGACACCTTCTACTACGTGCTTTACGGCATGCTGGGGCGCGCCATCGGGATGATGGACACGCAAAAGCGCGGTCTGAACTGGCTCTGCGGAGCGCTGTTTATCGCCGGCGTGGCGGTGATTTCACGCGGGACGCTACATGAGCTTCAGTGGCGCGGCAATTTTGCCGATACCTGGTATCTGTATTGCGGGCCGATGGTCTTTATCTGTGCCGTATCGCTGCTCACGCTCGTTAAAAACACCCTGAATGCGCGTCCCCTTCCCGTGCTGGGCTTTATCTCGCGGCACTCGCTGGGAATTTACGGTTTTCACGCGCTGGTGATCCACGCCCTGCGAACAAGGGGCGTTGAGCTCAAAAGCTGGCCGGTGCTGGATATCGTCTGGATTTTTGCCGCTACGCTGGTTATCAGCCTGCTGCTGTCGATGCTGCTGCAAAAAATCGACGCGCGCCGCTTCGTCAGCTAACGCTGCGCTGCCGGGCGCGGTGGTACTGGCGCGGGGAGGAAAACCCTGCCGCCAGCGAGGCCTGTTCCACGCCGCGCCCCTGAATCAGCCACTGCTCCGCCACCGCCAGACGCAGCTGCTCCAGATAATCGCGGACGCTAATCCCTAAATGCGTCTGGAAAAGCCGGGTGAGATGGCGCGGGCTGACGTGCGCCAGTGCGGCGATATCAGGCAAGCTCCACGTTTTTTGCGGCTCGGCGGTGAGCGCATCCTGCGCCCGATGGATCGCCGGATGAAGATGATTGCGGTAGCGCAGCCACGGTGAAAGCTGGGGATCGTCACCGGAACGGCGGAACCAGACCACCATCTCGCGCGCCACGGCCAGCGCCTTTTCGGGACCGCACAGGCGGTTAATCATATGCAGCGCCAGATCGATGCCCGACGTGATCCCCGCGCTGGTCCAGATATTCTCGTCCTGTACAAAGATGCGGTTTTCTTTAATCGTCGCCGTGGGAGCCACAGTGCGTAAACGGCTGATAACGTCATGGTGGGTTGTGCACAGTTTGTTATTCAGCAGGCCCGATTTCGCCGCCAGCAGCGCACCAGAACAGACGCACATCACCGTGATATCCCGGCGCTGAATGACCGGCTGCAGGCGCATTAGCCAGTGCTGGATCTGCTGCGCCTGCGGCGATGAGAACTGAACGCGGGAGTCGCTCACCCCCGGCAGGACAAGCAGACTCCCCGGAGGCAGACTTTCCGGCAACGGCTGGATGCCGCCCATCGTCAGGCCTATCGACGTCGGCACGTCCGGTTGCGGCCCAATGTAATGCAGACGAAACGCGTCGCCAGCCAGCACAAAGGTCTCCGCCGGGCCTGACATATCCAGTGCCAGTACCCCGGGTAACATCACGAACCAGACGTCGATGCGCATTACAGTGACTCCAGCGTCTCCGCTACCGTTTTAATTTCGGCAAAACGCCCGGCCAGTACCGTCTCGGTACGATGGCGAATTTCCGCTGCGCTCAGGGTAATGCCCTTGTACATCATGGGAAACGTCAGCGTTGCCTCGCTCACAAACGTCACAGCATAACCCAGATCGGATGCTACCCGAGCGGTGGTTTCACAGCATTGTTCCGTGCGAATGCCGCAGATAATCAGCTGGTTGATATCACGCTCGCGCAGCCAGCGATCAAGCCCGGTATCCGTGAAGGCATTATGGACGTGTTTCTGGAAAACCACATCCGGCTGATGACGCAAAAAGGCCATCGGTTTGACATAGCCGCTTTGCAGCGTGAAGGGGCCGTCTTCATCCACATGAAAAATATCAACGACTGGAATACCGCGCGCCTGGCAGCCTTCAATCAGCCCCAGCATCGCCTGCTGAAAGGCAGGAATGTCCCCCTCCTGCCAGTAAGGGCGATGATGGAAGGACTGCTGAGTATCAATATTGATGAGTGCAATGCGTGACATGATAATCTCCTCGCCAGTGGGTGTGTCACCATACTGGCAAGGAAAGAGAGGCACGCACAGACCAAAAAAGGACATCTTCGTGCCTCTGTCGGACAAGCGAGTTTATGACATCAGCGGCAGCAGCTGCTGATAGATTTTGCGGAACACCTCGCGCCTTTCTGCATAACGGGCATGTCCTGCCGCGTCAGGCACATGCGCCTGTTCAAGCGTAAGCTGCGGCAGCAGTTGCGAAAGCGGTTTTTCCGGGTTCATAGCGATCTGCGCCAGACGCGCGGCGCCGAGCGCGGGGCCAACATCCCCTCCCGTGCGGAAATCCAGCTGCAACCCGCTGATATCCGCCAGCATCTGTCGCCAGTAAGGGCTTCGCGCGCCGCCGCCAATCAGGGTGACGCTCGCCGGTTTCAGGCCGCAGTCGTGCACCACATCCATTCCGTCGGCCAGCGCATACCCCACACCTTCCAGAACCGCACGCGCCAGTTCTGCCGGGCCGTGCTGATGGGTTAGGCCAAAGAATACCCCTTTCGCTTCCGGGTTGTTGTGCGGCGTACGCTCGCCAGAAAGATAGGGTAAAAACCAGACGGTACTCGCCGCGTCATCCGCTTGCTGCGCTGCCGCAATGAGTGCCGGAACGTCCGCCATGCCGGTAAGCTTCGCCGCCCAGTCCAGGCAGGATGCCGCGCTCAGCATCACCGACATCAAATGCCATTTTCCCGGAAGCGCATGACAGAAACTGTGCACAGCGCTTTCGGGATTGCTGCGATAGCCGTCGCTGACGGCAAAATAGACCCCAGAGGTTCCCAGCGACAGCATCGCCTGCCCCGCCTCAACCATCCCGACACCCACGGCACCCGCCGCGTTATCACCGCCCCCGGCCACCACCGGTACGGCAGGCATATTCCAGCGTTCCGCAACGTCTGGCAGCAGCGTACCCGTCACCTCACAGCCTTCGAACAGCGCGGGCATATGTTCCCGGGTCAGATGGCAGGCATCCAGCATCGCCTCGCTCCAGTCGCGCTTCGCCACGTCGAGCCACATGGTGCCCGCGGCATCGGACATGTCGCTGGCGAAATCGCCCGTCATACGAAAGCGCAGATAGTCTTTCGGCAGCAGGACTTTCGCCACCTGACGGAAAATCTCCGGCTCGTGGCGCTGTACCCACAAAAGTTTTGGTGCGGTGAAGCCCGGCATCATCAGGTTGCCCGTAATCTCGCGGGACGTGGGCACACGCGCTTCAAGGATTGCGCACTCTTCCGCACAGCGGCCATCGTTCCAGAGAATAGCCGGGCGCAGAACGCGATGCTGGCTATCCAGCAACGTTGCACCATGCATTTGTCCGGCAATGCCCAGCGCTTTCACGTCGCGCAGGCTGTGCTGCTCGCCTAAGGCTTTTATCGCGCGATCCGTCGCCTGCCACCACTGCTCCGGGTCCTGCTCCGACCACAGCGGATGCGGGCGTGAAACCTGCAGCTTTTCAGTCTGCGTTGCTAACACGTCGCCCTGCTCGCTTAACAGGATGGCTTTCACACCCGATGTGCCAAGATCGATCCCGATATACATTGTGGTGACTCCTTTGACAGAAATGCCCGGTGGCGCTTCCGCTTACCGGGCCTGGATGCTGTTATTTATCGAACAGGTAGTGATTAACCAGGTTTTCCAGCAATTCCTGATGCCCGCTCTGGTGCTGCGGCGCCAGCTGCTGTTGTTCAGCGTACTTCGCGATGTCCGCAAGCGATAACTGACCCTTCAAAATTTGCTGGCCCAGCTCACTGTTCCAGCCGCTGTAGCGCTTCGCCACGCGCTTATCCAGCTCGCCGTCTTCAATCATACGCGCCGCCACTTTCAGCGCCAGCGCCATGGTGTCCATCGCGCCAATGTGGCCGTAGAACAGATCGTATTTGTCGGTGCTCTGGCGACGCACCTTGGCGTCAAAGTTAAGGCCGCCGGTGGTGAAACCGCCCGCTTTGACGATCTCGTACATCACCAGCGCATTCTCTTCCACGCTGTTCGGGAACTGGTCGGTATCCCAGCCCAGCTGCGGATCGCCGCGGTTCGCATCTACCGATCCGAAGATGCCCAGCGCAATCGCAGAGGCAATTTCGTGATGGAATGAGTGGCCCGCCAGGGTAGCGTGGTTAGCCTCAATATTCACTTTGATCTCTTTTTCCAGACCAAACTGCTTCAGGAAGCCATACACGGTGGCGACATCATAGTCGTACTGATGCTTGGTTGGTTCCTGCGGTTTAGGCTCGATCAGCAGCGTGCCGCGGAAGCCGATTTTGTGCTTATGGTCGACAACCATCTGCATAAAACGGCCAATCTGCTCGCGCTCCTGGCGCAGGTCGGTATTGAGCAGGGTTTCATAGCCTTCTCGGCCGCCCCACAGGACATAGTTTTCGCCGCCCAGCTGATGCGTAGCGTTCATTGCCGTCACCACCTGCGTAGCCGCCCAGCTAAACACTTCCGGATCCGGGTTGGTGGCCGCACCCGCACCGTAGCGTGGGTTGGTGAAGCAGTTTGCCGTACCCCAGAGCAGCTTCACGCCGCTTTGCTGCTGTTTTTCTGCCAGCACGTCCACCATCTGCGCAAAATTGTTCAGGTACTCTTTCAGCGACGCCCCTTCCGGCGATACGTCAACATCATGGAAGCAGTAGAACGGCACGTTCAGCTTGTGGAAGAACTCAAACGCCACGTCGGCTTTGCGTTTCGCCAGCTCGATGGCCTCACCCGGCTGTTGCCACGGACGGTCAAAGGAACCCACGCCGAACATATCGGCGCCGTTCCAGCAGAAGGTATGCCAGTAACAGGCGGCAAAGCGCAGATGATCTTCCATGCGCTTACCCAGCACCAGCTCATCCGGATTGTAGTGACGAAATGCTAAAGGATTGGTCGTTTTTGGGCCTTCGTAACGAACGCGATCGAGTTGGTCGAAATAAGCTTGCATATTGAGCTCCATAATCAGGGTATGCGGCGAGTCGTTGATTCAGGAGTAATAGTGAATAGACATTTTGGGTTGCTCAATTACGTTATTTCACACTGCTATTGAGAGAATGCACAACTGTGCGCTGGCTCGCAAAATAATGCGCAGACAAACTATTTTTCGGCGCGCATTCCAGAATCAAATGTAATTAAGGCGTTACGAATTTTAAAATCCGATCGCGGTCATAAATTCAGAAATAAACCAAATATCGTAATGAGAAGATAAAAATCTGTAATTGCCAGCCCGCCTTTCCGCGTTAAAAATTTGCTGCGACCCAGCAGTGAATGTTTCTTTTATCTCAGCAACACATACCCCTACAAAAAGGCCTAATAATTATGAAGATAAAGAACCTGACCCTAACACTCTGCACTACGCTCCTCCTTGTAAGCTTTGCAGGGCATGCCAAGGAGGTCAAAATTGGCATGGCGATTGATGACCTGCGTCTGGAGCGCTGGCAAAAAGATCGCGATATTTTTGTGAAAAAAGCGGAATCACTCGGTGCGAATGTGTTTGTTCAGTCGGCTAACGGCAATGAAGAAACGCAAATGTCGCAGATCGAGAATATGATCAACCGGGGAGTCGATGTTCTGGTCATTATCCCTTATAACGGCCAGGTATTAAGTAACGTGGTGAAAGAAGCGAAGCAGGAAGGCATAAAAGTTCTCGCTTATGACCGCATGATTAATAACGCCGATATTGATTATTATATTTCCTTCGACAATGAAAAGGTGGGCGAATTACAGGCGCAAAGCCTGATCGACAAAGTGCCTCAAGGCAATTATTTCCTGATGGGCGGTTCGCCGGTGGATAACAACGCCAAACTGTTCCGCGAAGGGCAAATGAAGGTCCTTAAGCCGTACATCGACAGCGGCAAAATTAAGGTGGTCGGCGATCAGTGGGCCGACGGATGGTTACCAGAAAATGCCCTGAAGATTATGGAAAATGCGCTGACGGCCAATAACAACAAAATTGATGCTGTCGTGGCCTCCAACGATGCCACAGCAGGCGGGGCTATTCAGGCTCTGAGTGCCCAGGGACTGGCCGGTAAAGTCGCGATTTCTGGTCAGGATGCCGACCTGGCGGGCGTAAAACGCATTATTGCAGGAACTCAGACCATGACGGTCTACAAACCGATTACCGAACTTGCCAATACGGCGGCGGAAATTGCCGTTGAGCTGGGCAACGGTAAGCAACCTAAAGCAGATGCAACGCTCAATAACGGCCTGAAAGACGTTCCGGCTCGCCTGCTCACGCCAATTGAAGTCAATAAAGAGAACATTGACGCCACCGTTATTAAAGACGGTTTCCACAAGAAGAGCGAACTGTAATCCGGCGCTGCCCCTGCTCTGCGGGGGCGCATGACGTTGTACTGTTCTTCCCTCGGGTTATGTGGAGCAGTTATGCCTTATTTACTTGAAATGAAAAGCATCACCAAGCGCTTCGGCGCGGTGAAAGCCGTCGACAACGTCAGTCTCCGGTTGAACCCTGGCGAAGTGGTTTCGCTGTGTGGCGAGAACGGTTCGGGCAAATCAACGCTGATGAAAGTCCTGTGTGGGATCTACCCGCACGGCAGTTACGAAGGCGAAATTGTCTTTGCCGGTGAAGTCATCCAGGCGACGCACATTCGCGACACCGAACGTAAAGGCATCGCCATCATCCACCAGGAGCTGGCGCTGGTGAAACATCTCACCGTGCTGGAGAACATCTTCCTCGGAGCCGAGATTTCCCGCCACGGCGTGCTGGATTACGACACCATGACGCTCCGCTGTGAAAAGCTGCTGGCGCAGGTGAGCCTCAACATTTCACCGGATACCCGCGTGGGCGACCTGGGTCTGGGGCAACAGCAACTGGTCGAAATTGCGAAGGCGCTGAATAAACAGGTCAGGCTGCTGATCCTCGATGAGCCAACGGCGTCGCTCACCGAACAGGAAACTGCGGTTCTGCTCAATATCATCCGCGATCTGCAAAACCACGGCATCGCCTGCATCTACATTTCGCACAAGCTGAACGAGGTAAAAGCCATTTCGGACACCATCTGCGTGATCCGCGACGGGCAACACATCGGCACGCGTGAAGCTGCGGGCATGAGTGAAGATGACATCATCACCATGATGGTGGGCCGCGAGCTGACCGCGCTCTACCCGAATGAGCCCCACAGTCAGGGCGATGAAGTGCTGCGCGTGGAAAACCTGACCGCGTGGCACCCCGTTAACAGCCACATTAAGCGGGTCAATAACGTTTCGTTTTCCCTTCACAGCGGCGAAATTCTTGGGATTGCTGGGCTCGTCGGTGCCGGGCGCACCGAAGCCGTGCAGTGCCTGTTTGGCGTGTGGCCAGGGCGCTGGGAGGGCACGATATATATAGACGGCCAGCCCGTGAGAATCGACAACTGCCAGCAGGCGATTGACCGCGGCATTGCCATGGTGCCGGAAGACCGCAAAAAAGACGGCATCGTACCGGTCATGGCGGTGGGTAAAAACATCACCCTTGCGGCACTCGATCGGTTCTCCGGCGCGCTGAGCAGCCTGGATGATGCCGCCGAGCAGCAGTGCATCCTTCAGTCACTTGCCCGGCTGAAGGTCAAAACCTCCTCGCCGGAACTGGCGATTGGCCGACTGAGCGGTGGTAACCAGCAGAAGGCGATTCTGGCGCGCTGTCTGCTCCTCAATCCACGCATATTAATCCTTGATGAGCCGACGCGCGGGATCGATATCGGTGCCAAATACGAAATCTACAAACTGATTAATCAGCTTGTACAGCAAGGGATTGCCGTCATTGTCATCTCGTCTGAGTTACCCGAAGTGCTCGGCCTGAGCGACCGCGTGCTGGTCATGCACGAGGGGAAACTGAAAGCCAACCTGATTAACCAGAACCTGACGCAGGAGCAGGTGATGGAAGCCGCTTTAAGGAGCGAACGTCATGTCGAAAAGCAATCCGTCTGATATCAAAGTCGCTGTTCCGACGCCCGGCGCGTTCGCGGGGCTAAAAGCGCTGAACCTGCAGGTTTTCGTGATGATCGCGGCGATTATCGTCATCATGCTGTTCTTCACGTGGATGACGGATGGCTCGTACTTAAGCGCGCGTAACGTCTCAAACCTGCTCCGCCAGACCGCCATCACCGGCATCCTGGCCGTGGGCATGGTGTTCGTGATCATCTCTGCGGAAATCGACCTGTCGGTCGGGTCGATGATGGGTCTTCTCGGTGGCGTGGCGGCCATTTTTGACGTCTGGCTCGGCTGGCCGCTGCCGCTGACCGTGGCGGTGACGCTGGTACTGGGGCTGGTTTTAGGGGCCTGGAACGGCTGGTGGGTTGCCTATCGGAAGGTGCCATCGTTTATCGTCACCCTGGCGGGAATGCTGGCCTTCCGCGGGATCTTGATCGGTATCACCAACGGCACGACCGTCTCCCCGACCAGCGCGGCGATGTCGCAAATTGGCCAGAGTTACCTCTCGGACAGCATAGGCTTTACGATCGGCGTGGTGGGACTGCTGGCGTTTGTCGCGTGGCAGTGGCGTGGACGTATGCGCCGTCAGGCGCTGGGTCTTGCGTCGCCAGCGTCAACGTCCGTGGTCGGACGTCAGGCGCTGACGGCGGTCATTGTGCTGGGCGCCATCTGGCTTCTTAACGACTATCGCGGCGTTCCGACGCCGGTACTGCTGCTGGCGCTGTTACTGCTCGGCGGCATGTTTATGGCGACGCGCACCGCGTTTGGACGTCGTATTTATGCCATCGGCGGCAACCTTGAAGCTGCTCGCCTGTCGGGTATTAACGTCGAACGTACCAAGCTGGCGGTTTTCGCCATTAACGGCCTGATGGTCGCTATCGCCGGGTTGATCCTCAGCTCGCGTCTGGGGGCAGGCTCTCCTTCCGCCGGTAACATCGCCGAGCTGGATGCTATCGCTGCCTGCGTCATCGGTGGCACCAGCCTCGCAGGCGGTATCGGTAGCGTGGCGGGCGCGGTCATGGGGGCATTTATCATGGCGTCGTTGGATAACGGGATGAGTATGATGGACGTCCCGACGTTTTGGCAGTATATCGTCAAGGGGGCCATTCTTTTACTGGCAGTCTGGATGGACTCTGCCACCAAGCGACGAGCCTGATAACCGCATTGTGACTTAATTGGGAAGCGAGCCATGTTTGAAAAGCGTCACCGCATTACGTTGTTATTCAATGCCAACAAAGCCTACGACCGTCAGGTGGTAGAAGGCGTGGGTGAATATTTGCAGGCGTCGCAATCCGAATGGGATATTTTTATTGAAGAAGATTTCCGCACCCGTCTGGAGAACATCAAAGACTGGCTGGGTGATGGCGTTATCGCCGACTATGACGATCCCATCATCGAGCAGTTGCTGACCGACGTCGACGTGCCGATTGTGGGCGTCGGCGGCTCGTATCATTCACCCGAACACTATCCGCCGGTCCACTACATCGCCACCGATAATCATGCCCTGGTCGAGGCCGCCTTTCTCCATTTAAAGGATAAAGGCGTCCATCGCTTCGCGTTTTATGGTTTACCCGCCACCAGCGGCAAGCGCTGGGCCGTGGAGCGTGAACATGCGTTTTGCCAGCTGGTCGCACAGGAGAAGTACCGCGGCGTGGTCTATCAGGGGCTGGAAACCGCACCGGAAAACTGGCAGCACGCGCAAAACCGCCTGGCGGACTGGCTGCAAACGCTGCCACCGCAAACCGGTATTATTGCCGTTACGGACGCCCGGGCCCGACACGTGCTGCAGGTCTGCGAACATTTGCATATCCCGGTGCCCGAAAAACTGTGCGTGATTGGCATTGATAACGAAGAACTGACCCGCTACCTGTCCCGCGTGGCGCTCTCCTCCGTAGCACAGGGCACACGTCAGATGGGCTATCAGGCGGCAAAGCTGTTGCACCGTCTGCTGGATAAAGAGGCTCTGCCGCTTCAGCGCCTGCTGGTTCCCCCCGTCCGCGTCGTTGAGCGTCGCTCAACCGATTATCGCTCCCTAAGCGACCCGGCCGTCATTCAGGCCATGCACTATATCCGCAACCACGCCTGCAAAGGGATTAAGGTCGATCAGGTCCTGGACTCGGTGGGCATTTCCCGCTCGAATCTGGAGAAGCGATTCAAAGAAGAAGTGGGCGAAACCATTCATGCCGTCATTCATGCGGAGAAGCTGGAGAAGGCCCGCAGCCTGCTTGTCTCTACGTCACTGTCGATCAACGAAATCTCGCAGATGTGCGGCTATCCGTCGCTGCAGTATTTCTATTCAGTGTTTCGCAAAGAGTATGACACCACGCCGAAAGAGTACCGGGATCGCCACAGCGAGGTGCTGATATAGAAAAGGAAACGCCTTCCAGTGGAAGGCGTTTTTTGAGATTACATATGGGCGGCAATTAAGCGCTGGTTATCCTGGTACATAGCGAACAGATAGTTGTTATAGCTATTTCCCTTCGTCGAATAACCTTTTAGCTTGTGAATCATTGCGCTGGCCGTTACTTCCTGATCCGCTTTACGCAGCTGAGCGCGTGATTTACGGAACGATGAGTAGGCCGGGTGCGTATTAAGATTCACCGCGTAAGCATTCACGGAATCTTTTACTGATTCAAACTGAGAATAGCCCTTCACTTTGCCGGGCGCATTATTACAACGCCCTTTCGCACATTTCATGCCGAACAGGTTGTTGTTATTACGCGCCAGCTTAGACGTTCCCCAGCCGCTTTCGGCTGCTGCCATGGTCGCTACCATGCTGCCTGGGATAATGTCCACACGCTCAAGGAGAGCATTCCACGGTACGCGACGCGTGTTACCGTTCCAGCTCAGTTTGTAGCGCTTCGTGATGTCTTTCAGACGCGCGCGTTCAGACGGCGACCAGCGGCTATCGTACTGTTTTGAAATTAACCAGTTACGATCCGCCGTAATCGCGGCATTTTGACTTGTTATGTAAGGCATTACCGTCCGGAGAAACGCTTTTTTTCTTGGTGTTCCGGAAGGGTATTTTCGCAAATCAGGAAGTGAACTACTCTTTGCACTATTGCGAGAATACTCTTGTTTACTGCTAACCTTACTACTTGTCGTCTTTATTACGTGGGCTTTCTTACTCGTTGTATCCGTGTGCGTCTTCGCAAGCACCCCACCCGAAAATGTCGTGGTGAGTAACATGAGTATCGCGGCCCCATATCGTCGAATGGGAGTCGATATCATTAGGTCTCCTGGTCGGATGTAATCATCCCAACACCTTATTTTTTTCACAAATTTGAGAGCGGAATCTCAAATCATATCAAAAATAGACTTCAAGAGCACGTATAGAAATAGTCCAAATCCGAAACTATGTCACCTGAAACTTGCTCATAAAAACATCATTCCTGAAAAAATGTGTGCGATATCGCAGATAACTGTCTCATTTCGCGCGGGATCATTCATCCTCACAGATCCTCCCGACAGAAAGCGATGGGGGATGAGTTTTTAACCACAACCTGATGGCACACTGGTCAAAAATGCCGCGACAGGAAAATGGAATGAAACGCACCGCATTAGCTTTTCTGATGTTACCCGCTCTGGCACATGCCGACTGGTCATCGCCGGGGTTTAACGCATTTCGCGCCGAAGGCACCGGGGTTTTCACCAGCCAGGCAAAGCTTACGAAGGGTACGCGTCCTCTGACGCTGGGTTTTGACAAGACGTGCTGGCAGCCTTCGGAGGCGATAAAACTCAATGAGATGCTGTCGCTCAAGCCCTGCGACGGGTCTCCGCCGCAGTGGCGCCTTTTCCGCGACGGTGAATACCAGATGCGGATTGATACCCGATCCGGCACGCCCACTCTGTTGCTGACAATTCAGAGCACCGCAGAACAGCCGGTTGCAAGCGTTATCCGCCAGTGCCCGAAGTGGGACGGTAAACCGCTGACGCTGGACGTCAGCCATACCTTCCCGGAAGGCACCGTGGTGCGTGATTTCTACAGCAAACAGACCGCGACGGTGCAGAACGGAAACATAACCCTGCAGCCAGCCGCCAGCAGTGGTGGCCTGCTGCTGCTTGAGCGCGCCGAAACCGACAAACCAGCGCCGTTTAGCTGGCAAAACGCCACCGTCTATTTTGTGCTAACCGACCGCTTTGTGAATGGCGACCCGGGCAACGACAACAGCTACGGTCGTCACAAAGACGGCATGCAGGAAATTGGCACCTTCCACGGTGGCGATCTCAAAGGGCTCGCCAGCAGGCTCGACTATTTACAGCAGCTGGGGGTGAACGCGCTCTGGATAAGTTCCCCGCTTGAGCAGATCCACGGCTGGGTAGGCGGTGGCACCAAAGGGGACTTCCCACACTATGCCTATCACGGCTACTACACCCAGGACTGGACGAAGCTCGATGCCAACATGGGCACCGAGGATGATCTGCGCCATCTTGTTGATGAAGCGCACAGGCGCGGCATTCGCATCCTGTTCGATATCGTCATGAACCACGCGGGCTACGCGACGCTTGCGGACATGCAGGAGTACCAGTTTGGCGCGCTGTATCTGCAGGGTGATGAGCTGAAAAAGACCCTGGGCGACCGCTGGACGGACTGGAAGCCGGGCGCGGGCCAAAGCTGGCATAGCTTCAACGATTACATCAACTTTAGCGATAAAGCCGCATGGGAAAAATGGTGGGGCAAAAAATGGATCCGCACCGACATCGGTGATTACGACAACCCCGGCTTCGACGATTTAACCATGTCGCTGGCGTTCCTACCGGATCTGAAAACGGAATCCACCGCCCCTTCCGGGCTACCCAATTTCTACCAACACAAGCCCGATACCCACGCGAAAGCCATCCCGGGATATACCCCGCGCGACTATCTCACCCACTGGCTCAGCCAGTGGGTGCGCGACTACGGCATCGACGGTTTCCGGGTGGATACCGCGAAGCACGTCGAGCTTGCGGCCTGGCAACAGTTAAAGGACCAGGCTAGTCAGGCGCTGGCCGCGTGGAAAGGGGCCAACCCGGACAAAAAGCTCGATAACGCACCGTTCTGGATGACCGGCGAGTCCTGGGGTCACGGAGTGATGCAAAGCGACTATTACCGCCACGGTTTCGACGCGATGATCAACTTTGATTATCAGGAGCAGGCGGCAAAAGCGGTGGATTGCCTGGCCGATATGGATCTGACCTGGCAGCAGATGGCGGAAAAGCTGCAAAGCTTCAACGTGCTGAGCTATCTCTCCTCCCATGATACACGCCTGTTCCGCGAAGGAGGCCAGCGCGCTGCGGAGCTGCTCCTGCTGGCACCGGGCAGCGTACAAATCTATTACGGTGATGAATCCGAGCGTCCGTTTGGCCCGACGGGGTCTGACCCGCTGCAGGGTACACGCTCGGATATGAACTGGCAGGACGTGAGGGGCAAGCAGGCCTTAACCGTCGCCCACTGGCAAACGCTGGGCCAGTTCCGCGCCCGCCATCCGGCGATCGGTGAAGGCAGACAAACCACGCTGTCGCTGAAAGAGGGGTACGGCTTCGTGCGCGAGCACAAGGGCGATAAGGTGATAGTGGTATGGGCGGGTAATCAATAATTATCCCCCCTCACCCTGGCCCTCTCCCCGCATGGGGAGTGAGCCGGGGTGAGGGGTAAAACCCACCAGAACTATTCACTACAAAAATCCCACCCCGCCCTACAAAACAACAAATCCGACCACATCTCCCGATTTGCACCAGCACAGTGCTAGCGTTATGGTTACCCACTTTCAAAATAAGCTCGATAGAACACCTGCTATGACGTTTTCACTTTTTGGCGACAAATTCACCCGCCATTCAGGCATTACTCGCCTGATGGAGGACCTCAACGACGGGCTGCGCACACCGGGTGCCATCATGCTCGGCGGCGGAAACCCGGCGCAAATTCCGGAGATGACAACCTATTTCCAGACGCTGCTCGCGCAGATGCTGGAAAACGGCAAAGCGACCGATGCGCTCTGCAATTACGACGGTCCGCAGGGTAAAACCGAGCTACTGACTCTCCTTGCCAAAATGCTGCGTGAAGAGCTGGGCTGGGATATCGAACCACAGAATATTGCACTAACAAACGGCAGCCAGAGCGCGTTTTTCTACTTGTTTAACCTGTTCGCAGGGCGTCGCGCCGACGGCACCACCAAAAAAGTGCTGTTCCCGCTGGCGCCGGAGTATATCGGCTACGCCGATTCCGGCCTGGAAGAGGATCTGTTCGTCTCCGCGCGTCCGAACATTGAGCTGCTGCCGGAAGGCCAGTTCAAGTATCACGTCGATTTTGAACACCTGCATATTGGCGAAGAGACGGGGATGATCTGCGTATCGCGCCCAACGAACCCAACGGGCAACGTGATCACCGATGACGAACTGATGAAGCTGGATGCGCTGGCAAATCAGCACGGCATTCCGCTGGTGATCGATAACGCCTACGGCGTACCGTTCCCGGGCATTATCTTCAGCGAAGCACGTCCGCTGTGGAACCCGAACATTGTCCTGTGCATGAGCCTCTCCAAGCTGGGTCTGCCGGGCAGCCGCTGCGGCATCATCATCGCCAACGAGAAAATCATCACCGCCATAACCAATATGAACGGCATTATCAGCCTTTCACCAGGCGGTATCGGTCCGGCGATGATGTGCGAAATGATCAAACGCAACGACCTGCTGCGTCTGTCTAATGAAGTCATCAAACCGTTCTATTACCAGCGCGTTCAGGAGACGATTGCGACGCTTCGCCGCTACTTACCGGAAGAACGCTGCCTGATCCACAAACCTGAAGGAGCGATTTTCCTGTGGCTGTGGTTTAAGGATTTGCCGATCACTACAGAACTGCTCTATCAGCGACTGAAAAAGCGTGGCGTGCTGATGGTGCCGGGCGATTACTTCTTCCCGGGTCTGGATAAGCCATGGCCGCACACGCACCAGTGCATGCGCATGAACTACGTGCCCGATCCGGCAAAAATCGAAGCGGGCGTCAAAATTCTCGCCGAAGAAATTGAAAAAGCGTGGCACGAAGGCAGCCAGTAACACGCTACCCCTCACGCACGTTAAAACCCAGCTCTTTTGATATCGCCTCTGCCGTTTCGCGCAGAGGCTTGAGCAGGTTTTTCTCGCCAACCTGCTTCATGCGGGACGTCGACAACGAAATGGAGATCGCGAAAGCGGCATGATGGTCATCAAGCCGTCCGGCGTGGAGTACGACGTGATGACGGCGGAGGATATGGTGGTGGTGAACATTGCCACCGGTCTGGTGGTCGAAGGCAGTAAAAAACCCTCCTCTGATACACCAACCCATCTGGCACTGTATCGCCGTTATCCGGAGATTGGCGGCATCGTACATACCCATTCCCGCCACGCCACCATCTGGTCGCAGGCGGGACAGGATTTACCCGCCTGGGGCACGACACACGCAGACTATTTCTACGGAGCGATCCCCTGCACGCGGCTGATGAAGAGTGCGCCTATATGGGCCTGTTCTCACGCCAGCTCGCACCACAGTTACCGGCTATGCAGCAGGCGCTGCTGGACAAGCATTATCTGCGCAAGCACGGGGCGAACGCCTATTACGGGCAGTAATCAACCGGAATTAATATGCTCCTTACAGTACCGCCGTTTCCAGACGGCGGGGGTTAACCCGGTATGCTTCGAGAATATCTGCCGGAAATATCCCACGTCGTTAAAGCCGCAGCGCGCTGCGACCTCGGTTAATGACGCAGCGTCGTTGAGCAGGAGTTTTTCCGCCGCCCTGACGCGCTGGCGATGTATCGCCTCCGTCAGGGTTAAATGGAAAGTCCGGCGAAAGACGCGCCCGAGATAATCTGCATTACAGTGCAACGCTTTTGCCAGCTGCGAGGTGGATATCGGTAAATGAAACTGCGTGCGAATAAGCTGTTTTGCCTTCCATGCCATCGCCGCGCCGGCCTGATCTGCGCTGTCTTCATATCCTGAAGAGTTCGACACCTGCTGTAAAATCAATAATAAAATCATCTCCAGCGCCATGCTACGCCGTAATTTCTCCTGCTCGCTGAGGAATTGACGAAAGAGCGCAATCACATATTCCGCATCCCTTACGCGGCAGTGTTGTTCTATTGCCAGAGGAGCAGCGTTGGGTAACGTTGGATCTTGCGGCTCCACCTCAAAATGCAGCCAGTAAAAGCGCAGGTCCGCCGGGAAATCCTCCACGCCCACATGCCGACGCTGCGGCCAGAGCAATAAACTCTCTCCCGCATTAACATCAAAAACATGATTTTCTTCCTGGATCGTTAAAGTCCCTTTTTCGACAAAAATAATCTCCCACGATGTTAATTTTCGCGCAGGGTGGCGGCCCACTCCGCGGGAGATAAATAGCCCGCCATTTTGAACCTTAACCGGAAGCGCTATGGATAATTCGAGCATGGATATTCACCATTCCGCTTTTATTGTCGTTAATATTCGACTTACCCGTTGATTATTAATCAATATTAAAATATCTGTCCGATCGGAATCACATTTTTATCATCAGGTCGGAATCGTCACCTTTTTATACTTTTCCCTTCCCTTGTTGGCCTTCCCGTTCGATGCAGAATAAAGAGGTACCCAGCATAAATACGATAATAAATTCGATCTCCGAGGAGTTACTTCATGACTTCCACACCGATTACAGACGCAGACGCTGCAAAACAGAAAGTCGATGACCGGCTGTCCGTCCGCGAGAAAATGGGCTACGGCCTGGGCGATGCGGGCGGCACGGTAATTACCTGCCTGATCATGAACTTTCTGACCTTTTTCTATACCGATGTATTTGGTCTCACCCCTGCGCTGGTGGGCACGCTGTTTATTGCCCTTCGCGTGTTTGACGCCATTTCCGATCCGGTGATGGGCGTCATTGCTGACCGCACGCAGAGCCGCTGGGGCCGATTTCGTCCCTGGCAGCTGTGGGTCGCCGTCCCGATAGGCATTATCGGCGTAATGACCTTCACCGTTCCGGAAGCCAGCATGGGCGTGAAAATCGCCTGGGCGTTCGGCACCTATTTGCTGTTATCCGTGGGCTATACCGCCATCAACGTGCCCTACTGCGCGCTGATCAACACCATGACCACCCGCCACAACGAGGTGATCGCCTGCCAGTCCTGGCGCTTTGTGCTGTGCGGCGTGGCGGGCTTTTTGGTCTCCGTTGGCCTGCCGTGGCTGGTAGCGGAGCTGGGTCAGGGCGATGCCGCGAAGGGTTATCAACTGGGCGTTGGCGTGCTGTGCGCTATCGCCGTGGTGATGTTCTTGTGCTGCTTCTTCTGGGTTCGTGAACGCGTTCCGCTGGCGCTGATGGGCAAATTCACCCTGCGCGAGCACCTGGCGGGCCTGCGTAAAAACGATCAGCTGCTGCTGATGTTGTTGATGTCGTTTCTGCTGATCAACGTCTTCAACATTCGCGGCGGTGGATATATGTACTTTATCACCTACGTGCTTCAGGGCAGCACGGCGTACACCTCGCTGTTTTTCACCATGGTGACCTTTGCCGCTATTCTGGGCGCAGTGATCGTCAGCCCGCTGTCGCGCCGTATTGATACCGTCAAACTCTACTACTACACCAACCTGGTGCTCGCTGCGCTTGCGGTGGGCATGTGGTTTCTGCCGGGTGGTCCGGCGCACCAGACGCTATGGCTGATCGTCATTTTAAGCAACGGCGTGATCCTGGGCTTCACCCTGCCGCTGCACTTCTCGCTAATGGCCTTTGCCGATGACTACGGCGAGTGGAAAACCGGCGTGCGTTCGTCGGGCATGAACTTCGCCTTCAACCTGTTTTTCATCAAGCTTGCGTGGGCGTCCAGCGCCGGGATTATCAGCCTGGTGTTTATTGCCGTGGCCTATCAGCCAGGCGCGGGCAACCAGACGCCAGCCTCACTGCACGGCATCACCGCCATGGAGACGCTGCTGCCTGCCCTTTTCCATCTGCTGCTGGCGGTCGCTATCCGCTGGTGCAGGCTTAATAACCCAATGATGTCGCGCATTTCCACCGACCTGCGCCAGCGTCACGTACCGTCCTGAGGAGAACGCTATGTCCATAATGGAACCCGACCTGCACCAGCTGAAAATCAACGATCCGTTTCTCGGGCAATATCAACGGCTGGTCCGTGACGTGGTGATCCCTTACCAGTGGGATGCGCTTAACGACCGCGTGGCGGAGGCCGAACCCAGCCACGCCATCGCTAACTTCCGCATCGCGGCCGGGCTGGAACAGGGGGAGTTTTACGGGATGGTGTTTCAGGACAGCGACGTGGCGAAATGGCTCGAAGCCGTGGCGTGGTCGCTGTGCCAGAAGCCGGATGCAGCACTGGAAAAAACCGCCGACGAGGTGATTGAGCTGGTCGCGGCGGCGCAGTGTGAAGATGGCTACCTCAACACCTACTTTACGGTAAAAGCCCCCGAGGAACGCTGGACGAATCTGGCCGAATGCCACGAGCTGTACTGCGCCGGGCATATGATTGAAGCGGGCGTGGCGTATTTCCAGGGAACCGGAAAACGTCGCCTGCTGGACGTGGTGTGCAGGCTGGCGGACCATATCGACAGCGTGTTTGGCCCGGGAGAAACACAGCTACACGGTTACCCTGGTCACCCGGAAATCGAGCTGGCGCTGATGCGGCTGTACGACGTCACGCAGGAGCCGCGTTATCTCAATCTGGTGAAATACTTTATCGAAGAACGCGGCGCGCAGCCTCACTTCTACGATAGCGAATACGAGAAGCGCGGCAAAACATCTTACTGGAACACCTATGGTCCGGCGTGGATGGTCAAGGACAAAGCCTACAGCCAGGCGCATCTGCCCCTTGCGGAACAGCAAACGGCCATCGGCCATGCCGTGCGTTTCGTCTATCTGATGGCGGGCATGGCGCATCTGGCGCGCCTGAGCAACGACGAGGGGAAACGTCAGGACTGTCTGCGTTTGTGGAACAACATGGCGCAGCGCCAGCTGTACATTACCGGCGGGATTGGCTCGCAGAGCAGCGGGGAGGCGTTCAGCAGCGATTACGATCTGCCCAACGATACGGTGTACGCCGAAAGCTGCGCCTCAATCGGCCTGATGATGTTCGCCCGCCGGATGCTGGAGATGGAGGCAGACGGCCACTACGCCGACGTGATGGAGCGCGCGCTGTACAACACGGTGCTGGGCGGGATGGCGCTGGACGGTAAGCATTTCTTTTATGTCAATCCACTGGAAGTGCATCCGAAAACGCTGGCCTTTAACCATATCTATGACCACGTGAAGCCGGTGCGTCAGCGCTGGTTCGGCTGCGCCTGCTGCCCGCCGAATATCGCCCGCGTGCTGACCTCGCTGGGGCACTACATTTATACCGTTCGCCCGGATGCGCTGCTGATAAACCTTTACGTGGGGAACGACGTCGCCATTCCGGTGGGCGATAACGCCCTACAGCTGCGCATTAGCGGTAACTATCCGTGGCAGGAGCAGGTGAAGATTGAAATCACCTCGCCGGTTCCGGTCACCCACACGCTGGCACTCAGGCTGCCGGACTGGTGCGCGGAGCCTGCCGTTTCGCTGAATGGCGAAGCCATTACCGGTGAAGTGTCACGCGGATATCTCTACCTCTCCCGCTGCTGGCAGGAAGGCGACACCCTGACCCTGACGCTACCGATGCCGGTCCGCCGCGTGTACGGTAACCCCCAGGTGCGCCAGCAGGCGGGTAAAGTCGCGCTACAGCGCGGGCCGCTGGTTTACTGCCTGGAAGAAGCTGATAACGGCGCCAACCTGCATAACCTCTCCTTGCCCCGAGATAGCGAGTTCCGGGTATATGAAGGCAAAGGCATTTTCGCGCATAAGATGCTGATACAGACAGAAGGGATTGGGTGTCACATGAAGGAAACGGATGCGCTGTGGCAGTACGACCGCTCGCCGGTACTGCGCCAGCCCCGGACGTTGACCTTTATTCCCTGGTTTAGCTGGGCTAACCGGGGAGAAGGGGAAATGCGGATATGGGTGGATGAAGGCTGAATAGCGGCGGTCTGTTGCCCTCACCCACGGGAGAGGTTTAACGCTATGGCAGCACGCGACGTGCTGCCTCAGCCAGAAATGCGCTTCGATTACCGAACTGAGGATGCTCGCTGACAAAGGAATCAATCTTTACCAGCAAACGTCGAGGCATCGTGATGTTGATACGCTCGGCTCTGCCGTCAAACTGCTTCATATTAATATCCACCAGCAACCATTGCCCGCCCGTGAAGTCGTCAGGGTGATTTTCAAGGTGCACTTCGACATTTCCCGGAAGAGGCAATGCTTCATCCATTTCAAACAGCGCTTCGAAGTGCGCGGTGAGCGCCTCACGTGCATCCTGAAAAGCGTCGTCCAGGGAATCACCTGCAAAAAAACAGCCTGGAACGTCAGGAAAAAAGCCGCTGGCGCTGCCGTCGGTGTCAGAATGAATGTAAGCCGGATAAAACATAACTACTCCTGATATCAGTGTTTAATTCCCGCCTGCCGCCATATCTGCGCGAGCGTGCCCGGTTTAATATCCTTCTTAGGATGTGGGACAGTAACCAGCCCTTTCTGTTCGGGATGGCGAAACTGATGATGTCTTCCTTTCGTTCTGACACATTTCCAGCCGTGGCCGATCAGAACGGTAATGACATCCGCACTTTTCACATCCCAGTCCTTCCATGATTATACACATGATACACACCATTACTATCGGGTCGAATCACATTAGCGCATAAGGAACATCAGTGCAGCCGTGTTTTGGCGGAACAGGAAGAAGCATCGAGAAATGAAAAAGGAATACGTTGTATTGCAGATAAAAATGCAGGCAAGATCGTAGGCCGGGCAAGGCAACGCCGTCGCCCGGCTTTACCGCATCAGAAGCGCCAGGTCAGGCCGGTCATTAGCGCGAAGCTATCATCGCGGTCGATCATCGGGCTGTTCTTCACGTCATCAGGCAATACGGTGTAGACCGCGCTGGCGTTGAGGTACAGCTTCTGGGTTAACTGATATTTAGCTGCCAGACCAACGTAGGGCGTCCAGCTGTCGCCGGCGGTGTATTGATCCAGACCTGAGCGGCGTGACTCGCTGCCGGATACGCCGTAGTAGTAGTCGTTATAGCTCTCGTCGCTGTAAAAAACACCGACAGAAGGCGTCAGGGTCAAACGCTCCATCCTGATTGGACGGAAGTAGGATACCTCGCCCACCACGCCGCCGCTTTCATCCGTGGCATCGCCTGAAACCGCCACTTTCAGAGAACCCCAGCTTTCGTGGTGGTAGTACGCACCGCCGAGGAACGCAGAGGCTTTACGCTCATCAAGCTGCTTCATCTGGTGGTCGTCGTTATCATCCGGATCAAAATGCAGCGGCATCCAGGATGCGGTCAGGCTGAGTTCATTTTTTGCGTCTTTCCACAGGATCCATCCGCCCGTGGTCTGGCGAACATAGAAGCGATCGCCCTCATAGCTAATTAACGGCACCGCGGTGGTATTTTCGTTATAGCCTTTATAAGGAGACTCATTAAATACGGCCCCCGCGCCAAGTGAAAAGTCACCGGCCATTGCAGAAGAGGTTGCAAATAACGTGGCAGCAATCAGTAAATTGTATTTAATAGTCATGTGAAGTAATCCATTTATACGCCAAATAAGCGGGGCGAATAATAATGGTTACAAATTTGCCTGTGCAACGCTGCAGTTTATATAATATTATATATAAAACCATATAGATGGGTGCGCATGATGAATAAATTACAGCTAAAGCCACGCGAGTTAAAAATAATCTCCGTCATCGCAGCCACCCACAGCATTGGTGATGCCGCCGCCCTGCTGGGCATGGCGCAGGCCAACGTCAGTAAATATCTCTCGGATTTTGAAACGCGGGTTGGGCTTAAGGTTTTTGAGCGCACCACCCGCCAACTCGCTCTGACGCAATTCGGTGAGGCGTTGCTCCCCTATGTCGACGCCACGCTGGACAAAAACACGCAACTTATTAATTTCATTGCCGATTATAAGCATGAAAAGCGTGGAAAAGTCACGATTTACGCCCCAACGGGCATCGTGACCTATCTCGCGCGCCACGTGATCCACCAGATAAAGGACATCGGGGATATTCGCATTTCCCTGAAAACCTACAACCTGGACCGCAACGAATATTCAGAAGGTGTGTCCTTCCCGGATGACTGTGATATTTTAATTACCTATGCGCAACCGAAAGATGAAAGTCTGGTCGCCAGCGTATTAACAAAATATTCCGTCACTGCATTCGCAGCCCAGGAATATTTAAATAAACATCCTTTAACCGGACCTGAAGATTTAATTAATCACTCCTGTATTCTGATCGACTCCATGCTGGTCGACGACGCCAACATCTGGCGTTTTCGCATGCATGGCAGTGATGATGTGCATGATTATCGGGTAACCGGAAACTATATTTGCGACAATACCCAGACGGCACTGGAGCTGGCAAGAAATAATCTTGGCATTGTGTTCGCGCCGAAAGAAAGCCTGAAGAAAGAATTAACGCAAGGTACGTTGGTCCCCTGTTTCCCGCATCAGGAAGAGTGGTGGCTCGATCTGACCGCCATCTTCCGCAAGCGCGAATATCAGCCCTGGCGCGTACAATATGTTCTGGATGGTGTCCTCAACTGCCTGCGCCAGCAAATTGCTCAGGCCGTCCATGGACGGCCTGAACTGGGCGATTAGAACAGCCCCAGCGGTTTATCGGAGTAGCTGACAAGCAGACATTTCGTCTGCTGGTAATGCTCCAGCATCATCTTGTGCGTTTCACGCCCGATTCCCGACTGCTTATACCCGCCAAATGCCGCGTGAGCCGGATAGGCGTGGTAGCAGTTGGTCCATACGCGCCCGGCCTGTATACCCCTGCCCATTTTATAGGCCAGATTACCGTTACGGCTCCAGACTCCCGCCCCCAGGCCATACGGCGTGTCGTTGGCAATCTCCAGCGCCTCCTCCATCGTTTTGAAGGTAGTCACCGCCAGCACCGGTCCGAAAATCTCCTCCTGGAAGACGCGCATGTTGTTCTGCCCGAACAGGATCGTCGGCTCAAGGTAATACCCTTCCTGCAGATCTCCGCCGAGCACCTTACGACGACCGCCGGTCAGGATATCCGCCCCTTCCTTCTTGCCGATATCGATGTAGTTGAGGATAGTCTCAAGCTGGCCATGCGAGACCTGCGCCCCCATCTGCGTAACATTATCGAGCGGGTTACCACTGCGGATAGACTCGACGCGGCGAATGGCCCGTTCCATAAAGCGCTCGTAGATGGACTCCTGCACCAGCGCGCGGCTTGGGCAGGTGCAGACTTCGCCCTGGTTAAAGGCAAACAGCGCAAACCCTTCCAGCGCCTTGTCGAAGAAAGCGTCCTCTTCCTCCATCACGTCCGCGAAGAAGATGTTCGGGGACTTCCCGCCCAGCTCGAGGGTCACCGGAATAATGTTTTGCGTGGCGTACTGCATAATCTGCTGGCCCACTTCCGTCGACCCGGTAAACGCTACTTTAGCGATCCGTTTTGAGGTGGCCAGATATTCCCCTATCTCACCGCCCGCGCCGTTCACCACGTTAATCACCCCCGGCGGCAGAAGATCGGCAACAATTTCCATCAGCAGCAGGACAGAGAGCGGGGTTAAACGCGCCGGTTTAAGCACAATGCAATTCCCGGCGGCCAGCGCGGGCGCCATTTTCCAGCTCGCCATCAGCAGCGGGAAGTTCCACGGAATAATTTGCCCGACGACCCCCAGCGGCTCGTGGAAGTGGTACGCCACGGTGTCGCTATCTACCTCGCTTATTCCGCCCTCCTGCGCGCGAATACAGGAGGCAAAATAGCGGAAGTGGTCGATAGCCAGCGGCACGTCTGCCGTCATCGTTTCCCGGATCGGCTTGCCGTTATCCCAGGTTTCCGCCGTCGCCAGCAGCTCCAGGTTCTGCTCCATCCGGTCGGCGATTTTGAACAAAATGGCCGCGCGCTCCTGAACGGAGGTATGGCCCCATTTATCTTTCGCTTTGTGCGCCGCATCCAGCGCCAAATCGATATCCCGCTTGCCGGAGCTGGCAATCTCGCACAGCGGCTGGCCGGTAACGGGCGTCAGGTTGGAATAGTATTCGCCGTCGACGGGGGCCACCCAGTCGCCGCCGATAAAATTGTCATAACGGGGCTTCAGCTTGAGGGGAAAACCATACTCGCCGGGCTGGATACGCGAAGAGGGAGGATTGTTTGTCATGACCGTCTCCTTGCTGTTGGTGTACAACAAGGGTAGTCCCGGCTGGCGGTTTTCTCGCCAGTGGGTGACGGGTTTACGAGCCGTATCACGGATTACCGTACTTTACGTTTCGTTCCTGCCACTGAGCCATACTTAACAGCTCAAGGGCTCATGAGGAACGATGCGATGCAGCTGTTTATCGGTTTTGACGTAGGCGGAACCCACATCAAACACGGCGTGATTGATGAAAATGGCAAGGAGCTGACGACGGACGAGTACGATACTCCTGAGGATAAAAACACCTTCAAAAAGAAGTGGAAAGCGGTAGTTGAAGCGTATCAGGACGAACACGGCATCGTCGGTATCGGCGTGAGCTTTCCCGGCCATATTAACCACCACAGCGGCGAAGCGGCAAAAGCGGGCGCGCTCGACTATCTCGACGGTGAAAACCTGTGCGCACTCTTCGCCGGGCTGACCGATCTTCCCGTCACCGTGGAAAACGACGCCAACTGTGCGGCGCTGGGCGAGCGCTGGCAGGGCGCGGGTAAGGACTACGAGCATTTCGTCTGCATCACCATCGGCACGGGCATCGGTGGCGGGATTGTGATGGAAGGCGATCTTTATCGCGGGTCGCATTACCGCGCCGGCGAATTTGGCGTGCTGCCCGTGGGTAATAACGGCGAACCCATGCATGAAGTGGCGTCGGCCAGCGGCCTGATGAAAGCCTGTCGTCGCGCGCTGGCCGTATCAGAAGAAGAGATGCCTCACGGCGAGGAGCTGTTTAAACGCATGGAGAGCGACGTGCATCTGCGTGAGGCCATTGAGGAGTGGGCCCATTGCCTCTCGCGCGGCGTTTACAGCGTAATCTCAATGTTCGATCCACAGGCAGTGCTGATTGGCGGCGGGGTAAGCGAGCAGGAGAAAATCTATCTCCTGCTCGATAAGTACCTGCAGCGATTCGAGGAGTGGGAGGCGCTCAAGGTGCCCATTCTGCCCTGCGAGCTGGGTAACCAGGCGGGGAGGCTGGGCGCGGTATGGCTGGCTAAGCAAAAACTCTCCCGCCGCACGTAGCGCTCAGGGGAACAGCTGCGCGTCGCGAAGCAGATGGTCATTACCCCGGCGACGCGTAAACCCGATGCGGTTGAAATATTCCAGGATCTGGATCGCCAGCTTGCGGCCAACGTTCAGCCGGTCGCGGAAATCGGCTGCGCAGGTGGAGCCGCGCGCCTGATCCAGTTCGCGGATCAGGTTAGCAAACGCCACAATGCGATCGTTACGGTAATAACGATCTTTCACTATCGCGACTATCAGCCCCTGCTGCGCCGCATGGCGCAATACCTGACGCATCACCTGCTCGTCGGTGTTCGTTTCACGAGCCAGATCGCGAACCCACCAGGGTTCATCGCCAAACAGCGAGGCCACTTTTTGCCAGATTGCCTCCTGCTCTGCGGTGAACCCGGCTTTGTGATCCGGCAGGTGCAGCCAGCCGTGATGGCTTTTAATCACCCCGCTTTCGCGCATGTTTTCAATCAGCAGCAGCACCAGCGCATCGTCTTCCATCGGCAGCGCCATGCGTCGCAGGCGCTCGCGACCAGGACCGGGTTCATCCTGATGCTGTTCATGGTAAGTGGCGAGCGTGTTCAGGATCTTACGCTGCCAGTTTGCCGCAACCGGCGCATCGAGCAGGCTGTTGCCGGCCTGAATAAAGCCCGGCTGTTGGGTCAGCTGATGCAACCCTTCGCCGCTCAGCTGGCGTGCCCATGTAAAATCACTCAGGCTCACGGCCCCGCGCTCAAGATGCACCCGCAGCGCGGCGTTATCATCCTGAGCCTGTGCAAGCGCAGCCAACCATTGCAGGTATTCAGGCTTACGCTTGCCGCGTCGCGGCGGGTTCAGCGTCACTACCCGCGCCCCGGCCAGCGTTTCCCGTGCGGAAATGTCCCGCAGTACCAGACGGTCGTTATCCGCCAGCCAGAGCGGCGAATCAAAAACCAGTTCGGCAAGATCGTTTTCCAGCAGGGACACGCGCCCGGTGATATGGCTGGCCGCGTGGTGAATATGCAGCGGCTGCCATTGGGTCAGCGGGACGTTTGTCTGCAGGGAGACGATGACGCGTTCAGACGGCTCGGGCGGGGCGTCGGCCAGCAGCCAGTCGCCGCGGTTAAGCTGCTCTTTTTCCGCATCCCCGGCAATGTTGAGCGCGATCCGCTGCCCGGCGTGGGCGTGCTCCGCAGGCTGATTTTGCGCATGTAAGCCGCGCACGCGCATCGGTTTATTAACGCCCGTCAGCCAGAGGCTATCGCCCACCTTCACTTCACCGCTTAACGCCGTACCGGTGACCACCAGCCCCGCACCTTTGACGGTAAACGCCCGGTCAATCGCCAGACGGAAGCGGTGATGGCTGGCGTGCTCACGCGACGAAAGTTGCTGTAAATGGTGGCGAAGTTCGCCGATACCGCGCCCTTCTGTCGCTACGGTGACAAAAAGCGGTGCATCGGCAAAACCATATTCCCGTAAGGTCGCCTGCACCGCTTCGCGCACCTCGCTGACGCGCGCGTCGTCAACGCGATCGGCTTTAGTCAGCGCCACGGTCAGCAGCGGGTTGCCTGTCAGCTGGAGGATCGCCAGATGCTCACGGGTTTGCGCCATCACGCCGTCATCGCAGGCCACTACAAGCAGGGCATGATCGATGCCCCCCACGCCCGCCAGCATGTTGGAAAGAAATTTTTCATGCCCCGGAACATCAATAAAGCCCAGCACGCGGCCATCGGGCTGGGGCCAGTAGGCATAGCCAAGATCGATGGTCATGCCGCGCTTTTTCTCTTCCGGCAGGCGATCGGCGTTTATGCCGGTAATTGCCTGCAGTAACGTGGTTTTTCCGTGGTCGACGTGACCGGCGGTGGCAATAATCATTTCAACAACATCTCCAGAAATCGCTCTTCATCTTCAAGGCAGCGCAGATCCAGCCACATGCGGCCGTCGTAAATCCGTCCGATAACCGGCGTCGGCAGGCTACGCCAGCGCAACGACAGGGCCTCAAGGCGGCTACCGCGCCCGTCACGCGGGGTGAAGGTGAGCGCTTGACTCGGCAGCCTGTCCACCGGCAGCGAACCGCTGCCAATTTGCGACTGACAGGGCTCAATGCGAACGTCAAAATCGGGGTAGTGCGGGGCAACGCGCGGCAGCAGCCGTTCGGCCTGGGCGCGAATCGAGGCGGCATCCCGGCTTAACAGGCGCAGCGTGGGCAGGCGGTCGGCCAGTTTCTCCGGGTGGAGATAGAGGCGCAGCGTCGCCTCCAGCGCGGCAAGGGTCATTTTATCGGCCCGCAGGGCGCGTTTGAGCGGGTGCTGCTGCAGCTGCGCAATCAGCTCGCGCTTGCCGACGATGATTCCGGCCTGCGGCCCGCCCAGCAGTTTGTCGCCGGAAAAGCTGACCAGGCTCACGCCCGCCGCAATCATCTCTTGCGGCATCGGCTCTTTAGGCAGCCCGTACTGGCTGAGATCCACCAGCGAACCGCTGCCGAGATCGGCAATCACCGGAATATTCAGCTCACGCCCAATCGCCGCCAGCTCGGCCTCTTCAACCGTTTTGGTGAAGCCTTCAATATGATAATTGCTGGTGTGGACCTTCATCAGCAGGGCGGTGTTTTCATTCACCGCCGCGCGATAATCTTTCGCATGGGTACGGTTAGTCGTACCCACTTCATGCAGCGTGCAGCCCGCCTGGCGCATCACGTCCGGGATGCGAAACGCCCCGCCAATCTCCACCAGCTCGCCGCGGGACACCACCACCTCTCTGCCGCTCGCGGTCGCCGCCAGCATCAGCAGCACCGCCGCCGCGTTGTTATTCACAATGCAGGCATCTTCCGCACCGGTTAGCTGGCAGAGCAGATCCGCCAGCGCGCGATCGCGATGCCCGCGCCCGGCGCCGTCCAGATCGTACTCCAGCGTCACCGGCGAGCGCATGGCCTGCACGACCGCAGCCACCGCCTCTTCCGCCTGCTGGGCGCGTCCCAGGTTGGTGTGCAGCACGGTCCCCGTCAGGTTGACCACCGGGCGTAACGCGCTTTGCGCCTTCTCACCCAGCCGATGCTCAACTTCCTGCTCCCACGCTGCGCACCAGTCGGGCAAGGCGTTTTCGGCCTGGATATGGCCTCGGGCTTCATCCTGAAGCAGACGTAACATCTCCACCGTCGCGGTATGGCCGAAGCGCTCAACGGCAGCGTGAATGCGGGGCTCGCGAAGAAGTCGGTCGGTCGCGGGGATCTGGCTGTACAGCGAATGATGAGTAGTCATGAAAGCGCCTGGCGAGTAAATATCTTCCCCCTCCCGACGGGAGAGGGAGTTAACATGTGGAGGGATTGTACCGCCTCCGACGCCGAAGTGTTATAACCCGCGTCAAGCCTTTGGCGGTTCGGTGCGGGCAAAGCTCTCGCGGCTAAAGAGCGTTTCTGCGAGTTTCACCAGCAGCGGACGGTCAACGCACCAGCCAGGAGACACCCGGCGGAAGTTGAGATAGCCGATGGCGCAGGCGATGGCGATGGTTGCCAGGTCCAGGCTGTCGGTGTGGATCTTGCCCTCCCGGATAAGCTTTTCACACATATCCAGACTGCGGCTGATTTTTTCCCGCTGGCGCAGCAGCTCGCTTTCTGACTGCTGGGCGGCGGGCCTTGCCTGCTCGCGAACGGAGGTGAGTGCTGCATCCATAATGCCGTCGGCCAGGGCTTCAATTTGCTTCACCGCCAGCGCCGCTTTAGGGTCAGACGGCAGCATTGCCGGGGCAATGCCCAGCTGTTCGATATACTCCGCAATAATGGGGGAATCGAACCAGTATTCGCCCTCGTCCGTCACCAGCGCCGGAACTTTCCCCAGCGGGTTATACTGCGCGACGCCGTTTTCGGCGTTGTAGGGCTGTTCATTAACGAATTCAAATTCAATCCCTTTCTCCAGCAGGAGAATCGAGATTTTTCGCACGAAGGGACTGGTGTAGCTACCGATGAGTTTCATTGCCTGATCCTTGATGCCGGGAAAAAGTCAGTATGGATCAAGCGATGAAAAAAGGGCAGATATGCGTGTCGCATTCCCGCCCCGGAAGGATTAGTGATCGAGATAGAGGTAGTGCATCCAGCTGGTCATACGCAGCAGCACTTTACGCATCACCGAGACGTGGGCGAAATGATCCGAATAGACCGCCACCTGGGCATAAATACCGTCCGGCAAAGCATCGACGTCGGCGTTAGGCTCCAGTTCAATCAGCGCCTGTACGCCATCCGTACCCGGCGCAACGGTCAGTGCCTGCAAGGCACCCTGCGCCTGATACGACCCGCCCGGCACTACCGGCAGAACGCTGGTGAGCTTACCGGTGAAAACCTGGCCCGGCAGCGCGTTAAATACCACTTCCGCTTCATCACCCGGCTTCAGACGCAGCAGCGAGTTCTGACGGAACTGGGCCACAATCTGGCGCTTCTGTTCAGGAATGAAGACCATCACCGGGCGCAGCGGCAGCGCGGCGGCATAGGTTCCCGGACGGATCAGCACCTGGGTGATATAGCCATTGCTCGGCGCGCGCACCACGGTCTGATCGAGGTTGTATTTTGCTTCAGCAAGCTGGGCGCGTAACGAGGCAATCTGCGACTGCTCGCCGTTCACCATGCTGTCCAGCTGGCTTTGAATCTGCGTCTGCTCAGCAACGGAGCCTTTCACCATGGCATCCTGCGCCAGATAGTTCTGCCGCGCGTTATCAATATCGCTTTCAGAGAACGGATTCACCTTCGCCTGGCTGCCTTTGAGGTAGCGCTGATAATCTTTATATAGTCGATCGCGCTCAGCGGAGACGCGTGTCGTATTGGCAACCGCCTCCGAAAGCTGCGCTTTCAGAGTGTCGATATTGTGTGTCGCGGTCACCAGGTCCGCCTTCAGTCTGTCGACGCGCGCCTGATAGCGGCCCGGATCCAGTTTAAATAACACTTCGCCTTTTTTAATGAGCTGGTTATTTTTATCGGTCACTTCAGTAACCACCCCTGTGACCTGCGGCGTAATCGGAATGGAAATTACCGCTTTTTGCGCCGTAAAGGTATACGGATGGTTATAGTTCATTAGCAGAATGAGTCCGGCAACAATAAACACCCCGCCTAACGTCGCGGTAGCAAGCGTCCACTGATTTACCGGAATACGAAATATTTTAAAGATTGCCCAGGCAAATGCCACATAGGTCAGAATAATCAACAGATCCATGATTAGCGCTCCAGCGTGTTTTTATCATCAGAGGGCTGAACCGCTGCCAGCTTGTGTTCTAACTCGGCCACGCGTTTGGCCAGCGCATCCATCCCCGGAACCTCATCAGGCTTAGTAATGTGGTTCTGCATGCCCCAGCCGCGATCTTCGCGGTACAGCGTGGCCCAAATCCACAGGAACGGCCAGATGGCATGGAGCGTAAACAGGCTGATCCAGCCAGCCGTATGAATAGCATCGGCATGGGGATGATTACGCTTTTTAGCCATATTATAGGGGATGTCATGGATGGCGATGATTCCGTAAAAAAGAACCAGAAATACAAAAATCAACACGCCCAGCGCGAAATAGTTGAGAAACATAGTCTCCTCACTTAAACAACGTCAACTCATTACATTAATAAAACAGCACGCAGCCTAATTAATTTATTTTTAAATTTAAAAGGCACGCTGATTATTTCAGAGCCGGGGAGTATCGGTTTTTATAATATCTCCACGCAAGTTTATAAGCGTGTCAAAATATATCCTGAATAATAATATACTCAACCTTACATTATGAGCGTAATTCAGGTTTCAACTTTCCGCCATACTACATATGTAAACTGTTTTATTAGCTTTCCGTGTTACTCAAGGCCGTCCTGACGCCGATCGCAGTCGGAGAAATCGGCATAAAAATATTTTGTGAAACCAGTCACAATCCAGAAACAAACCCGCAAAAGCAAAACGTGACATTAATCACATAAAGAGGTGGTTTTTGCTCTATTTTTCGCCATCGTATTTTTTTTACTCGCCTGTTTTGTGACTCAGGTCACTTCATTCAACACCACACCCCCTACATTTACGTGACATGCATCACACAAAATTCCGCTGTCTGGACAGTTGAACGATTCAGTGCCAGATTTCACAGCATCAGAACAGGGTCCGGCTACCTCTGCCGCCTCATTAACAATAAACCTCGGGCCGCAAGCCTAAGCGTAAACAGAAGAAGGGGTGTTTTATGTCATCCGATTTCAAGATCAAAGTTCAAAGCTTTGGTCGTTTCCTCAGCAACATGGTGATGCCAAATATCGGCGCGTTTATCGCGTGGGGTATTATCACCGCATTGTTCATTCCGACAGGGTGGTTGCCTAACGAAACGCTGGCGAAACTTGTTGGCCCAATGATTACCTATCTCCTGCCGCTGCTCATCGGTTATACCGGTGGTCGTCTGGTGGGCGGTGACCGTGGTGGCGTCGTGGGTGCCATCACAACCATGGGCGTGATCGTCGGTGCGGATATGCCGATGTTCCTCGGTGCGATGATTGCCGGTCCTCTGGGCGGCTGGGCGATTAAGAAATTCGACGTCTGGGTTGATGGCAAGATCAAGTCCGGCTTCGAAATGCTGGTGAACAACTTCTCTGCGGGCATCATCGGGATGATCCTCGCGATTTTGGCGTTCCTCGGCATTGGTCCGGCTGTTGAAGTGCTGTCCAAACTGCTGGCGGCGGGCGTTAACTTCATGGTGGCGCACGACATGCTGCCGCTGGCGTCTATCTTCGTTGAACCGGCGAAAATCCTGTTCCTGAACAACGCCATTAACCACGGTATCTTCTCGCCGCTGGGTATTCAGCAGTCTCACGATCTCGGTAAGTCCATCTTCTTCCTGATTGAAGCGAACCCGGGTCCGGGTATGGGCGTTCTGCTGGCGTACATGTTCTTTGGTCGCGGCAGCGCGAAGCAGTCTGCTGGCGGCGCGGCTATCATCCACTTCCTGGGCGGTATCCACGAAATTTACTTCCCGTACGTGCTGATGAACCCACGTCTGATCCTGGCCGTTATCCTCGGCGGTATGACTGGTGTGTTCACCCTGAGCGTGCTGGGCGGCGGTCTGGTCTCCCCTGCTTCTCCAGGCTCTATCCTGGCGGTGCTGGCGATGACGCCGAAAGGCGCATACTTCGCGAACATCGCGGCGATCTGTGCGGCGATGGCGGTCTCCTTCGTGGTCTCTTCTATCCTGCTGAAAACCAGCAAGGTGAAAGAAGACGACGATATCGAAGCGGCAACCCGTCGTATGCACGACATGAAAGCCGAATCCAAAGGTGCGACCCCGCTGGCGGCTGGCGATGTTTCTAACGACCTGAGCCACGTGCGTAAAATCATCGTTGCCTGCGACGCCGGTATGGGTTCCAGCGCAATGGGTGCCGGCGTGCTGCGTAAGAAAGTGCAGGATGCGGGCCTGACCAACATCTCCGTAACCAACAGCGCAATTAACAACCTGCCGCCGGACGTTGACCTGGTCATCACGCACCGCGATCTGACCGAGCGCGCTATGCGTCAGGTACCGCAGGCACAGCACATCTCGCTGACCAACTTCCTGGACAGCGGCCTGTACACCAGCCTGACCGAACGTCTGGTTGCCGCGCAGCGCCACGAAGACAACGAAGTGAAGGTGCGCACCAGCCTGCAGGACAGCTTTGACGAGAGCAACGCTCACCTGTTTAAGCTGGGCGCGGAGAACATCTTCCTCGGCCGTACCGCGAGCACCAAAGAAGAGGCGATTCGCTTTGCCGGTGAACAGCTGGTGAAGGGCGGCTACGTTCAGCCAGAATACGTTGACGCGATGCTGGAACGTGAAAAACTGACGCCAACCTACCTGGGTGAATCCATCGCGGTTCCGCACGGTACGGTTGAAGCGAAAGACCGCGTGCTGAAAACCGGCGTGGTGTTCTGTCAGTATCCTGACGGTGTGCGCTTCGGTGAAGAAGAGGACGACATCGCCCGTCTGGTGATTGGTATCGCCGCTCGCAACAACGAGCATATTCAGGTGATTACCAGCCTGACCAACGCGCTGGATGATGAGTCCGTCATCGAGCGCCTGGCACAAACTGAAAGCGTTGAAGAAGTTCTGGCCCTGCTCAACAAATAGCAGCGCCTCTTCCCTCTCCCCTTCGGGGAGAGGGCTAGGGTGAGGGGGAAACGTTCCTCACCCCAGCCCTCTCGGGTAAAAACATTGATGAAGGTTAACACTATGAAAGCATTACATTTTGGCGCAGGTAATATCGGTCGTGGCTTTATCGGTAAACTGCTGGCAGACGCGGGCATTACCCTGACATTCGCCGATGTGAATCAGGTGGTTCTGGATGCCCTGAATGCCCGTCATAGCTATCAGGTTCATGTGGTGGGTGAAAACGAACAGGTTGAAACCGTCTCTGGCGTCAACGCGGTCAGCAGCATCGGCGACGACGTGATTGACCTGATCGCCAGCGTTGATCTGGTGACCACCGCCGTGGGTCCGGTGGTGCTTGAACGTATTGCTCCTGCTGTCGCGAAAGGCCTGACGAAGCGTAAAGCACAGGGCATTGAAACACCGCTGAACATCATCGCCTGTGAAAACATGGTGCGCGGCACCACGCAGCTGAAAGGCCACGTTATGGCGGCCGTGGCTGAGGAAGATAAAGCCTGGGTTGAAGCGCACGTCGGGTTTGTGGATTCCGCTGTAGACCGTATCGTTCCGCCGTCCGAATCCGCCACCAACGATCCGCTGGAAGTCACGGTTGAAACCTTCAGCGAGTGGATCGTCGATAAAACTCAGTTCAAGGGCGCGCTGCCGACCATTCCGGGAATGGAACTCACTGATAACCTGATGGCATTTGTCGAACGCAAACTCTTCACGCTGAACACCGGGCATGCTATAACCGCGTACCTCGGAAAATTGGCCGGTCATCAGACCATTCGCGACGCGATCCTCGATGAGCAGATCCGCGCGGTGGTGAAAGGGGCAATGGAAGAGAGCGGCGCGGTGCTGATCAAACGCTACGGTTTTGATGCTGATAAACACGCAGCATACATCCAGAAAATCCTCGGTCGTTTTGAAAACCCGTATCTGAAAGATGACGTTGAGCGCGTGGGCCGTCAGCCGCTGCGTAAGCTGAGCGCGGGCGACCGCCTGATTAAGCCGCTGCTGGGCACGCTGGAATACGGTCTGCCGCACGCCAACCTGGTGAAAGGAATTGTTGCCGCGATGCACTACCGCAGCGAGCAGGATCCGCAGGCGATTGAGCTGGCTCAGCTGATTGATGACAAAGGCGCGCAGGCTGCGCTGGCGCAGATTTCCGGTCTGGACGCCAGCAGCGACGTGGTTGCGGAGGCGGTTAACGCATACAACGCAACCAAATGATGCAGAATCCGGCGCAGGTAAGCCTGCGCCCGAATAACAGATTGTCAGATATGCAGGCAATAATGGAACAAACCCAGGCCTTTGAAAATCGTGTGCTTGAGCGTCTGAATGCTGGCAAAACCGTACGAAGTTTCCTGATTGCCGCCGTCGAGCTGTTAACCGAGGCGGTGAATATCCTGGTGCTTCAGGTGTTTCGCAAAGACGACTACGCGGTAAAGTACGCTGTAGAACCGTTACTGGACGGAGACGGACCGCTGGGCGATCTGTCGGTGCGTCTGAAGCTGATTTATGGTCTTGGCGTGCTCAACCGCCAGGAGTATGAAGACGCTGAACTGTTAATGGCGCTGCGCGAAGAGCTCAATCATGACGGTAGTGAGTACACTTTTACCGATGATGAGATCCTGGGGCCGTTCGGCGAGCTGCACTGCGTCACCGCCCTGCCTCCTGCTCCCCATTTTGATAACAGCGACCCTGAACTGTACGCGATGCAAAAGCTGCGCTATCAACAGGTTGTCCGTTCCACGATGGTCCTCTCCCTGACTGAGCTGATTTCTAAAATCAGCTTAAAAAAAGCGTTTCAGAAGTAAGCCCGTTCACATTGGTGTATCCTTCCCTGTAATTCCCCCGATTTAGAGTCAATTGTCATGAAAGAAGTCGAAAAGAACGAAATTAAACGCCTGAGCGACCGTCTGGATCTGATCCGTCACCAGATGGCTGGCCTGTCTCTGGTTGATTCCGCCGAGAAATATGCCGAGCTGGAAAAAGAGACCGCGAAGCTGGAAGCGGAAATCGAGCGCCTGCGCGAAGTCAAAGGCCAGAAGCTGAGCAAAGAAGCGCAGAAGCTGATGAACATGCCGCACCGCCGCGCGATCACCAAAAAAGAGCAGGCCGACATGGGCAAGCTGAAGAAAAGCGTCCGTGGTCTGGTGGTGGTACACCCGATGACCGAGCTTGGCCGCGAAATGGGCCTGAAAGAGATGACGGGTTTTTGTAAGACCGCATTCTGATTTCATGCCGGGTGGCGCTGCTGTATGACCGGATACATAGGTGACAGATCAGACCGGGAACATAGGTAACACTTTTAGTCTATCCGGAGCACACTCTGGGTTTTTCGGTCGTAGTACGCAAGCGTTATTCCGTTAAAGATGATGGCCTCAAGGCCATCATCTTGTTCTTCCAGCATGATGTACTCATCAGTCAGCGCTTCACTCAGGAACACCGTCCCCTTTTTCCCCATATAGAGTGTCCCCCTCGATTTCACCCTGTAGACCGTTCCTCCTGACGGATAGGCATAGTCAGGAACACGGCCATCCCACTGTCGCTTCGAGGGTTGCCACACCGTTCCGGGCGTTGCACCCGCCAGGGCTTCATGCGGTCTTTCATAGTTAAATTCTTTCCGGTAGTCACTGAACCACCGCTGTTGTTCTTCCATCGTCATGAAGGTGTTCCCCTGCGCCAGCGCACTTTTCAGGGAACGGTGCATGCGTTCGTGCCGCCCGTTCTCTTCGGGATGGCCCCGGCGGATTCGTTCCGGTCTGACGCCCAGCTTTATCAGCCAGACTGCAAGACGACTTAACCCGGCGATACCCGTCCCTGCGAAGGGCTGACCATTATCGGTTCTCAGAACGTCCGGCAGACCGTACTCCAGGAACGCCTCCGTCAGACAGTGCCTGACGAAGGGCTCGCTCTCACGGTCCGTTCCACGGCAGCTCAGCAGATACCGGCTGTGGTTGTCGGTCAGGGTGAAGGGATGACAGTACTCTCTGCTCAGTAGCCTGAACTTGCCTTTAAAATCAGCGCTCCAGACCTGATTGTTCTCACTGATGCTGGTCAGGGGCCGGCGATTCCCCGGCGTTCTGCGCTTTCTCTTTCTGTCAGGTACCAGGCCTTCACGTTTGAGGATATCGCCGACAGTGCTGGCAGCAGGAACGGTAAAATCGACGTGATGATTGAGGAGCCACATCCGCAGTTTTTTCGGGCCCCAGTCAGGGTGTTTCTGACGCAGGGCAGTCAGGTGTCCGACGACCTCATCAGGAACCGTCCGGGAGTGGGAGCGTGGTGCGCGCGATCGGTCAGAGAGAGAGGACAGGTCAGAAGGGTCAAAACGCTGAAGCCATTTGTAGCCGGTTTTGCGGCTAATGCCAAAAAGACGGCAAAGAGCAGAGAAGGAGTCCGTACCTGCATGGCAGGCACGGATAAAATCAAGGCGTTGCATAGGTCGGGTCTCAGTCCAGGGCATAGCGAGTCTCCTCTTCTATGCCAGTTATAACTGTTACCCATGTTTCCGGTTCATACCCTGCGCTTACCCGGCCTACTCTTTTCCGCTTCGCGTGAATTGGTCCAACCAATAGCGCATTTAATCCTCCCCCGGTTCACAATTCCATCATTTCCGCTCACAAAACCATTGCCACTCCATAACATCTGGTTAACCATTCATTGTCATTAACCCTACAACACAATATTGGCAGGACCACTTTTACACAGCTTGTGACGCAGAGTTGAGCGGAGACTCACCCGCAGCACAGGCTGTCTGGTCCCCAGGAGACCTGCATGAGCCTCTGGCAACAAAACTACGACCCGGCCGGCAATATCTGGCTGTCGAGCCTGATCGCATCGCTACCGATCCTGTTCTTCTTCTTTGCGCTGATTAAGCTCAAGCTGAAGGGCTACCTTGCCGCGACGTATACCGTTGCCATCGCCCTGCTGGTGGCGCTGTTCTTCTACAAGATGCCGGTCGACCGCGCGCTGGCCTCCGTCGTCTACGGTTTCTTCTACGGCCTGTGGCCGATTGCGTGGATCATCATCGCCGCGGTCTTTGTCTATAAAATCTCGGTAAAGACCGGGCAGTTCGACATCATTCGTTCGTCGATTCTCTCCATCACGCCTGACCAGCGCCTGCAGATGCTGATTGTCGGCTTCTCCTTCGGGGCGTTTCTGGAAGGCGCGGCAGGTTTTGGCGCACCGGTGGCGATCACCGCCGCGCTGCTGGTCGGGTTGGGCTTTAACCCGCTGTACGCCGCTGGCCTGTGCCTGATTGTGAACACCGCACCGGTGGCGTTTGGCGCGATGGGGATTCCTATTCTGGTGGCCGGACAGGTGACTGGGCTGGACAGCTTTGAGATCGGCCAGATGGTTGGCCGCCAGCTGCCGTTCCTGACCATTATTGTCCTCTTCTGGATCATGGCGATTATGGACGGCTGGCGCGGCGTGAAGGAGACCTGGCCTGCGGTGATGGTGGCAGGCGGTTCGTTCGCGATTGCCCAGTATCTCAGCTCAAACTTCCTCGGCCCGGAACTGCCGGACATTATCTCTTCCCTGGTGTCGCTGGTCTGCCTGACGCTGTTCCTGAAACGCTGGCAGCCGGTGCGCATCTTCCGCTTTGCCGACATGGGCGCGTCGCATGTGGATCAGACCCTCGCCCGCACGGGCTATACCGCAGGACAGATCGTCCGCGCGTGGTCGCCGTTCCTGTTCCTGACCGCTACCGTGACGCTGTGGAGCATACCGCCGTTTAAAGCGCTGTTCGCTCCCGGCGGCGCGCTGTACGACATGGTGATTAACGTCTCCGTGCCGTTCCTCGACAAGATGGTTGCCCGTATGCCGCCGGTCGTGCACGACGCCACCCCGTATGCGGCAGTGTTTAAGTTTGACTGGTTCTCCGCCACCGGTACGGCCATCCTGTTTGCGGCACTCCTTTCTGTGGTGTGGCTGCGCATGAAGCCTGCCGCCGCGGTACAGACTTTTGCGGCAACGATTAAAGAGCTGATGCTGCCGATCTACTCCATCGGCATGGTGCTGGCGTTCGCGTTTATCTCGAACTACTCCGGCCTGTCGTCGACGCTGGCGTTAGCGCTGGCGCACACCGGACACGCGTTCACCTTCTTCTCGCCGTTCCTCGGCTGGCTGGGGGTGTTCCTGACGGGTTCAGATACCTCGTCTAACGCTCTGTTTGCCGCCCTGCAGGCGACGGCTGCGCAGCAGATTGGCGTGTCGGACGTGCTGCTGGTCGCCGCGAACACCACCGGCGGCGTGACCGGCAAAATGATCTCCCCGCAGTCCATCGCCATTGCCTGTGCGGCGGTGGGACTGGTGGGCAAAGAGTCGGACCTGTTCCGCTTTACCGTGAAGCACAGCCTGATATTCACCTGCATGGTCGGGGTGATCACCACCCTGCAGGCCTATGTCTTAACCTGGATGATCCCATGATAGTGATGCCCAGACGCCTGTCCGACGAGATTGCCTCTCGCGTGCGGGCGCTGATTGAAGAACAACAGCTGGAAGCGGGCATGAAATTGCCCGCCGAGCGCCAGCTTGCCGCCCGGCTTGGCGTATCGCGTAACTCATTGCGCGAGGCGCTGGCGACGCTGGTCAGCGAAGGCGTACTGGTGAGCCGTCGCGGCGGCGGCACTTTTGTGCGCTGGCAGCATGATAACTGGTCCGAGCAAAACATCGTTCAGCCGCTGAAGACGCTGCTGGAAAACGACCCGGACTACAGCTTCGACATTCTAGAAGCGCGTCACGCCATCGAAACCAGTACCGCATGGCACGCAGCGATGCGGGCAACCGAAGCCGACAAAGAGAAGCTCAAAGCCTGCTTCGAAGCCACGCTAAGCAGCGACCCGGACATCGCCTCCCAGGCGGACGTGCGTTTTCATCTGGCAATCGCCGAGGCGTCGCACAACGTGGTGCTGCTCCAGACCATGCGCGGGTTCTTCGACCTGCTGCAATCCTCCGTGAAGCAGAGCCGCCAGCGCATGTATCTGGTCCCGCCGGTCTTTGCCCAGCTGACCGAACAGCACGAGGCGGTGCTCAACGCCATTCTGGCCGGCGATGCCGAAGCCGCGCGCAAAGCGATGATGGCGCATCTCGGCTTCGTGCACACCACCATTAAACGATTTGATGAAGACCAGGCCCGACAGGCGCGTATTACCCGTCTGCCTGGCGACAGTGATATTTCCAGGGAGAACAAAGCATGATTATTTCAGCAGCCAGTGACTACCGCGCCGCGGCGCAGCGCATTTTGCCGCCGTTCCTGTTCCACTACATCGACGGTGGGGCGTATGCCGAATACACCCTGCGCCGCAACGTGGAGGATCTGTCAGAAGTGGCCCTGCGCCAGCGCGTGCTGAAGAATATGTCTGACCTGAGCCTTGAGACGAAGCTGTTTAACGAAACACTTTCCATGCCGGTAGCGCTCGCACCTGTCGGCTTATGCGGCATGTACGCCCGCCGGGGCGAAGTGCAGGCCGCCGCCGCAGCGGATGCCAAAGGCATTCCGTTTACCCTCTCTACCGTCTCGGTCTGTCCGATTGAAGAGGTCGCGCCGACCCTCAAGCGCCCGATGTGGTTCCAGCTGTACGTCCTGCGCGATCGCGGCTTTATGCGTAACGCCCTGGAGCGCGCCAAAGCGGCGGGCTGCTCCACGCTGGTCTTTACCGTTGATATGCCGACCCCGGGCGCGCGCTACCGTGATGCCCACTCCGGCATGAGCGGCCCGAACGCTGCCCTGCGCCGCTACTGGCAGGCGGTAACGCATCCACAGTGGGCGTGGGACGTCGGCCTGAACGGTCGTCCACACGATCTGGGGAACATCTCGGCCTACCTTGGCAAACCGACCGGGCTGGAGGATTACATCGGCTGGCTGGCGAACAACTTCGATCCGTCGATCTCGTGGAAAGACCTGGAGTGGATCCGCGAATTCTGGGACGGCCCGATGGTGATCAAGGGGATCCTCGATCCGGAAGATGCCCGCGACGCGGTACGCTTTGGTGCAGACGGGATTGTGGTCTCTAACCACGGCGGACGCCAGCTCGACGGCGTGCTCTCTTCCGCCCGCGCCCTGCCGGCCATTGCCGATGCGGTGAAAGGCGATATTGCCATTCTGGCCGACAGCGGCATCCGCAACGGGCTGGACGTGGTGCGCATGATTGCGCTGGGTGCCGACAGCGTGCTGCTGGGCCGCGCGTACCTGTACGCGCTGGCCACCAGCGGCCAGGCGGGCGTGGCAAATCTGCTGAACCTGATCGAGAAAGAGATGAAGGTGGCGATGACCCTGACCGGCGCGAAGTCGATCAGTGAAATCAGCAAGGATTCACTGGTGCAGGAGTTGAGCAAACTACCGGCGGCGCTGGCTCCGCTGTCACATGGCGACGCGGCCTGATCCTCTCCCGTTACCCCACCTTTCCCATGCGTCCGATTTCCCCCTCGGGCGCTTTTTTTGTCGAAAATAACACCTGCGTAACATTCTGGATAAGAAAATTTGACACACCCCTCCCGTTCGCAATTGTATAGACAAGCAAATACAAGAACACAATAACAACATCACATCGGAGGGGAGCGTATGACCTATTCAGGTAAGGTGGATATTCAGCAGGTGATCGACGAGAGTCCTTTTTCAGGGTTTCACTGGCTTCTTATCGTGCTGGGCTTTCTGGTTCTGGCGATCGATGGTTTTGATACGGCAGCGATGGGCTACATCGCGCCTACGCTGTCGGCGGAGTGGGGAATACATAAGCAGGATTTGGGGCCGGTGCTGAGTGCGGCGCTGCTGGGGCTGTCGCTGGGAGCCCTTATTGCAGGTCCGGTATCGGACCGGATGGGACGCAAGCGCGTGCTGGTCTTCTCGTGCCTGTTCTTCGGCCTGGCGAGCCTGGGGACGGCCTGGGCGCAAAGCCTCAACACCCTGACGCTATGGCGCTTTCTGACGGGTCTCGGGCTCGGCGCCGCCATGCCTAACGCCATCACGCTGATCTCAGAGTTCGCCCCCCAGCGCTGCCGCGCCATGGCGATTAATACCATGTACTGCGGCTTCCCTCTGGGCGCAGCGGGCGGCGGGGCGATCTCTTCCTGGCTAATTCCTCACCACGGCTGGCGAAGCGTGCTGCTGACCGGCGCGATTGCACCGCTGATTTTAACCGTGCTGCTGGCGCTGCTGCTGCCGGAATCGGTGAAGTTTCTGGTGCAGTGCGGGAAAGACGTCGCGCAGGTTCGCCGCATTGCCAGCCGGTTCAGCCGCAGCACGCTGGAGAGCGTTACAGGCTTTTTCCTGGCGGAAGAGAAAGCCGCGTCTAAAAAAGGAAGCGTGGGGCAGCTGTTTTCCATGCCCTGGCTACCCGGCACCCTGATGCTGTGGGTGACTTATTTTATGGGGCTGGTGATTTACTACGTCCTGCTTAGCTGGATGCCGACGCTGATGCAGGGGATGGGTTATGCCCTGGCGGAATCCGCCTGGCTCACCTCGCTGTTTACCTTCGGCGGCACCGCAGGCATTCTGCTCGCGGGCTGGATGATGGACCGCTGGGAAGCGCACAAGGTGGTCGCAGGTGGTTTTGTGCTGACGATGGGCCTGATTCTTTTGCTTGGCCTTGAGCATAACCATATCGCCCTGTTTGGCGGGCTGATTTTCCTGATGGGGATCGCGATGAACGGCGCGCAGTCGGGCATGCAAACCCTGGCCGCCACCTTTTACCCTACCGAGTGCCGCGCGACGGGTATCGCCTGGATGCAGGGCATCGGCCGCTTTGGCGGCGTGGCGGGCACCATGACCAGCGCCCAGCTTCTTTCCCTGCAGTGGCAGGCAGACAGTATTTTAATGATCCTCAGCGTGCCCGCTCTGGTGGCCGCTGCGGCAACCGTCTACAAAATGCTTTACAGCCGCTCGCAGGAACCCGGCGTCGCGTAGTTCCTCTCTTTTCTGCTATTCTGCCCCCGCAATTAAGGGGGCAGCATGCTTAACATCGTTTTATTCGAACCAGAAATTCCGCCGAACACCGGCAATATCATCCGCCTGTGCGCCAACACCGGTTTTCGTCTGCACATCATCGAGCCGATGGGCTTTACGTGGGACGACAAACGCCTGCGCCGCGCGGGGCTGGATTACCATGAATTTACCGCCGTGGTTCGCCATCACGATTACGCCGCGTTTCTGGAAGCAGAGAGGCCGCAGCGCATGTTCGCCCTGACCACCAAAGGCACGCCAGCGCACAGCGCCGTGAGCTATCAGGAGGGTGACTATCTGATGTTTGGCCCGGAAACCCGCGGCCTGCCGGCCACGATCCTCGATGCCCTGCCCGCTGAGCAGAAAATCCGTATTCCGATGATGCCGGACAGTCGCAGCATGAACCTGTCGAACGCGGTGTCGGTGGTGGTGTATGAAGCCTGGCGCCAGCTGGGTTACCCGGGCGCCATTCTCAGAAGTTAAATGCCGTCACCATACTCGAAGGTATGGTGAATGCCGTTGAAGTGCTGATCCATATCCATCGACGGCTTATCGCTGTCTGGCTTACCAACGATGCGCGCCGGTACGCCAGCGGCGGTGGTGTGCGGCGGCACGGGCTGGAGCACAACCGACCCCGCGCCAATCTTCGCGCCGCGCCCGACTTCGATATTGCCGAGGATTTTAGCCCCCGCGCCAATCATCACCCCTTCACGAATTTTCGGATGGCGATCGCCGCTGGTTTTTCCGGTACCGCCCAGGGTAACCGACTGCAGGATCGAGACGTCGTCTTCAATCACCGCCGTTTCCCCGACAACGATACCGGTGGCGTGGTCGAGCATGATCCCGCGGCCAATCTTCGCCGCCGGGTGAATATCAACCTGAAACGTCACGGAAACCTGGTTTTGCAGGAAGATCGCCAGCGCGCGGCGGCCTTCATTCCATAGCCAGTGGCCAATGCGGTACGCCTGCAGGGCGTGGAAGCCTTTCAGGTACAGCAGCGGCGTAGAATATTTATCGACCGCCGGGTCACGGGTGCGCACGGCCTGGATATCACAGGCGGCAGACGCAATCATTTCCGGGTCAGCGGCGTAAGCCTCTTCCACCACCTCACGAATGGCGATAGCAGGCATAATGGAGGAAGCCAGCTTATTGGCGAGCATATAGCTCAGGGCGCTGCCGAGGTTTTCGTGCTTGAGTAGCGTCGCGTGATAGAAACTGGCCAGCATAGGCTCACAGTCGGCCAAAGCGCGGGCTTCGGCTTTAATATTATTCCAGACGATATCCAGTTCTTCACACGGCATTGCTAACTCCAGACGATAGTTAATGACCAGCCAGTTCTGCGCTGGCTGGGTCATTCAGGTGACAACGGTTCCGACTAGTTACTGCTGCGCTCGTCCTTGCGCGCACGACCTAATAGGGTCAATGCTGCCTCGCGCGCATTTTTTCCGCAATACAATACCTGATAAATTTCCTCGGTTATTGGCATTTCGACACCGAAACGGTGCGCCAACTCGCGGACTTCTTTGGTATTGCGGTAGCCTTCCACCACCTGTCCAATCTTCTCTTGCGCGCTTTTTACATCGCTGCCCTGTCCGAGCATCATGCCAAAGCGGCGGTTACGCGACTGGTTATCGGTACAGGTCAGCACCAGATCCCCCAGCCCAGCCATACCCATAAAGGTGGCCGGATCGGCACCCAGCGCTTCGCCCAGACGGGACATCTCGGTTAAGCCGCGGGTAATCAACGCCGTACGCGCGTTGGCGCCAAAGCCAATACCGTCAGACATCCCGGCCCCGATGGCAATCACGTTCTTCACCGCGCCACCCAGCTGCACGCCGATAAAATCGGGGTTGCTGTAGACGCGGAAGCTCTTGCCGCAGTGCAGCAGTTGCTGGAGATCGTCGGAGAAGGCCTGATCGGTGGATGCCAGCGAGATCGCCGTCGGCAGGCCCGCAGCCAGCTCTTTGGCAAAGGTCGGCCCGGAGATGACCGCCAGCGGGATCTCATCCCCCAGCGCTTCGCGGGCAACGTCCTGCAGCAGACGTCCGGTTTCCGCTTCCAGCCCTTTGGTCGCCCAGACGATACGCGCATCCGGGCGCATCAGCGGCTTGATCTGATTCAGCACGTCGCCAAAGACATGGCTTGGCACCACAATCAAAATGTTGCGGCTGGCCGCCAGCGCGGTTGCAAGATCGCTTTCCAGGTGCAGGGTGTCAGGGAACGGAACGTCCGGGAGAAACGCCACATTGCAACGGTCGCGCTGCAGCGTGGCGATATGTTTTGGATCGTGGCCCCACAGGACCACGTCGTGACCATTTCTTGCCAGCGTGATGGCAAGAGCGGTGCCGTATGAGCCGGCACCGATCACAGTCATTGACGCATTAACAGTGCTCATCAGGCATCCTGATGTTGTTCGGCACCTTCGCCAGCCTGCTGCTGCAGATAGTTCATGAACAGCGCATCAAAGTTCACTGGCGCAAGGTTCAGTTGCGGGAATGTACCGCGAGAAACCAGGCTGGTGATGCATTCACGGGCATACGGGAACAGGATGTTCGGGCAGTATGCACCCAGGCAATGCGCCATCTGGTTGCCTTCGATGCCGCCGATGGAGAAGATACCGCCCTGCTGTACTTCGCACAGGAATGCAGTTTCTTCGCCCAGAGAGGCGGTCACGGTCACACGCAGTACGACTTCATACACGTCATCCGCCAGCTGGGTGGATGCGGTATCCAGATCAAGTTTAACCTCTGGCTGCCAGTCTTTCTGGAAAACGTGCGGCGCATTTGGCGCTTCGAAAGAGACATCCTTGGTGTAGATACGCTGGATCTGGAAAGTCATTTCGGTGTTGTTTTGTTCTGACATGGAAATACCCTTTTTAATTGTCCTAAAGTCTCTTAGCTCAGCAGCGGATCGAGTCCACCACGGGCGTCGAGCGCATACAAGTCATCACAGCCGCCAATGTGCTGCGCATCAATAAAAATCTGCGGAACCGTCGTACGACCACTACGTTGGATCATCTCTTCGCGTTTGATCGCGTCACCGTCAATCGGCAGTTCCTGGAACGTGACGCCTTTGCTGCTCAGCAGCGCTTTCGCACGGTGGCAGAACGGGCACGTCGCTTTGGTGTAGATCTCAATATTGGCCATGACTGAACTCCTTATTTACCGCGAACCAAAGGAAGATTTTCCCCGCTCCAGCCGGAAATACCTTCTTTCAGTACCGTTACGTTTTCGAAGCCCGCTTTGTAAAGCGCGCTGGCAGATTCCTGCGCCTGCATACCGGTCGCATCCACAACGATAATGGGCTGGGCTTTGTGTTTCTCAAGCTCACCAACGTTGTTGGCTTTGATTTCAGCTGGCAACAGGTTGATTGCGCCGGCAATGTGACCTTTACGGAAATCGTCACGCTGACGCAGATCGACAACGACGGCATCTTCTTTGTTAATCAGACGCGTCGCTTCACCACGGGTGATAACCTTAATCTTAGACGTCAGGCTCTTAAATGTGGTGAACAGCACAGCAGCCAGCAGGCCAATCCACGCGATGCTCAGTACCGGATGGCGGCTAACGAATTGCATAATTTCTTGCATGGAGGGTAACTACTCCCGACTAAGTGATAAAAAAACCAGGACAGGAGTATACCTGTGCGTTCTGGCAAATACAGCCAGCGACCATAACCTAATCCATTTTCTGCGGCATGCCACCTAAAAAAATGCCTCAAAATGGTCCGGTCAGCATCTTGCCCCCGCGTTTTCTTTGATCTTCTGCGGCTATTTGATCGATTCAGCTGTAGTAAAATTACGCAAATTTTGACTCTTGAGCATGAGGTTATTGCAATGTCGGTTTCTAAAAAACCTATGGTACTGGTGATTCTGGATGGCTATGGCTACCGTGAAGATAGCCAGGATAACGCTATTTTCAACGCAAAAACCCCGGTCATGGATGCACTGTGGGCAAAACGTCCGCATACCCTGATTGACGCATCCGGTCTGGAAGTGGGCCTGCCGGATCGCCAGATGGGCAACTCCGAAGTTGGCCACGTTAACCTCGGCGCGGGTCGTATCGTGTATCAGGATCTGACCCGTCTGGACGTCGAAATCAAAGAACGCACCTTCTTCGCTAACCCGGTTCTCTGCGGTGCGGTAGATAAAGCCGTTGCGGCAGGTAAAGCGGTGCACATCATGGGTCTGCTCTCCGCAGGCGGCGTGCACAGCCACGAAGATCACATCATGGCGATGGTTGAACTGGCCGCTGAACGCGGTGCGGAAAAAATCTACCTGCACGCCTTCCTGGACGGTCGCGACACGCCACCGCGCAGCGCAGAAGGGTCCCTGAAAGCTTTCGAAGACAAATTCACTGCGCTGGGCAAAGGCCGCGTGGCCTCCATCATTGGCCGTTACTACGCTATGGACCGCGACAACCGCTGGGATCGCGTTGAACAGGCCTATGACCTGATGACCCTGGCAAAAGGGGAATTCCAGTTCCCGACTGCGGTTGAAGCACTTGAAGCCGCTTACGCGCGTGATGAAAACGATGAATTCGTAAAAGCGTCCGTGATTCGCGCGGAAGGCCAGGCCGATGCCGCAATGGAAGATGGCGACGCGCTGATCTTCATGAACTTCCGCGCTGACCGCGCGCGCGAAATCACCCGTGCGTTCGTCAACAGCGACTTCGACGGTTTCGCCCGTAAAAAAGTGGTGAACATCGACTTCATCCAGCTGACCGAATACGCGGCAGATATCAAAGCGCCGTGCGCTTACCCACCAGCCTCGCTGGCTAACACCTTCGGCGAGTGGATGGCGAAGAACGACAAAACCCAGCTGCGTATCTCCGAAACTGAGAAGTATGCGCACGTGACCTTCTTCTTTAACGGCGGCGTTGAAGAGCCGTTCAAAGGCGAAGAGCGCATTCTGATCAACTCGCCGAAAGTTGCGACTTACGATCTGCAGCCAGAGATGAGCTCTGCGGAATTGACTGAAAAACTGGTCGCGGCCATCGAAAGCGGCAAGTACGACACCATCATTTGTAACTACCCGAACGGCGACATGGTCGGCCATACCGGCGTAATGGAAGCGGCAGTGAAGGCGGTTGAAGCGCTGGACCACTGCGTTGAGCAGGTTGCGAAAGCGGTTGAGTCCGTTGGCGGCCAGCTGCTGATCACCGCTGACCACGGTAACGCCGAGCAGATGCGCGACCCGGCAACCGGTCAGGCGCACACCGCCCATACCAACCTGCCTGTTCCACTGATTTATGTGGGTGATAAATCACTGAAAGCAGTAGAAGGCGGCAAGCTTTCCGACATCGCGCCAACCATGTTGTCGCTGATGGGTATGCCGATCCCTGAAGAGATGACTGGTAAGCCGCTGTTCATCGTGGAATAATCGCTCCCCATGAGGGGAAAGGCGATTTTTTCAATCACATGGGTCGTGAAGCCGCTTAGGCTATCAGTCAGACCTCTGCTTTGCGCCAGCGCACTCAGCGCTGGCGTATTGCTGTGCGCCGCATCCGCCCACGCGGATGACCGCGACCAGCTGAAATCCATTCAGGCCGATATCGCCGCCAAAGAGCGTGCGGTACGCCAGCAGCAACAGCAGCGCGCCACCCTGCTCGCCCAGCTTAAGCAGCAGGAAGAGGCCATCTCCGCTGCCGCACGTAAACTCCGTGAAACGCAAAACACCCTCACCCAGTTGAACAAACAGATCGACGAGATGAATGCGTCGATTGCCAAACTGGAGCGCCAGCGTGACGCGCAGGAGCGCAACCTCGCAGCACAGCTGGATGCCGCATTCCGCCAGGGTGAGCATACCGGACTCCAGCTGATCCTCAGCGGTGAAGAGAGCCAGCGCGGCCAGCGTCTGCAGGCCTATTTCGGCTATCTGAACCAGGCGCGTCAGGAGACCATTGCACAGCTGAAGCAGACGCGTGAAGAGGTTTCCACCCAAAAAGCGGAGCTGGAAGAGAAGCAGAGCCAGCAGCAGACGTTGCTCTACGAACAAAAAGCGCAGCAGGCGAAACTTGAGCAGGCCCGTAACGAACGCAAGAAAACGCTGTCGGGTCTTGAGTCCTCCATTCAGGCAGGACAGAGCCAGCTGAGCGAAATGCGCGCCAACGAATCAAAACTGCGTAACAGCATTGCCCGTGCGGAAGCCGCAGCGAAGGCGCGCGCCGAAAAAGAGGCCCGCGAGGCGCAGGCGGTTCGCGACAAGCAGCAGGAAGCCTCCCGGAAAGGGACCACCTACAAGCCAAGCGAAAGCGAACGCTCCCTGATGTCGCGTACCGGCGGTCTGGGTTCCCCGCGCGGTCAGGCCTACTGGCCCGTTCGCGGCACTATTCTGCATCGCTATGGCGAACAGCTGCAGGGTGAGCTACGTTGGAAAGGGATCGTTATCGGTGCGTCTGAAGGTAGCGAAGTGAAAGCCATCGCCGATGGCCGCGTGATTCTGGCCGACTGGCTGCAGGGTTACGGGCTGGTGGTGGTGGTCGAGCATGGTAAAGGCGACATGAGTCTTTACGGCTACAACCAGAGCGCGCTGGTCAGCGTCGGCACCCAGGTGCGCGCCGGCCAACCCATCGCCCTTGTGGGCAGCAGTGGCGGTCAGGGCCGCCCGTCACTCTATTTCGAAATTCGTCGTCAGGGTCAGGCGGTCAATCCACAGCCGTGGTTGGGAAGATAAGTTTTGCTTCAATTTCGTCGAATGGTTCTCTCCGTCGTCAGCGCACTGGCGCTGGCTGCACCGGTATATGCAGGTAAACTCGCCATCGTGATTGATGACTTCGGTTATCGACCACACTATGAAAATCAGGTGCTGGCGATGCCGTCAGCCATCTCCGTCGCCGTCCTGCCGAATGCGCCTCACGCGCATGAAATGGCGACCAAAGCGCACAATAGCGGCCACCAGGTCCTCATCCATCTTCCGATGGCACCGCTCAGCAAGCAGCCGCTGGAAAAAGACACCCTGCGCCCGGATATGAGCAGCGATGAGATCGAGCGCATCATCCGCGACGCCTATAACAAGGTGCCGTATGCCGTGGGTCTGAACAACCATATGGGTAGCGCGATGACCTCCAGCCTGTACGGTATGCTGAAGGTGATGCAGGCGCTGGAGCGTTACAATCTCTATTTCCTCGACAGCATGACCATTGGCAACAGCCAGGCGATGCGTGCCGCTCAGGGTACGGGGGTGAAGGTCATCAAGCGCAAAGTCTTCCTGGACGACTCCCAGAACGAAGCGGATATCCGCGTGCAGTTCAACCGCGCGGTACAGCTGGCGCGCCGTAACGGTTCGGCGATTGCCATCGGGCACCCGCATCCGTCTACCGTTCGCGTTTTGCAGCAAATGCTGCCGACCTTACCCGCCGATATCACGCTGGTACGCCCGAGCGATCTGCTCAATGAACCGCAGGTAGACACGTCTCGTCCGGAGAGCGCTCAACCTCCGGCAACGCAGCCGCGTAATCCGTTCCGCGGCGTGAAGAACTGCGCGCTGAAAAAGCCGCTCGAGCCGGTGCATGCAACCCGCTTCTTTGCGGTCATCAGCGAAAGCGTGGGCCAAAGTACGCTGGTGCAGTACTTCCAGCACCAGTGGCAGGGATGGGGTAAAAAAGTCTCAGCGAACCAATCCCAGTGACAGGCGATTAAGGTAGAAAGATGCCACAGCGACACAAAATTCTGCTCCTCGATACCGGTAAAGAGTGGGGAGGAGGCACCAACAGCATGCTCGAGCTTCTGAAGCGGATTAACCGCGAGAAGTTCGATATTACCTGTTGTTTTTACAGTGATTACAGCCGGGCCGAAGGACAAACCATCGGCCAGGTGTTGAACGGCATTGGCATCCCGTTAATTGTCATTCCGCAGCAAAAGCAGCCCGGATGGGCGAAGGTTGCGAAAGAGCTGGGCCGCAGCCTGCTATTTTTCTCGCGCAGCGCCCGCAAGGTATTTACCCGACATATTGATACGCTCTGGCGCATCCGGCCCAACGTCAGCAAGATCGAGACGATTTTCAGGGAAGGCGGTTTCGATACGCTGTACATGAACAATCAGCCGGGCTCTAACGAAGAGGGTTATCTGGCGGGCGCGAACCTGCATGCGCGGATAATTCAGCATTGCCGGATTGAACCGGTGCTGACCCCGCCGCTGGTGAAGCTGGTGAATGCCCACGCCACAAAAATCATCGCGGTTTCGCACGGCGTTGAACGCGTGTTGCTTCAGCATGGCGTCCGGCCCGAACTGTGTACGACGGTCAATAATGCCATCGACATCCACCAGCCTTTACCTGACCGACGCGCCATGCGCCAGCGTCTGAACATCGATGACGACACCTTTGTGTTCGGCAGCATTGGGTCGCTTATCCCTCGCAAGTCCAACCACCATACTCTGGAGGCGCTTGCAAAGTTCAGCCAGAAGCACCCGCAGGCGAAATGGAAAATGGTGCTGGTCGGCGAAGGTGCTGAACGCGGCGCGCTGACGGCGCAGGCTGACGCGCTGGGGATTGCTGAGCACATCATTTTTACCGGTTTCCAGAACACGCCTTTTGACTATCTCGCCACCTTTGATGCGTTTATTCTGGCTTCGAAGAGCGAAGGTTTGCCCCGCGTCGTGCTGGAGGCAATGTTGCTGAATATTCCGGTGATTGGCTCAAAGGTAACCGGCACGGCAGAATTGATCGACCATGAGTCGACCGGGCTGCTGTTCCCGTGGAGCGATGTGTCGCAACTTGCTCAACATCTGGATAATATCTGGCAGGATCCTGCTCTGCGCGCCCGGCTCGCCGCAGCCGCGCACCAGAATGTCTGCAACGTGTATGCCATTGAAAGCTATGTTAACGGTGTCGAGGCCGTTCTTGGCGCGCAATAACCAAACGAGAAGAACATGTTTAAATTCCTGAATGCTCGCTACCGCCACATTACCGGGCGTCATAACATTCCGTACGCTTCCCTTCCGGTCACGCGCGATCTCGTTGCGGTTGATTCCATCGTGATCCCTTGTACGGGCGCGGATTTTATCGAAGAGGCGTTATTATCAGCGACCTTTGCAGAGCGTTACGCCACCGACGTCAGCGAGATTGTTATCGTCAGCGATCAGCCTGAATCCGCTTTCGGCGAACTGCCGCCAAAAACCCGCGTTGTGACCCTCACGCTGCCAAAACGTGAAGAGGGGTACCGCTATAAGCAAATCTACCTCAGCCGTCTGGTGAAGCTTAACGCTCCGCTTCAGGCGCGCGGAGAAGGCGTATTGATGATCGACTCCGATCTCAACCTGCTGAAGATGCCCCAGATCAACATGGCCGATATGCACATCTACTCCAGCTTCCGTCAGGGCAAAATGATCGCCAAGCTGGACGGCGCCCCCGCAGAAAAAGTGCCGGCATATTACAAAGAAACGGTGCGCCCGTATCTGGTCGATCACGTTAACGGCGCGTTTCTTGCCGCAACCAAAAAGACCTGGCGTCGCATCTGCCCGCTGTGGCTGACGCTGTTCCAGGATACCTGGGAGCTGATGGACGACACGCAGCCGCCGACCGATCAGCTGCCGCTCGCCGCGCTGCTGGACATGCTGGATGTAAAAACAGTTAATCTGGGCGACTGGATGAACTGGCCGGTCTCCAAGAAGATCGGCGGTCAGGAAGCCGTTGTGCCGAAAGAGGTGATTGGCGCGCACGGGGGTTTCCCGCTTTCCGAATGGCAGAAGTATCTGGAATCGCCGGATAACAAATTGCTGTTCAAAGGGCAGGACTATACCCGCAAGGTGCGCTACCTGACGGACGAAGAGAAAAAGAATCAGTAAAAAAGGGGCCTGAGGCCCCTTTTTGTTTACTTATCCCAGCTCAGGATCACTTTCCCTGACTGGCCGGAACGCATCGCGTCGAAGCCCTGCTGGAACTCATCGATGGAGAAACGGTGAGTGATAATCGGGGACAGATCCAGGCCGGACTGGATCAGCGCTGCCATCTTGTACCAGGTTTCGAACATCTCGCGGCCATAGATGCCTTTGATGAACAGCCCTTTGAAGATGACTTTGTTCCAGTCGATGGACATATCTGACGGCGGAATGCCCAGCATCGCAATACGGCCACCGTGGTTCATGGTGTCCAGCATGGTGCGGAACGCTGGCGGCGCGCCGGACATCTCCAGACCCACGTCAAAGCCTTCGGTCATACCCAACTCTTCCATCACGTCGGTCAGGCTCTCTTTCGAGACATCCACCGCGCGGGTGACGCCCATTTTGCGCGCCAGCGACAGGCGGTATTCGTTCACGTCGGTGATCACCACGTTGCGTGCGCCCACGTGCTTCGCCACGGCTGCCGCCATAATGCCGATTGGGCCGGCGCCGGAGACCAGCACGTCTTCACCTACCAGGTCGAAGGAGAGCGCGGTGTGTACCGCGTTGCCGAACGGGTCGAAGATAGAGGCCAAATCGTCAGAGATATTATCCGGGATTTTGAAGGCGTTAAACGCCGGGATCACCAGGTATTCCGCGAAGCAGCCCGGACGGTTTACGCCCACGCCGACGGTGTTGCGGCACAGGTGCGTACGGCCACCGCGACAGTTACGGCAGTGACCGCAGGTAATATGGCCTTCACCAGAGACGCGATCGCCAATGCTAAAGCCTTTGACTTCCTGGCCGATGCCGACCACTTCACCAACATATTCGTGACCGACAACCATTGGGACAGGAATGGTTTTTTGCGACCACTGATCCCAGTTGTAGATGTGAACGTCAGTACCGCAGATGGCGGTTTTACGAATTTTGATCAGCAGATCGTTATGACCGACTTCCGGCTCCGGCACGTCGGTCATCCAAATCCCTTCTTCCGCTTTCAGTTTGGATAACGCTTTCATCACACGTCCTCAGGCAATTACGCCCAGCTGTTTGCCGATGCGGGTAAAGGCTTCCACCGCACGCTCAATTTGTTCAGGCGAATGCGCCGCAGACATCTGGGTGCGGATACGCGCCTGACCTTTTGGTACCACCGGGAAGAAGAACCCGGTGACGTAAATCCCTTCTTTCTGCAACTCACGGGCAAACTGCTGCGCCACAACTGCGTCGCCCAGCATCACCGGAATGATCGCGTGATCAGCGCCGGCCAGGGTGAACCCTGCGGCGCTCATTTTTTCGCGGAATAGACGGGCGTTTGCCCACAGTCGGTCGCGCAGCTCGGCGCCAGACTCCACCATCTCCAGCACTTTGATGGAGGCGGCCACAATGGCTGGCGCCAGGGAGTTGGAGAACAGGTACGGGCGGGAGCGCTGGCGCAGCCACTCAACCACCTCTTTGCGCGCAGCGGTATAGCCGCCGGACGCGCCGCCGAGCGCCTTGCCCAGCGTACCGGTGATGATGTCCACGCGGCCCATCACGTCACAGTATTCATGGGAGCCGCGGCCGTTTTCACCGACAAAACCGACCGCGTGGGAGTCATCGACCATCACCAGCGCGTCGTATTTATCCGCCAGGTCGCACACGCCCTTCAGGTTGGCGATCACGCCGTCCATGGAGAACACGCCGTCGGTCGCGATCAGTACGTGGCGGGCACCCGCTTCGCGTGCCTCTTTGAGCCGCGCTTCCAGCTCAACCATGTCATTGTTGGCGTAGCGGAAACGCTTCGCTTTACACAGGCGAACACCGTCGATGATGGAGGCGTGGTTCAGGGCGTCGGAGATAATCGCATCTTCTGCGCCGAGCAGGGTTTCAAACAGACCGCCGTTGGCGTCGAAGCAGGAGGAGTACAGAATCGCGTCTTCCATTCCGAGGAAGTTTGCCAGCTTTTGCTCAAGCTGCTTGTGGCTATCCTGGGTACCGCAGATGAAGCGCACGGAGGCCATGCCGAAGCCGTGGGTGTCCATGCCGTTTTTCGCGGCGGCAATCAGCTCAGGGTGATTCGCAAGACCTAAGTAGTTGTTCGCGCAAAAGTTGATCACATGGCTGCCGTCGGCAACGGTGATATCCGCCTGCTGGGCAGACGTGATAATACGCTCTTCTTTGAACAACCCTTCCGCACGTGCGGTGTCGAGGTCGCTGTTTAACTGTTTGTAAAAATCACCACGCATTGCAATTCTCCAGACTCGGCAAATTTTGGCACATATTACCCAAACCTATAGTTCATGACGAGATGACGCCGTATCTCTTCTCGTTTTTGCAGCATAAATCACGTGTACCCCTGCTGCATATCGGTGAATGGCTGAAGACCGGGCATTGTGATGATATGATATGAATATTAGCGTCCGGGATTGTCCCCGGGCTCAACACTTCAAAGGTTACAGTTATGATCATCGTTACCGGCGGCGCGGGCTTTATCGGCAGCAACATTATCAAGGCTCTCAATGATAAGGGCATCACCGACATTCTGGTGGTGGACAACCTGAAAGACGGCACCAAGTTCGTTAACCTGGTGGATCTGAACATCGCTGACTACATGGATAAAGAAGACTTCCTTATCCAGATTATGGCGGGTGAAGAGTTCGGCGAGATCGAAGCCATCTTCCACGAAGGTGCGTGCTCTTCCACCACCGAGTGGGACGGCAAGTACATGATGGATAACAACTATCAGTACTCTAAAGAGCTCCTGCACTACTGCCTGGAGCGTGAAATTCCATTCCTGTATGCCTCGTCTGCGGCAACCTATGGCGGCCGCACTTCTGATTTCATCGAGTCCCGCGAATATGAGCAGCCGCTGAACGTCTACGGCTACTCCAAGTTCCTGTTTGACGAGTACGTGCGTCAGATCCTGCCGGAAGCGAACTCGCAGATTGTCGGCTTCCGCTACTTCAACGTTTACGGGCCGCGCGAAGGGCACAAGGGCAGCATGGCGAGCGTGGCGTTCCACCTGAACACCCAGCTGAATAACGGTGAAAGCCCGAAACTGTTCGAAGGCAGCGACGGCTTCAAGCGCGACTTCGTCTACGTAGGCGACGTTGCAGCCGTAAACCTGTGGTTCTGGGAGAACGGCGTGTCCGGCATCTTCAACCTGGGCACGGGCCGCGCGGAATCCTTCCAGGCGGTGGCTGACGCAACGCTGGCATACCATAAGAAAGGCAGCATCGAGTACATTCCGTTCCCGGATAAGCTGAAAGGCCGCTACCAGGCGTTCACGCAGGCCGACCTGACCAACCTGCGCGCCGCGGGCTACGACAAGCCGTTCAAGACCGTTGCCGAAGGCGTAACGGAATATATGGCCTGGCTGAACCGCGACGCGTAAGTATGAAGATTCTGGTGATCGGCCCGTCATGGGTGGGCGACATGATGATGTCGCAAAGTCTCTATCGCACGCTCAAGGCGCGTTATCCCCAGGCGATAATCGACGTGATGGCACCCGCCTGGTGCCGTCCGCTGTTATCGCGTATGCCGGAAGTAAACGAGGCGATCCCGATGCCGCTCGGCCACGGGGCGCTGGAAATCGGCGAACGCCGCAAGCTCGGTCATAGCCTGCGCGAGAAGCGCTATGACCGTGCGTACGTGCTGCCAAACTCCTTTAAATCCGCCCTTGTGCCCTTCTTTGCGGGCATTCCACACCGTACCGGCTGGCGCGGCGAAATGCGCTACGGTCTGCTGAACGACGCGCGGGTGCTGGATAAAGCGGCCTGGCCGCTGATGGTGGAGCGCTACGTGGCGCTGGCCTACGACAAAGGGGTGATGCGCAGCGCGAAAGATCTGCCGCAGCCGCTACTGTGGCCGCAGCTTCAGGTTAACGACGGGGAAAAATCCCACATCTGCAACGCGTTTGGCCTTTCGTCCGAACGCCCGATGATTGGCTTCTGCCCCGGCGCAGAATTTGGCCCGGCAAAACGCTGGCCGCACTACCACTACGCCGAACTGGCGAAACAGCTGATCGACGAGGGCTACCAGATTGTGCTGTTTGGCTCCGCGAAAGATCACGAGGCGGGCAACGAAATTCTCGCCACGCTGAGCACCGAGCAACAGGCCTGGTGCCGCAACCTGGCTGGAGAAACGCAGCTTGAACAGGCGGTTATCCTGATTGCCGCCTGTAAAGCCGTAGTTAGCAATGACTCTGGCCTGATGCACGTCGCCGCCGCGCTGGATCGTCCGCTGGTTGCGCTGTATGGCCCAAGCAGCCCGGACTTCACGCCGCCGCTGTCGCACAAAGCGCGCGTAATCCGTTTGATCACCGGCTACCACAAGGTACGCAAAGGCGATGCCGCTGAAGGTTACCATCAGAGCCTGATCGACATAACGCCGCAGCGCGTTCTCGAAGAGCTCAACGAACTGCTGTTGAGCGAAGAAGGATAACGGATGCGGGTATTGATCGTTAAAACCTCCTCAATGGGTGATGTGCTGCATACGCTACCGTCGCTGACGGACGCCATGCGGGCCATTCCCGGCATCCGTTTTGACTGGGTGGTAGAAGAAGGCTTCGCGCAGATCCCCACCTGGCATGAAGCGGTTGACCGCGTGATCCCGGTCGCGATTCGCCGCTGGCGCAAAGCGTGGTTCTCCGCGCCGATTAAAGCCGAGCGTAAAGCCTTCCGTGAAACGGTGCAGGCGCAGCGTTACGACGCGATTATCGACGCGCAGGGGCTGGTGAAAAGCGCGGCGCTGGTCACGCGTCTGGCGCACGGCGTAAAGCACGGCATGGACTGGCACACCGCCCGCGAACCGCTGGCGAGTCTGTTCTATAACCGCCGCCACCACATCGCAAAGCAGCAACACGCCGTAGAACGCACCCGCGAGCTGTTTGCGAAAAGCCTCGGCTATGCGAAACCGGAAGCGCAGGGCGACTACGCCATTGCGCAGCACTTTTTGCGCAATACAGATCCCTGTGCTCAGCCTTATCTTGTCTTTCTGCATGCCACAACGCGCGACGATAAGCACTGGCCGGAAACGCACTGGCGAAGGCTGATTGAACTAATGCAACCCTCCGGTATCCATATTAAACTCCCGTGGGGCGCTGAGCATGAGCGGCAGCGTGCGGCGCGTCTGGCAGCAGGCTTTTCCTACGTCGAGGTGTTACCCAAACTCACGCTGGCGCAGGTTGCCGCAGAGCTGGCAGGCGCTAACGCCGTTGTTTCCGTGGATACGGGTTTAAGCCATTTAACCGCGGCGCTGGATCGCCCAAATATCACCCTTTTTGGCCCGACCGATCCCGGCCTGATCGGGGGCTATGGCAAAAACCAGCATCAGATGGTCAGCCCGACTCAGCAAACGAAGGATATCAGCGCAGATGCGATTTTTTCATTTTTACAGGGTAGCCGTTGGCTTTCCAACAGGGATATTTAACCCATGAGTTACGTATTTCTGCTGATTTTACTCTTTCCGGTGAAGCTTATCCGGAAGCTGTTTCGCAAAGAGACAGGGAAAAACCTGGTCATTCAGACAGCCAAAATCGGTGATTTTGTTAATGCAACGCCTCTTCTGGCCTGGCTGCAAAAAAGCGACGTGCTCATCAGCCGCAGCGTGGGTGCGCTGGCGAAGCACGACGAGACGGTCGAAGAGATTTATTTTATCGAGCAGCATAAGCGTAACCTGTGGCGTAAGCTCTGTTTCGCCTGCAGGATCATGAACCGCTATGACAACGTCTACCTTCTGCAGCCTAACAGCGTGAATCTTTTTTTCGCCTCCGTTTGTAACGCCAAAAACAAGCAATTCTTAAGCACTTACACGCGCAGGTGGTATCACGGGATTTTCTATTCAACGGCCAATGGTACGGTTAACCACGGTAGAAAAACGTTAACAGTCACTGACTATCTTAAGCTGGCCGACCGCGCTCTGACCTGGCAAGACTCTCCAAAGCACGCCACAAAGCCACTATTTAAACCCGCGACTTATCCGGCGATCCTTGATAAACCCGGCGCGGTCCGCATTGGCATCAGTATCGCCGCCGGGAATAAAGCCAAAACCGTTCCGCCTGTCATCTGGAAGCAAATTGCCGATCGTCTCGCCGACCTGCCCTGCGAGTTTTATGTCTTTGGCGCCCCAAATGAACAGTCCTGGATGGATGACATCACCCGCGCTTACGGTGAACTACCCAACTTTATTAATCTGATTGGCAAGATCTCGCTTGAAGAGCTTCCGTGGTCAATTTCTAAAATGGATTGTTATATCGCCTCCGACTCGGGGAATGTCTACATCGCCGATGCGGTTGGCGTGCCGGTCGTCTTACTGTTCGGTCCGTGCTGTCACTACGAGCAGCGCCCGCTTGGCAACGTGTTGCTGATTGGCAACGATGATAATATTTGCTCGTATGTTTTTGAAACTCGTTATTATTTCCCGCAAGGCCGGGAAGAACTCTTCGCGGTAACAGATGAATCGCTGGACGAACTCAAACATTTCATTTGCGGGCTACCAACAGCAAAATCTGCCTTTGATGCTCAGGGGAACTAATTACTATGGCTTTTCTCAGCATCATTATTGCCGCACATAATGCCGAAAACACGCTTCACGCCACGCTGGAAAGTCTGCAAAACGCGATTGAGAATGCAGGCGATGATGTAGAAGTTATTATCATTAATGACAGTTCCAACGATTCCACACAGGATATTATTGAGGCGTGGTTGCCAAAGCTTCCGCATGCGCAATGCCAATACGTTGAGTACCGTAACGTAGGGCATGTTCGAAACAGCGCAGTCTCGCTGGCGTCAGGCGATTACATCACGATGCTTGATAGCGACGATCTGTTAAAGCCGGGTAGCATCCGGGATGCCGTCGCCTTCCTGAAAGCAGAGCGTCCTGATATGTTGCTGACGCGCCTGCTGGAAATACGCGATATGCGGAAAATCACCTCCGCCTGGCAGGGATTCACGCCCGTCTCATTATCGCAAAATGATGCAATAAAGCGTTTCCTGCAGCACAAAGATTTTCAGGCGCATCTGATCGGGCAATTCATCCACCGCAAGCTGTATGCAAGCAACCCGATCCCGTCTATGGTCTGCTATGAAGATTTCGCGGTATTTCCCGGTATGCTGATGCAATCGCGTAAAATCTTCTTTCAGCGTCAGGGACACTATTTTTACATCAAACGCAGCGACAGTTTGTCGAGCCGTCTTGACGCCAGCAAAATCGCTACGCTGGTTGAATGCACCTTACAGATGGAAAACACCTTCCCGCAATCATTCAGGCATCTGGTTAATTGCCACTGGTTTGATATTTACAGTAACCATCGAAAACATTTGACCGACCAGCAACTCAAACAGGTTAAGGCGCGGGTAAACGCACTTTATTCTTTCTCTTTTTTCTTCTCCAGAGATGTACGTTTCAGCTACAAAAAAAGGGTCATTGAGGCATTATGGAAAAAGTAAAACTGCGGCTCTATCAGCTGACGCTGATTTTGAGCCTCATTTCGTTTGCACTGGTGCTGCTGAGCTCAGGTAAACAACGCGAATTTTTCTATATTGCGGTTTATGCCAGCATTATCGGCTTAGCTTGCGAATATAAAAAAATCACCCTGCGCCCCTTTTCAATCGCGCTCCCCATATTGCTGATTGGGCTACTCAATCTTGTCTGGTATATGGTGTACGAATACCATAGCGAAGGTTTAAACACTTACAGCGATTATCTGGGTGCCAGTAAGAAACTGATATTAGCGAGCATTCTCGTTTTTTATCTTGATCTGTTCAAATCGTATATTGATAAAGAATCATTTCAGAAATACTTCTTATACGCCTCTGGCGCGGGACTCATCCTTGCCACGGTCTATGGCTTATGGCAGGCCTGCCAGGGAATGGGGCGTATCGAGATGGCCATAAATCGTGCGACCGTGTCAGCCTATGTATACTCTGTACTGTCGCTGGCGCTCATATACAGTCTTTATCTTCAGAAAAACAGAAAATTGTATGTTGTAGCGGGTCTCACCGTATTAATTTCCTGGTTCGTTATTCTTTTGACAGGGACGCGTGCTGCCATGGGGCTGTATTTGCTTATGGCGATTGTGCTGACCCTTTACCATTTCAGAAGAATTCACCTTAAATCAATGCTGATTTTCTTATGTGTTGTGGCGGGCATTATTATCGTTAGCTACAAACCGTTGATCTCGCCTAAGATAGATCAAACGCAAAGGGAATTTGCAATCTACCAACAAGGCATCGACGCCACGTCACTCGGGGCGCGTTTTTCCATGTGGACAGTGGGTCTTCAGAACGGTCTGGCCCACCCACTGGGACAGTCAATCGAAGATCGCGCGGTATGGTCACAGCATTATGTTCAAGAGGGGCACCCGCACCTCGTATCCGCACTCGAGTATATCAGGATACATCTGCACAATGAATTTATCGAAAAATACTCTCTGCAGGGGCTTCCGGGTCTGGCGATATTACTCTTTTTCTTCGTTTCGATGATCGCTTACGCGCTTAAAAACCGAAATGGCCTGCTGCTGACAACGATGCTTCTTTTATTACTCTATGGCCTGACGGACGTCATTTTATTGAGCTCAGAAGCCCTAATATTCTTTGTTACTCTGTTTGCATTGAGTACTCCCTTCTCGCAAACCAGACAACATCAATAAGAGATAATGCCCGCCAGCCGGGCATTATTTTTTCTTGTATTGATAAAACTCCGCCAGCGTCATCCCCACCGTCTTATCGGATAGCCAGCTAAAAAGCGCTTCTAAATCCTGATATAAACCTTCAATCGCCGCCTCATCTTTAAAGGTCGGACTTCCGCCTGGCATAAATTCAGACGAGTGAAGCATAAACTCCACATAGTCATTTCCCCGCGACAGGCACTGCTGCGCGACCTGAATCATCTGCGCCGCATTGCCGCCGGACGGTCGCAACCAGTTTACGGACGGAGAGCGGTATTTCCCGCGCAGACGATCATAGCCTTGCTTGATCGTGTTCAACCAGGCCGGATGTTTATACTGAATGCTCATCGGCACTTCGAGTAAGGGACTATTTCCCGCCCGGGAAATAGTATCTAAATCCATAAAATAGGCGTGGTCGGGGAAATGCTGATAATCCGTTCCGCCATTGCCCTGCGGAGCACCTTTCGCATTGCGCCAGTTCACGCGTGGCGTCACGGAGCAATCAACCTGGTAGCCCAGTTCAACGAGCAATTTTGCATAGCGGCTATCAAATGCCCAACGCCCGGCGCGGTGGCTCAGCATTTTGGTCTGGAATGTCTCTTCCAGCAGACGGGTCATGAACAGCACTTTCTCACGCATCACCTCGTCTGAAAATTCAATCAGATACGGTTGCCAGCGCCAGTCATCTCCCGTGAGATCGTGCTCAGGTGGGCTATTCCATGCGTGAAGGTGCATACCCACCTCCCCCTGACCGCGAGCGATCGCGTCCCTGGCGAATTCAATGAAAACGGGCTCGATTGCCATCTCATAGTTTGTCAGCCATACGGGCTTAAAACCAAAACGCTCACAGAGGGCCTGGAACCGGGCCAGATAGCGCGCATTTTCCGTTTTAATGACGCGGTGATTCTGCCAGAGATTATCGCCCTCAGTATCAATCGTGATGATAAACGCTGGTTTTTTCATAATGAGTCCGCATGACAGGGAAGTTAGCGCTATGTTACGCACTCTCCAAAGCCTGAGTAAACCCTTCCTGGGAAATTCCTGAGATTATGGAGAAAGAGTGCAAGTCGCTACCAGGTCTATTAGAATTGCCAACAGTACAACGCCGATAAGATGATGATGAATAACTTACCTGACACGCCTGATTTGCGCATTCTACTGATCAAACTCCGCCATCATGGCGATATGTTATTGACCACCCCCGTCATTGATTCATTACGTCAAAAATGGCCACAAGCGCAAATTGACGTGCTGTTGTATGAAGAAACGCGCGATATGCTCGCCGCTCACCCGACGATTGGCACTATTTATGGAATCGATCGTAAATGGAAGCAGCTGGGCACGCTAAAGCACCTTCAAAAGGAGTGGCAGCTGCTCTGCGCGTTACGAAAGCAACATTATCATCTGGTGATAAATCTTGCCGATCAGTGGCGTAGCGCTATCGTCACCCGTTTCACCGGTGCGCCGGTTCGCCTCGGATTCGCCTTTAACAAACGCAACAATCCATTCTGGCGTTTCTGTCATAGCGATTTAGTCTCTGTTGCAAACCACAAATCCCTGCACACCGTCGAACAAAATCTCTCCATTCTGTCACCATTACAGGTCGCGCCTGAGCCAGCTGTTACCATGGCCTACAGCGCAGAAGACTGGCACCACGCCCGCCAGCAGCTGGTGCAAAAAGGAGTGGGCGATAACTACATCGTCATTCAGCCGACATCACGCTGGTTCTTCAAATGCTGGGATGAAAGCAAAATGGCGCAAACCATCACCGCGCTGCAGCAGGATGGGCATACCGTTGTACTCACGGCCGGGCCGGATAAAAAAGAGCTGGCGATGATAGATCGCATACTCGCCGCCTCACCGAAAACGGGGGTCGTCTCGCTGGCGGGACAGCTAACGTTGCGCCAGCTGGCCTCACTCATCGACCACGCGTGTCTTTTTATTGGCGTTGACTCCGTTCCGATGCACATGGCCGCCGCGCTGCAGACGCCCTGCGTGGCGCTGTTTGGCCCTTCCAAACTGACGTTTTGGTCTCCATGGCAAGTCAACGGTGAAGTCATCTGGGCTGGCGACTACGGTCCCCTTCCCGATCCCGACGCTATTGATACCAAAACGAAAGAACGCTATCTCGACGCCATTCCTGTTGATGCTGTCGTCTCCGCTGCAAGGAGATATTTGTCATGAAACACCATCGTCTGGCGATTGTTCGCCAAAAGTATCGCCCTGATGGCGGAGCGGAGCGCTTCGTTTCACGTGCGCTCACCGCGCTGAGCAATCAGAATCTTGAACTCAACGTCATTACGCGTGAATGGCAGGGCGAGAGACAGGACGACTGGCATATCCATATTTGCGACCCGCGCAAATGGGGCCGAATTAGCCGCGAACGCGGGTTTGCCCATGCTGCCCGCGCGCTGTGGCAGCAACAGCAGTTTGATATTGTGCAAAGCCACGAGCGGATTCCGGGCTGTGATATCTACCGCGCTGGCGATGGCGTTCATCGCCGTTGGCTGCTACAGCGTGCGCGCATCCTGCCCGCCTGGCGCGCGAAAATGCTGATGGTCGACCGCTATCACCGCTACGTGATGCACGCCGAGCGTGAAATGTACCAGGCGCCAGAGCTGAAAGCGGTTATCTGTAATGCGGAGATGATCAAACGCGAAATCGTCGAAGACTTTGATCTTGACGCAAAAAAGATACATGTGATTTATAATTCAATTGATTCCAGCCGCTTCGTTCCGGCCCAGGAAGCACAGCGTGCCGCGCTGCGTCAGCAATTTGGTTTGCCAGCCGATGCCGTGGTGTTCTGTTTTGTAGGATCGGGATTTGAACGAAAAGGATTGGCCAGCGCCATACGCGCTATCGCAGGAACTTCAGCCTGGCTGATTGTGGTTGGACAGGATAAAGCAGAACATCGTTATCGTGACCTCGCCCGTTCATTGGGCTGCGAAGGGCAAATCCGTTTCCTGGGGATGCAAAAAGAAACGCTGCCTTTTTATCAGCTATCCGATGGTTTACTGTTGCCAACGCTGTATGATCCCTTTCCAAACGTCATTCTTGAAGCGATGGCCTGCGGCTTGCCCGTCATTACTTCAGAGAGTTGCGGAGGCGCTGAATTTATTCAGCAAGGCCAGAACGGATTTTATTGTGACGCCCTGGATATCAACACATTGAAGGAGGCAATTGCAGCCACTCCTTCTCTGGGAAAAAATAACACGCTGGGGCAAGCGGCACGTGAACGGGTAAAAGACGCCACCCCCGAAAAACTGTCAAGTCAGCTTATTTCGCTTTATCAAAAATTACTGGATTAAAAATGCGCATCCTAATGATTATTGATGGTTTACCCGGTGGGGGAGCTGAAAAAACAGTTCTTACACTTTCCAGCGGATTAACGGAAATGGGGCATCAGGTCTCCCTTTTCTCCCTGCGGAAAGTGTGTGATTACGCCATCCCGGAAGGCATTGATTATCAGGTGGTTCAGGATACCTGCAAAAAACCGTGGCGCAAGCTGACGGAGATCCCACGCCGAGCCCGCCTGCTGGATCAGGCAATTGAGCGGGCTGAGCGCAGCGGAAAATTTGACGTTGTGTTCTCTCATCTGCACAAAACTGACCGCATTGTGGCGCACTGCCGCGCGCTGGAGCGTGAAAAAGTCTGGTTCTGCGTGCATGGCATGTTCTCTTTCTCCTATCTTCGCCATCGCAGCGGGCTTTCGCGCTGGTTTAAGCATCTTAAAATTCGTCATACCTACGAAAACCGAAACGTTGTCGCCGTCTCAGGCGCCGTGCTGAAAGACCTTTCCGAGACCCTGGCTCTGAAACTCCGGCGTAAAGCGGTTATCCACAATCCTTTTGATATCCCTGAAATTCAGCGTCTGGCGGATGCCCCCTTCGAGATGCAAGGGAAGGATTACATCATCCATGTCGGCCGCTTCCATGAACACAAACGCCACGACCGTCTTTTACGCGCGTTCGCACAGAGCCAGCTCGACACTACGCTTGTCATGATGGGCAATGGCTCCGAAGCCAAAATTCAAAAGCTCAAACAGCTTGCCCGCGACCTGGGTATTGAAGACAAGACGGTTTTCCGTCCCTTCGACTCCAATCCCTACCCCTGGATTAAAGGGGCACGCCTCTTAGTGTTAAGTTCTGACTGCGAAGGTTTTGGTAATGTGCTGGTGGAATCCATTATCTGCCAGACGCCACCGGTCAGTACCAATTGTCCGGGTGGCCCCGCAGAAATCCTCACCGGCGCCTTAGCGCGCGGGCTGGCAGAGCTAAATGACGCGTCACTGGCAAAAACCCTGGTAGATATTTATACCGCCCCGCCGGTTGTTGGCGATGCAACGATTGCGTCGTTCGGTATCAATGCCATTTGCCAGCAGTACATTGCTTTGGTCGACAATCAAAAATAATCAGGTTTCTTATGCAAAATTCAGCGCCATTGTTAAGCGTGGTGGTTGCCGTTTATAACGGCGAAGCTTTTCTGGATCAGTTCTTTACCTGCCTTGTGAATCAACGCATCGACAGCATGGAAGTCATTATTGTCAATGATGGCTCAACTGACCGCTCGATGCAGATCGTCGAAAGCTGGCGTGAAAAACTGCCGCAGATGCAGGTGATTGAACAGCAAAACCAGGGCGTTTCCATTGCGCGAAATACCGGCCTGGCCGTTGCAACCGGTCAGTATCTCTCTTTCCCGGATATTGATGACGTCTTCAAACCTGGCATGTACCAGCGTCTGCTGGATATGGCCGTCACGCAGGATTTGGATGTCGCCACCTGCAACGGCAACTACGTCTGGGAAAATGATAAGAAACCGTCTCGACCTATCTTCCCCGAGGATAAACTCGCCTCAACGGGCGTTATGACGGGCCCGGCATGGTTAAAGATGGCGCTGGATTCACGTAAGTTCCTGCACGTGACCTGGCTTAATATCTATCGCCACGATTTTATTCGTAAACACAGTTTCCATTTCGAACCCGGCCTGCGCCATCAGGATATCCCATGGACTACCGAGGTGCTGCTTGCCGCAGAGCGCGTTCAGTACACCAATGAACGCTTTTATGACTACTACATTCACTCTGCCTCGGTATCGCATACGCCGGATAATGACGACACGCTGATTCGCTCCGCGCGCCACTACATGAAAATCCTGCAGATGCTTGATGCCATTAACCAGCGTTACCCGGATAAAGTGAAAAATATCCCCGCCTGCCACTGGCAAATCGCCAAAGAGGGGCTGGGGATCATTCATACCTTCGACAACATGAAGGATGAGACAAAGAAAACAATGATTATCAAAGAGTTCTTCGACACCGGGATCTGGAAGCTTATCTGGAAAAGTGCCAAAAGCCCGCGTTTGCGCTGGCGCCTGGGCCGACGCTACTTCCGTTTAAAACGGTATCTGGCATAAGAGATAGCTTTACCTGGCTTAAATGCTTAGAATTTGCCCGCCGAAACTAAAAAGACGGATAATCGCTTGGAATTGTTGTATACCGCCCTGCTCTATATCATTCAGCCACTGGTGTGGCTGAGACTGTTGCTTCGTAGCCGTAAAGCGCCTGCGTATCGTAAACGCTGGGCTGAACGCTATGGCTTTTGCCGCAATAAAGTCGCCCCGGACGGTATTTTGCTGCATTCCGTTTCTGTCGGTGAAACGCTGGCGGCGATCCCGCTGGTTCGCGCTCTGCGCCACCGCTACCCGTCTCTGCCGATTACCGTCACCACCATGACGCCAACCGGCTCAGAGCGCGCGTTATCCGCGTTTGGCAAAGACGTTCATCACGTCTACCTCCCTTACGATCTGCCCTGCGCTATGAATCGTTTCCTGAATACCGTTCGCCCGAAGCTGGTGATCGTGATGGAAACCGAGCTGTGGCCGAACATGATTTCCGCTCTGCATGCCCGTAAAATTCCGCTGGTGATTGCCAACGCGCGCCTTTCAGAGCGCTCGGCGAAAGGCTACGGCAAGCTGGGCAAATTTATGCGCCGCCTGCTAAGCAAAATCACGCTGATTGCCGCGCAGAACGAAGAAGACGCGGCGCGCTTTATCTCCCTGGGCCTGAAGCGCAACCAGCTTGCCGTGACCGGCAGCCTGAAATTCGATATTTCCGTTACCCCTGAACTGGCCGCCCGCGCCATCACGCTGCGCCGCCAGTGGGCTCCGCGTCGCCAGGTCTGGATAGCGACCAGTACTCATGAGGGCGAAGAGGCGATCATCCTGCAGGCGCACCGTAAGCTGCTGGAAACCTTCCCGGACCTACTGCTGATTCTGGTGCCTCGTCACCCCGAACGTTTTAAAGATGCCCGCGAAATGGTGCAGAAAGGCGGCTTCAGCTTCACCCTGCGCAGCAGCGGAGAGATCCCTTCCGGCAGTACCCAGGTGGTGATTGGCGATACGATGGGCGAACTGATGCTGCTCTACGGCATTGCTGACCTCGCTTTTGTTGGCGGCAGCCTGGTGGAGCGCGGAGGCCATAACCCGCTGGAGCCAGCAGCCCACGCCATTCCTGTGCTGATGGGTCCACACACGTTTAACTTCAAAGATATCTGCGCTAAATTGCAGCAAGCCGATGGTTTAATTACCGTGACCGATGCGGACTCGGTCGTCAAAGAAGTATCGACCCTTCTGACGGATGAAGATTACCGCCTGTGGTACGGTCGCCACGCCGTCGAAGTGCTGCACCAGAACCAGGGCGCACTCACCCGTCTGCTGCAGCTTCTGCAACCTTATCTGCCTCAGCGGAGCCACTAATGTCTACGCGTCTGTCGGTCGTCATGATCGCCAAAAACGCCGCCGACCTGCTTCCGGACTGCCTGGCCTCCGTCGCCTGGGCTGACGAAATTGTTATCCTCGACTCCGGAAGCACGGACAACACGGTGGACATCGCCCGGGCTGCGGGCGCAAAAGTCTTTACCGATACCGACTGGCAGGGCTACGGCATTCAGCGCCAGCGCGCGCAGGGTCACGCCACGGGCGATTATGTGCTGATGATCGACACCGACGAGCGCGTCACCCCGGAACTCCAGCAGGCCATTCAGGCGGTGCTTTCCTCACCCCAGCCTGGCGCCGTATACAGTATCGCGCGTCGTAACTACTTCCTTGGCCGCTTCATGCGCCACAGCGGCTGGTATCCGGATCGCGTAATGCGCCTCTACGAGCGCGGGCGCTTTCAGTACAACGACAATCTTGTCCATGAGTCACTGGCCTGCGACGGCGCCCAGGTCATCCCCCTGACGGGTGATTTGCTGCATCTGACCTGCCGTGATTTCGCCAGCTTCCAGCAAAAGCAGCTCAACTATGCCACCGCATGGGCGCAGGAACGCCACCAGCGCGGCAAGAAGGCCTCGCTGACAGGAATCTTCACCCACACGCTGGGCGCGTTTCTGAAAACGCTGCTGCTGCGCGGCGGCGTGCTGGATGGTAAGCAGGGCTGGTTACTGGCGGTAGTGAATGCCCAGTATACTTTCAACAAATACACCGAGCTGTGGGCGCTCTGCCGCGGCTACTCAGAGAAAACGTGAGCCATGAGCACAAAAGCGATTTATCCGGGTACCTTCGATCCGATCACTAACGGTCATCTTGACATCATTACCCGTGCAGCGTGCATGTTCGACAAGGTGATCCTGGCGATTGCCGCCAGCCCCAGCAAAAAGCCGATGTTTGATCTCAACGAGCGCGTGCAACTTGCCACCGACGCCATTTCGCACCTGCCGAATGTTGAAGTTGTCGGGTTCAGCGATCTGATGGCGAACTTCGCCCGCGCCCAGCAGGCCAATATTCTGATTCGTGGCCTGCGCGCGGTGGCAGACTTCGAGTATGAGATGCAGCTGGCGCACATGAACCGCCACCTGATGCCGGAGCTGGAAAGCGTATTCCTGATGCCGTCAAAAGAGTGGTCGTTTATCTCGTCCACGCTGGTAAAAGAGGTGGCGCGCCATCACGGGGACGTTACCCATTTCCTGCCGGATAACGTCCACCTGGCGCTGATGGAAAAGCTAAAGTAGTTCTATTTCTGACACTGGCGGCAGTAGAACGTGGCGCGCTGGGCGTGCTTCGTGGCAATAATCGGCGTCCCGCATGCCCTGCATGGCTCGCCCTTACGGCCATACACCTGCAGCTCCTGGGCAAAATAGCCTGGTTTACCATCGCTCTGCAGAAAATCCTTCAGGGTGGTCCCGCCTTGCTCAATCGAGCGCAGCAGCACTGCTTTAATGACCCGAACCAGCAGCTCACACTCCTGCGCGGACAGCGACGAGGCCAGCCGATCGGGATGGATCCCGGCCGCGAACAGCGATTCATTGGCGTAAATATTCCCCACGCCGACCACCAGCTTGTTATCCATCAGCCAGGGCTTGATCGGGGTCTTTTTCTTCGCGCACTTCTCTTTCAGGTAGTCCGCATTAAACGCGTCTGAAAGCGGCTCAGGGCCCAGATGCGCCAGCACGTTGTGTCCTTCCAGCTCCTTCGTCCACAGCCACGCGCCAAAGCGCCGCGGATCGGTGTAGCGGAGCACTTTGCCGTTGCTCATTACCAGGTCAACGTGATCGTGTTTTTCCGCAGGCAGTTCTTCGGTCAGGATGCGCAGGCTCCCGGACATCCCAAGATGGATAATGATCCAGCCGTCAGGCAGCTCCAGCAGCAGGTATTTCGCGCGGCGCTGCACGCTAAGGACGGGTTTGTCGCTTAACGCGTGGATCTCATCGGACACCGGCCAGCGCAGTCGTCCATTGCGAACGACGGCATGAAGAATAGTCGCGCCGACCAGATGGGGCTCAATGCCGCGACGGCTGGTCTCTACCTCAGGTAATTCAGGCATGGTTCCTCCGTTGAGATGCAGAATGCAAAAAACCCCGCAGTTGCGGGGTTTTTCAATACAAGGAGGCTAAAATTATTTGATTTTAGCTTCTTTGTACAGTACGTGCTGGCGTACAACTGGATCGAATTTTTTCAGTTCCAGTTTTTCCGGCTTAGTACGTTTGTTCTTCGTGGTGGTGTAGAAGTGACCTGTACCAGCAGAAGAAACCAGCTTGATTTTCTCGCGAATACCTTTAGCCATGATTTATTTCCTCTTTAAGTACTTAGTACTTTTCGCCACGGGCACGCAGTTCAGACAGAACTGTATCGATGCCTTTCTTATCGATTACACGCATACCTTTAGCAGATACACGCAGGGTGACAAAACGCTTCTCGCTCTCAACCCAGAAACGGTGAGAGTGCAGGTTCGGCAGGAAACGGCGTTTAGTCGCGTTCAGTGCGTGGGAACGGTTGTTACCGGTCACCGGACGCTTGCCAGTAACTTGGCAGACTCGGGACATGTCTATTCTCCAAAAATCAAATTAGCTCGAGCTTCGTATGGGGTATCGGCGCCTCGTCAGGCTTTACAGCCCGGTCATCGCGTAGTTCTAAGTGAACTCTCGATTGCCAGGCCCAAATGCCAAACCCGAGATTCTCAAAGGTGGCGTAGTATACGCTGACTCGGCGGTGTGCTCAAGTCCCGAACAGACAAAGATCCCGATGGATCGCGAGAAATAGCCTAAATCCAGCCATGTTCTGCAAAAGAAATATACTCTCCGCGGCCAATTATCAGATGGTCCAGAACACGAATGTCCATGAATTGACAGCATTTGATAATGCGTTCGGTGATTTCTTTGTCAGCTCTGCTCGGTTCTGCACAGCCAGAGGGGTGATTATGCGCGAGGATCACCCCCGCTGCATTCACTTTTATCGCTTCACGCACAATTTCACGCGGATGTACCTCAACGTGGCTCAGTGTACCCGAAAACAGGCGGCTGTGCTTCAGTACCCGGTTCCTGTTGTCGAGAAAGATCACCATAAAGATCTCCCGCTCCAGACCAGATAGCTGGCTTTGCAAAAATTCGCGGGTCATGTCAGGGGTAAGGATCGGATCTTGCTCCTCCATCTGTACGTTATAAAATCGCCGGGCAAGTTCAGCAATACCCCGTAACTGGGCATACTTCGCGACGCCAATGCCTTCTACGTGCGTAAACGCCTCCAGTTCGGCTGTCAGCAAACCATGTAGTGAACCAAAATGGTCTATCAGATTTTTCGCCAGCGTAAATACCGTTTTTCCCTTCGTACCTGTACGTAAAAAGAGCGCCAGCAGCTCCTCGTCTTTTAATAACGCGACGCCATGACGCAGCATTTTTTCGCGCGGTAGCAGCAGTTCAGTCTCTTCCATGCCCGGCCTCCTTCTGTTTGCCATTATGCTGCCACAGGCAAATCCGGGGCTCGACGCTGAGGTTTCGTTCTTGCGTAGCGCCTCGCAAAGTGCATAAAGGACTTCATCACCCCCCTATTTGGGATTGTGGTAAAATGCCCGCTCTCTGGTGAAACCCAACAGGAAAGAATCATGATGAGCCTGGCCGGTAAAAAAATCGTTCTTGGCGTGAGCGGCGGCATTGCTGCTTATAAAGCGCCGGAGCTGGTGCGTCGTCTGCGCGAGCGCGGGGCGGACGTGCGGGTCGCGATAACCGAAGGCGGTAAAGCCTTTATCACCCCTCTGAGCCTGCAGGCGGTTTCAGGATACCCGGTATCTGACAGCCTGCTCGATCCGGCCGCCGAAGCCGCGATGGGGCATATTGAGCTTGGGAAATGGGCCGATCTGGTGATTCTTGCCCCTGCCACGGCAGATTTAATTGCCCGCGTGGCGGCCGGTATGGCGAACGATCTGGTTTCGACCATTTGCCTCGCGACGCCTGCGCCCGTCGCCGTTGTGCCCGCCATGAACCAGCAGATGTACCGCAATGCCGCCACCCAGCATAATCTGGAGACGCTGGCTTCGCGCGGCCTGCTTGTCTGGGGCCCGGACAGCGGCAGCCAGGCCTGCGGCGACGTTGGCCCGGGGCGTATGCTCGACCCGTTGACGATTGTGGATATGGCCGCCGCCCATTTTTCACCTGTCAACGACCTGCAACATCTCAACATCATGATTACCGCGGGCCCGACGCGCGAGCCGCTGGACCCGGTGCGTTACATCACCAACCACAGCTCCGGTAAAATGGGCTTTGCAATTGCTGCCGCAGCGGCAAAACGCGGTGCTAACGTCACGCTGGTCAGCGGCCCGGTCTCGTTACCTACGCCACCTTTTGTACAGCGTATTAATGTTACCACCGCGCTGGAGATGGAAGCCGCCGTGCAGGCTCATGCGCAACGCCAGCAGATTTTTATCGGCTGTGCGGCCGTGGCAGACTATCGCGCCGAGACCATCGCCGAGTCTAAAATCAAAAAGCAAGGCGATGAATTAACACTGAAAATGGTGAAAAACCCGGACATTGTTGCCGGTGTCGCCGCATTAAAAAGCCATCGTCCTTACGTTGTTGGATTTGCCGCAGAAACGAATAATGTGGAAGAATATGCCCGGCAAAAACGTACCCGCAAAAACCTCGATTTAATTTGCGCGAACGACGTATCGCTGGCCACGCAAGGATTTAATAGCGACAGCAACGCACTGCACCTTTTCTGGCAGGATGGAGATAAAATCTTACCGCTTGAGCGCAAGGAACTCCTGGGCCAACAATTACTGGACGAGATCGTTACCCGTTATGATGAAAAAAATCGACGTTAAGATTCTGGACCCGCGTGTTGGCGAGCAATTCCCGCTGCCAACCTATGCCACCTCCGGCTCTGCCGGACTTGACCTGCGCGCCTGTCTCGATGACGCCGTAGAACTGGCTCCCGGTGCCACTACCCTGATCCCGACTGGCCTGGCGATCCACATTGCAGACCCGTCTCTGGCGGCAGTGATCCTGCCGCGCTCGGGTCTGGGCCATAAGCACGGCGTAGTGCTGGGTAACCTGGTCGGCCTGATCGACTCCGACTACCAGGGTCAGCTGATGGTGTCCGTCTGGAATCGTGGTCAGGACAGCTTCACCATTGAACCGGGCGAGCGTATCGCGCAGATGGTTTTTGTACCGGTGGTACAGGCAGAATTTAACCTGGTGGCAGATTTTGATGCCACCGACCGTGGCGAAGGCGGCTTCGGCCATTCCGGGCGCAAATAACCGCCCGACACACGTATCTCGCAGCGCCATAACGCAATAACAAACCGCAAACGTCAGTTTGCGGTCGCTGTGTGGATGCCAGCCTGGCAAGTGCTTATTTTCAGGGGTATTTTGTAACATGGCAGAAAAACAAACCGCGAAAAGGAATCGTCGCGAAGAAATACTTCAATCTCTGGCTCTGATGCTTGAATCCAGCGATGGCAGTCAACGCATCACCACCGCCAAACTGGCCGCCTCTGTGGGCGTGTCTGAGGCGGCGCTGTATCGTCATTTCCCCAGCAAAACAAAAATGTTCGACAGCCTGATCGAGTTTATTGAAGACAGTCTGATCACGCGCATTAACCTGATTCTGAAAGATGAGAAAGATACCACCGCGCGTCTTCGTCTGATTGTGCTGTTAATTCTGGGCTTTGGGGAGCGCAATCCGGGTTTAACCCGTATCCTGACCGGCCACGCGCTGATGTTTGAGCAGGACAGGCTGCAGGGCCGCATCAATCAGCTTTTTGAGCGTATTGAAGCACAGCTGCGCCAGGTGCTGCGCGAGAAGAAAATGCGTGAAGGCGAAGGATACAATACGGATGAGACATTGCTGGCAAGCCAGATTCTGGCGTTTTGTGAAGGCATGCTCTCACGCTTTGTGCGCAGCGAATTCAAATACCGACCAACGGACGATTTTGACGCCCGCTGGCCGTTAGTGGCAGCGCAGCTGCAGTAGCACCGCAGGCCCGGTAAGCGTAGCGCCGCCGGGCAATTCGTTTACACACCAAACTCTTCGCGATACGCCCGCACCGCCGCCAGGTGATCCGCCATCTCTGGCTTCTCTTCCAGATACGCAATCAAGTCTTTCAGGGTGATGATAGAGGTCACTTTGCAGCTGTAATCACGCTCTACTTCCTGGATAGCAGAGATATCGCCGCGACCACGCTCCTGACGATCAAGAGAAATCAGCACGCCAGCCAGCGTCGCACCGTTGGCCTGGATAATCTCCATAGATTCACGGATCGCGGTGCCTGCGGTAATCACGTCGTCGACCAGCATCACGCGGCCCTGCAGCGCGCTGCCCACAAGATTACCGCCTTCACCGTGGGTTTTGGCCTCTTTGCGGTTAAAGCAGTACGGCACATCACGGTCATGGTGCTCCGCCAGCGCCACCGCCGTGGTAGTTGCAATCGGAATGCCCTTGTACGCAGGGCCAAACAGCAGGTCGAAATCAATCCCGGAATCCACCAGCGCTTCGGCATAGAAGCGGCCTAACAGTGCCAGATCGCGCCCGGTATTAAACAGCCCGGCGTTGAAGAAATACGGGCTCTTACGCCCGGATTTCAGCGTAAATTCGCCAAACTTAAGTACCTGTTTATTAATTGCAAACTCAATAAACTGGCGCTGATACGATTTCATGGATTCGCTCCTTTGGTTTTTTCTGTCTTACAGGCAAAAAAAAGGCGACTCATTGGTCGCCTTTAAAATCAATTTTCTAACGCCGCTTTTTGCGTCGTTACAATGGATTCGATTCCCCCTCGGGCCAACGCCAGCAGGGAGAGAAGTTCTTCATGGGTGAACGGCTCACCTTCCGCCGTCCCCTGCACCTCAATGATGCGACCATCTTCGGTCATCACCACGTTCATGTCGGTCTCGGCGGCAGAATCTTCAACATATTCCAGATCGCAAAGCGCTTCACCATTAACGATCCCCACGGAAACCGCCGCGACCATCCCTTTCATAGGGTTGGTTTTCAGCTTACCGGCTGCAACCAGCTTGTTCAGGGCATCGGCCAGCGCCACACAGGCACCGGTAATGGACGCGGTACGCGTGCCGCCATCTGCCTGAATCACGTCGCAGTCCAGGGTAATAGTGAATTCACCGAGGATTTTCAGATCAACGGCGGCGCGCAGCGCACGTGCGATCAGGCGCTGGATTTCCATGGTACGTCCACCCTGCTTACCCTTTGCCGCTTCACGGGCGTTACGGGTATGGGTCGCGCGTGGCAGCATGCCGTACTCGGCGGTGATCCAGCCCTGGCCCTGACCTTTCAGAAAGCGCGGAACACCTTCTTCGATGGACGCGGTGCAAAGCACTTTGGTGTCACCAAACTCAACCAGCACGGAGCCTTCAGCGTGTTTTGTATAGTTACGGGTCAGGGTGACGGGACGCACCTGATTGGCGCTACGACCTGATGGACGCATGATGGATTCTCCGGCTTGAAACGAATGTGGCTGCGCATTATACGGATAAAGGACGCTTATTCCTATCCTGAGAAGCCCCCGAAAGCTATAATCCCCCCATCTCTCCTTTAAAAACGGGAATGTCTATGATCCGCAGTATGACCGCCTACGCCCGGCGTGAAATCAAGGGTAGCTGGGGTAGCGCTACCTGGGAAATGCGTTCGGTAAACCAGCGCTATCTGGAAACATATTTCCGTATGCCGGAACAGTTCCGCAGCCTTGAACCTGTGGTGCGCGAGCGTATCCGTACGCGTCTGACCCGCGGGAAAGTGGAATGCAACCTGCGCTTTGAGCCCGATGCCAGCGCACAGGGCGAGCTGATCCTCAACGAAAAACTGGCGAAACAGCTCGTTAATGCGGCGAACTGGGTCAAAATGCAGAGCGATGAAGGCGAAATCAACCCCGTTGATATTCTGCGCTGGCCTGGCGTCATGGCCGCCGGCGAGCAGGATCTGGACGCGATTGCCGCAGAAATTCTGGCAGCCCTCGACGGCACGCTGGATGACTTTATCGTTGCCCGCGAAACCGAAGGTCAGGCGCTGAAAGCGATGATTGAGCAGCGCCTTGAAGGCGTCAGCGCTGAAGTGGCGAAGGTTCGCGCCCATATGCCGGAAGTGCTGCAGTGGCAGCGCGAGCGTCTGGTCGCCAAGCTGGAAGAAGCGGAAGTTCAGCTGGAAAACACCCGTCTGGAACAAGAGCTGGTGCTGATGGCGCAGCGTATCGATGTTGCTGAAGAGCTGGACCGTCTGGAAGCGCACGTTAAAGAGACCTATAACATCCTGAAGAAGAAGGAAGCGGTGGGCCGCCGTCTGGACTTTATGATGCAGGAGTTCAACCGCGAGTCGAACACTTTGGCGTCTAAGTCTATCAACGCTGAAGTGACCAACTCAGCGATTGAACTCAAGGTTCTGATTGAGCAGATGCGCGAGCAGATCCAGAATATTGAGTAATCGCTTTTTGGGTGGCGTCGGCTGACGCCATCCATTATTATTTCTAATCTGAATTCCCGCCTCTTTTCAAATTCAGCAGCCAAGAATCAAAGATATTCAACATGTATTGATTAAATTTTATAGGTGAAACCCAATCGCCTTAGAAAATCTCAATCGTGATCTTGCGCACAAATCGCTAACCTTTCCGCGTTCACACCGGAGGGTATATGCTGCTTCACATTCTTTATCTTATTGGTATCACCGCTGAAGCCATGACTGGCGCTCTCGCCGCCGGGCGTCGCCGGATGGACACCTTCGGCGTGATCATTATTGCCACTGCAACCGCCCTGGGCGGCGGTTCCGTGCGCGATATCCTGCTTGGCCATTACCCGCTCGGCTGGGTGAAACATCCTGAGTATGTGATTATCGTCGCAACGGCTGCCGTATTAACCACCATCGTGGCACCCGTTATGCCCCATCTGCGCCGCCTGTTCCTGGTGCTTGATGCACTGGGGCTGATCGTCTTTTCTATCATCGGCGCGCAAATCGCGCTCGATATGGGGGAAGGCCCGGTTATCGCCACCATTGCTGCCGTGGTGACGGGCGTTTTCGGCGGCGTGCTGCGCGATATGTTCTGCAAACGCATTCCTCTGGTCTTTCAAAAAGAGCTGTATGCCGGCATCTCCTTCGCCGCAGCGGTGCTCTACATTGCCCTGCAGCATTACGTTTCAAACCACGACGTGGTGGTCATCTCCACGCTGCTGTTTGGCTTCACGGCCCGCATGCTGGCGCTGCGTCTGAAGCTCGGATTGCCCGTGTTTCACTATAAGCACAGCGCCCACTGATCTCAGAACCCATTGATGTGCTGCTGAGCAAGCCATCTGATCAACACAACGATCTCTGGCGCGTGCAGCCAGGCAACGATTTGCCGCGCCTTCTCCGCTCCCGTACCCGGCAAGGCCTGCCAGGCCTTTTCACTGCGTTCGCTCATCTTCTGCCACGACACATCTTCCAACGCCTTCAGCGAGGCCTGTGGCAGCGGAACACCCAGCGCCATAATCCAGCGGATAAAAGGCTGCTCATGCACCTGATTAAAGCGATGCCAGAGCGCCAGCCCGCGTGCGGCAGAGAATCCCGGCGTCGACTGCAGCTGCTCCTGCGTTAATAGCAGCCACGAAAAGAGATGTTCAAAATGATGCGCCTGCCAGAGTGTGCGCCAGCCTGACTCACCTAATCCTTCAATGTTGAATACCTGCTTTGAACTGAGCCACGTCAGTCGGGCAAAGAACTGTTCCATACACTCCGGCGAGGCATAAAAGCAACTCAGGGAGTGATAACGCGAGGCCGGAGGCTCTGGTTTTTGTCTGTCCGCCCCTCGCCAGACCACCTTATCAAACCGAGGGATACCCTGCCCTGCCAGGCTGACCTGGATCTGATCGCCCGGGGCAATATCCAGCCTCTGCCAGCGACCAACCGAACCGAGACTCACTCGCTGCACCCGTTTATCGTCCAACTGCGCAGGCTCAAGTGCCGCCACGACAGAAATTTTGCCCGTGCGCCCCACGGAAAAAAGAATATTCCTGACCTCTGCGACCTGTGCCGCAGGCGAATATTTCCACGCGATAATCCAGTTGCCTTCGCCGGGCAGCCAACTCTCCCCTGAAGGTGGCTCCGCAGACCGAACCACTATGCCATCCGTGGCAAAGGGCAATGCCGTGTTTTGCCAGGCCAAACGCTGTTTTTCAACAGCATCAACCGCTTGTACGGGCAACGTATAGCGCGCCGTCAGGGAAAAGCCTGCGCTGGACAGCTCAGAAAGCCTGTTTTCCATTCCCTTCGGTCCATCCGGCCAGGCCCAGATAAATATTCCTGTCTGGCTCAGAAGCGCGTTGTCCTTTTGTCGCATCATCGCACCCGCCACTTTTGCGCGAGCATTCATTCCGCCCATCTGCTGCTGGACGTGGTTTTCGCGTAGCCAGAAAAGCTCCCCCTGTAAGACGCTGTTTGCAAGCGCGCCGGATACCTCCTTGGGTACGGACGGGATCAAACGCACGCGGGCGGTCCAGTCCTCGCCTTTTAACCCATTACCACGGCTGATGGCCCGCGCTAGCTTTCCGTTGCGATACACCAGCGTCACCGCCACGCCATCGACTTTTGGCTGCATCCAGAGATTTTTCCGGCCGTGCATCCAGTGACCCAGCGCTTCTTTGCTGGCTGCTTTACGTACCCCCGTATGGGCAACAGGATGTTTTACGTTTCCCTCCAGCGCAGGAAGGGCGCTCTCAGCAAAATCGTTGCCGAAACAGCGCTGCCACTGGGTTAAACGGCCGTTGAGCTGGTCATACACTTCGTCACTGACCTCGCTCACCCCCAGCTTCCAGTAAGCCTCATCCCAGCGTTTGATTTGTGCACTTAATGACGCAATCTCTTTTTCGGCTTTTGCCTGTGACCACACCGGGCATACCGCCGCCCCGTAACCACACCACAACAGCATTAACCCGCTTATCCACCGCCACATCGCTATCCCTCCTTTGCAATGCAGGAGGTATAACCTGACGTGAGAAACGACGCTAATAGCAACCTTTCACGTTGCGAGGCGCTATCCAGCATTAATTTTTATTGCGGCAAACCGCAGGTAAAACCTGAAAACGGTACGCAAAATTCAATAATCCAGGGGAAAAAGTGTGACAAAGGCTACGTCACACAGCGGCGACGTGTATAATAAGCCCGTATGTAGGACTTCTTCGTTAACACATACAAAAGACTCTCATGGCTCAAGGCACGCTTTATATTGTTTCTGCCCCTAGCGGCGCGGGTAAATCCAGCCTTATTCAGGCACTGTTAAAAACCCAACCGTTGTACGACACACAGGTTTCTGTTTCTCACACCACGCGAGCGCCGCGTCCGGGTGAAGTGCACGGTGAACACTATTTCTTTGTGGATCACGACGAGTTCAGAGCGATGATCGGCAGAGATGCGTTTCTTGAACACGCAGAAGTGTTTGGTAACTACTACGGCACCTCGCGTGAAACCATTGAGCAGGTTCTGGCGACGGGTGTAAATGTGTTCCTCGACATCGACTGGCAGGGCGCACAGCAAATTCGCAAAAAAATGCCTGATTCGCGCAGTATCTTTATTTTACCGCCGTCGAAGGATGAGCTGGATCGCCGCCTGCGTGGCCGCGGTCAGGACAGTGAAGAAGTCATCGCAAAGCGTATGGAACAGGCAGTTGCAGAAATGAGCCATTACGCGGAATATGATTACCTTATTGTGAATGATGATTTTGATGCCGCGCTGAGCGATCTCAAAACCATTCTTCGCGCAGAACGACTGCGTATGAGCCGCCAGAAGCAGCGACATGACGCATTAATCACCAAACTGTTGGCAGACTGAACCCACTTTCAGTATCATGCCCAGTCATTTCTTCACCTGTGGAGCATTTTAAGTATGGCACGCGTAACTGTTCAGGACGCTGTAGAGAAAATTGGTAACCGTTTTGACCTGGTGCTGGTCGCCGCGCGTCGCGCTCGTCAGATGCAGGTAGGCGGTAAAGATCCGCTGGTACCGGAAGAAAACGATAAAACCACCGTTATTGCACTTCGCGAAATCGAAGAAGGTCTGATCAACAACCAGATCCTCGACGTGCGTGAGCGCCAGGAGCAGCAAGAGCAGGAAGCCGCAGAACTGCAGGCCGTAACCGCCATTGCTGAAGGTCGTCGTTAATTAAACCTGCGGGTCGCCCTTGTATCTGTTTGAAAGCCTGAATCAACTGATTCAAATCTACCTGCCTGAAGACCAGATTAAGCGTCTTCAGCAGGCGTATCTCGTTGCACGTGACGCTCACGAGGGCCAGACACGTTCAAGCGGTGAACCCTACATCACGCACCCGGTTGCGGTAGCCTGTATTCTGGCCGAGATGAAACTCGACTACGAAACGCTGATGGCCGCCCTGCTGCACGACGTGATCGAAGATACCCCTGCCACCTACCAGGATATGGAACAGCTGTTTGGCAAAAGCGTTGCCGAGCTGGTGGAAGGGGTCTCTAAGCTTGATAAGCTGAAATTCCGCGACAAGAAAGAGGCGCAAGCCGAAAACTTCCGCAAGATGATTATGGCGATGGTGCAGGATATCCGCGTCATTCTCATCAAACTCGCTGACCGTACCCACAACATGCGCACGCTGGGCTCACTTCGCCCGGATAAACGTCGCCGCATTGCCCGTGAAACCCTCGAAATTTACAGTCCGCTGGCGCACCGTTTAGGTATCCACCACATCAAAACCGAGCTGGAAGAGCTGGGCTTTGAAGCGTTGTACCCGAACCGCTATCGCGTGATTAAAGAGGTGGTGAAAGCCGCACGCGGTAACCGTAAAGAGATGATTCAAAAGATCCTCTCTGAAATCGAAGGGCGTTTGCAGGAAGCGGGAATCCCGTGCCGCGTCAGCGGTCGCGAAAAACATCTTTACTCCATCTACTGCAAAATGGTGCTCAAAGAGCAGCGTTTTCACTCGATCATGGATATCTACGCGTTCCGCGTAATCGTCCACGACTCTGACACCTGCTACCGCGTGCTGGGGCAGATGCACAGCCTCTATAAACCGCGCCCGGGGCGCATGAAAGATTACATCGCTATTCCGAAAGCGAACGGCTATCAATCTTTGCATACCTCGATGATCGGTCCGCACGGCGTGCCTGTTGAAGTGCAGATCCGCACCGAAGACATGGACCAGATGGCAGAGATGGGTGTAGCCGCGCACTGGGCTTACAAAGAGCACGGTGGCGAAAGCAGCACCACCGCGCAAATCCGCGCCCAGCGCTGGATGCAGAGCCTGCTGGAGCTTCAGCAGAGTGCGGGTAGCTCGTTCGAATTTATCGAGAGCGTTAAATCCGATCTCTTCCCGGATGAGATTTACGTTTTCACCCCAGAAGGCCGCATTGTCGAACTGCCTGCGGGCGCAACGCCGGTCGACTTCGCCTACGCCGTGCATACCGATATCGGGCACGCCTGCGTGGGCGCGCGCGTCGACAGACAGCCTTACCCGCTGTCTCAGCCGCTCTCCAGCGGACAGACGGTAGAAATTATTACCGCGCCGGGTGCACGTCCGAACGCGGCCTGGCTGAACTTTGTCGTGAGTTCCAAAGCGCGCGCCAAAATTCGTCAGCTGTTGAAAAACCTCAAGCGCGATGACTCCGTCAGCCTGGGGCGTCGCCTGCTCAACCACGCGTTGGGCGGCAGCCGCAAGCTGGCTGAGATCCCACCGGAGCATATTCAGCGTGAACTCGACCGTATGAAGCTCACGTCTCTGGACGATCTGCTGGCGGAAATTGGTCTGGGTAACGCGATGAGCGTCGTGGTAGCGAAAAACCTGCAGCAGGGCGAAGCGACGCCATCTGCTCCAGGCGCATCCGGCCATGCTCATCTGCCGATCAAAGGCGCGGACGGGGTGCTGATCACCTTCGCAAAATGTTGCCGTCCAATCCCTGGCGACCCGATTATTGCGCACGTCAGTCCGGGCAAAGGGCTGGTTATCCACCATGAATCCTGTCGTAACATTCGCGGCTACCAGAAAGAAGCCGAGAAGTTTATGGCGGTCGAGTGGGATAAAGAGACGGCGCAGGAATTTATCACCGAAATTAAGGTGGATATGTTCAACCACCAGGGTGCCCTGGCGAACCTGACGGCAGCCATCAACACGGCCTCGTCCAACATTCAGAGCCTGAATACGGAAGAAAAAGACGGCCGCGTCTATAGCGCCTTTATTCGTCTGACCGCTCGCGACCGCGTGCATCTGGCGAACATTATGCGCAAGATCCGCGTCATGCCGGACGTGATTAAAGTCACCCGAAACCGAAACTAGGTTTATGAATTCACAACGTTATGCCCGTATCTGCGAAATGCTTGCCAGACGCCAGCCTGACCTGACGGTCTGCATGGAGCAGGTGCATAAACCTCATAACGTCTCTGCCATCGTCCGTACCGCAGATGCCGTCGGCGTGCATGAAGTGCACGCCGTCTGGCCGGGTCACCGGATGCGAACCATGGTCTCTGCTGCGGCAGGCAGTAACAGCTGGGTATCCGTCAAATCTCACCAGACAATTGGCGATGCCGTATCGCATCTGAAAGGACGCGGGATGCAGATCCTGGCGACAAACCTGTCCGATAAGGCCGTGGATTTCCGCGAGATCGACTATACCCGCCCGACCTGCATTTTGATGGGTCAGGAGAAAACCGGGATCTCCCAGGAAGCGCTGGATCTGGCGGATCGGGACATCATCATTCCGATGATCGGCATGGTCCAGTCCCTTAACGTCTCCGTGGCGTCCGCGCTCATTCTGTATGAAGCGCAGCGCCAGCGTCAGAACGCCGGGATGTACGAGCGCAGCAACAGCATGCTGCCGGAAGAAGAACAGCAGCGCCTGCTGTTTGAAGGTGGCTATCCGGTGCTGGCACGCGTTGCGAAGCAGAAAAAATTGCCTTACCCCCACGTCAACGCGCAGGGCGAAATTGAAGCCGATGCCGAGTGGTGGGCCACTATGCAGTACGCCGGGTAACCGATGAAAGGCCGCCTGCTGGATGCTATCCCGCTCAACAGCCTGACGGGCGTGGGCGCGGCGCAAAGCAATAAGCTGGCAAAAATTGGCCTGCACACCGTGCAGGATCTCCTGCTTCACCTCCCCCTGCGTTACGAAGACCGCACTCAGCTCTACAAGATTGGCGATCTGCTTCCCGCCATTTACGCCACCGTTGAAGGCGAAGTCCTGAACTGCAATATCACTTTCGGCGGACGCCGGATGATGACCTGTCAGATCAGCGACGGCACCGGCATCCTCACCATGCGTTTCTTCAACTTCAGCGCTGCAATGAAAAACAGCCTGGCGACAGGCCGCAGAGTGCTGGCCTATGGCGAAGCTAAACGCGGGAAATACGGCGCAGAGATGATCCACCCGGAGTACCGCGTGCAGGGCGATCTCAGCACGCCGGAACTGCAGGAGACGCTCACCCCGGTTTACCCGACGACCGAAGGCATCAAGCAGGCGACGCTGCGTAAGCTCACCGATCAGGCGCTGGAACTGCTGGATACCTGCGCCATTACCGAACTGCTGCCGCCAGAACTGGCTCAGGGGATGATGAGCCTGCCCGAGGCGCTGCGCACCCTGCACCGCCCGCCGCCAGCGCTGCAGCTCAGCGATTTAGAAAGCGGTAAACACCCCGCTCAACGGCGTCTTATCCTTGAGGAATTACTGGCGCATAACCTGAGCATGCTGGCGCTGCGCGCCGGCGCGCAGCGTTTCCACGCTCAGCCGTTAAGCCCGAATGATGTGCTCAAAGATAAGCTGCTGGCCTCGCTGCCCTTTAAGCCCACCGGCGCGCAGGCGCGCGTCACCGCCGAGATTGAGCGCGACATGGCGCTCGACGTGCCGATGATGCGCCTGGTGCAGGGCGACGTAGGTTCAGGTAAAACGCTGGTTGCCGCCCTGGCCGCCCTGCGCGCGATTGCCCACGGCAAACAGGTCGCGCTGATGGCACCAACCGAACTGCTGGCTGAACAACACGCTAACAATTTCCGCGCCTGGTTCGCACCGCTCGGGATTGAGGTGGGCTGGCTTGCCGGAAAGCAAAAAGGCAAAGCGCGTCTTGCGCAGCAGGAAGCCATCGCCAGCGGCCAGGTGCAGATGATTGTGGGCACGCACGCTATCTTTCAGGAGCAGGTGCAGTTTAACGGCCTCGCGCTGGTGATTATCGACGAGCAGCACCGCTTCGGCGTGCATCAGCGTCTGGCGCTGTGGGAAAAAGGGCTGCAGCAGGGCTTCCACCCGCATCAGCTGATCATGACCGCCACGCCGATCCCGCGTACCCTGGCGATGACCGCCTACGCCGATCTGGATACCTCTACCATCGACGAACTGCCGCCGGGCCGAACGCCGGTGACGACGGTCGCCATACCGGATACGCGCCGCAGCGACATCATTGACCGGGTGCGCAATGCCTGCACCCATGAAGGGCGTCAGGCCTACTGGGTCTGTACCCTGATTGAAGAGTCTGAACTGCTGGAAGCCCAGGCCGCCGAAGCGACGTGGGAAGAGCTCAAGCTGGCACTGCCCGAGCTGAACGTTGGCTTGGTTCACGGCCGCATGAAGCCTGCCGAGAAGCAGGCGGTGATGCAATCCTTCAAACAGGGGGAACTACATTTGCTGGTCGCGACGACGGTCATCGAAGTGGGCGTTGACGTACCCAACTCCAGCCTGATGATTATCGAAAACCCGGAACGTCTGGGGCTTGCCCAGCTCCACCAGCTGCGCGGGCGCGTTGGCCGCGGCGCGGTAGCGTCTCACTGCGTGCTGCTTTACAAAGCACCGCTTTCAAAAACCGCCCAGATGCGGTTGCAGGTGCTGCGCGACAGCAACGACGGCTTTGTGATTGCGCAAAAAGACCTGGAGATACGCGGCCCGGGCGAACTACTGGGCACGCGCCAGACGGGAAATGCTGAATTCAAAGTGGCGGATTTACTGCGCGATCAGGCCATGATCCCGGAAGTTCAGCGCCTTGCGCGCCATATTCATGAACGCTACCCCGAACAGGCGGCAGCGTTAATTGAGCGCTGGATGCCAGAAACCGAACGGTATTCCAACGCCTGATCTCAGGCAAATATCGGCAGCATCAGGTACAGCTTGATCACCAGCGCGTTGACGATATCAATGAAGAATGCGCCGACCATCGGGACCACCAGAAACGCCATATGCGATGGCCCGAACCGTTCGGTGATCGCCTGCATGTTGGCGATAGCCGTGGGGGTAGCCCCCAGACCAAACCCGCAGTGACCGGCCGCCAGCACCGCCGCATCATAGTTTTTCCCCATCATGCGCCAGGTCACGAACATGGCATAAAGCGCCATAAACAGCGCCTGCACCGCCAGAATCGCCACCATCGGCAGCGCCAGCGAGGCCAGCTCCCACAGCTTCAGGCTCATCAGCGCCATCGCCAGGAACAGCGACAGGCAGACGTTGCCGAGCACCGATACCGCCCGTTCAAACACGCGGTAGAAGCCCATCAGCGCCAGACCGTTGCTCAGGATCACCCCGATAAACAGCACGCAGACAAAGGTCGGCAGTTCAAACGCCGTTCCCGCCAGCCATTGCGCAACCACTTTGCCCACGGTCAGGCAGATGGCAATCATCGCGATGGTTTCAATCATCACCAGCGAGGTGATGCTGCGTCCAACGTCCGGCTTTTCGAACGCGGTCGGCACCATTTCATCGTCTGGCCTGCCGTTCGGCGTGGTGGAGTGCTTCACCAGATAACGCGCTACCGGGCCGCCAATCAGGCCACCCAGCACCAGGCCAAAGGTCGCGCAGGCCATCGCCACTTCCGTCGCGTTTTCAAAACCGTAGCGTTCGATGAACAGCTTGCTCCACGCCGCGCCGGTGCCGTGACCGCCCGAAAGGGTAATCGACCCCGCCAGCAGCCCCATCAGCGGATCCAGCCCCAGCAGCGTTGCCATACCGATGCCAATGGCGTTCTGCATCAGCAGCAACCCCACCACCACAATCAGGAATACGCCGAGCACCTTACCGCCCGAGCGCAGGCTCGCCAGGTTGGCGTTCAGGCCGATGGTGGCAAAGAAAGCCAGCATCAGCGGGTCTTTCAGGGACATATCAAAATCAATTTCCCAGCCCATGCTTTTTTTCAGTATCAGCAAGGCCAGCGCCACCAGCAGACCGCCGGCGACAGGTTCAGGAATAGTGTATTTTTTCAGAAAGGAAACGCTGTGGACCAGCTTGCGACCAAGCAGAAGAACCAGCGTTGCGGCAACAAGGGTCGACAACGTATCGAGATGAATCATAAAAGGCTCCTGTTATGCGCGTATTCCATACACACGCGGCGTTATCCTGGGCCGGTTTGCGCTCGTCATGAGCCCCCGGCGCAAAAAGTGTAATTTTTTTTTCCGATAGGTTGTAAAAAACCTGCTCACAGCGGCAGATTTTCTTCCTTTTTTTTGCTGGCAATCGTTTGCTTTTACCAGGTGGTCAGATAAAATGCCCGCTTTTCCACCGTGGGATTGCCGCCGATGTCCGTTAACACCATAGAATCGCCAGATGCGCAACCGATTGCGCAGAAGCAAAATAGCGAACTGATTTACCGCCTTGAAGACCGACCGCCGCTGCCGCAGACGCTTTTTGCCGCCTGCCAGCATCTTCTGGCGATGTTTGTTGCGGTGATCACCCCGGCGCTGCTGATTTGCCAGGCGCTCGGTTTACCGGCGCAGGACACGCAGCACATTATCAGTATGTCTCTGTTCGCCTCCGGTGTGGCCTCCATTATTCAAATTAAAGCCTGGGGCCCGGTGGGGTCTGGGCTACTGTCGATTCAGGGCACCAGCTTTAACTTCGTGGCGCCGCTGATCATGGGCGGTACGGCGCTGAAAACCGGCGGTGCGGATGTTCCGACCATGATGGCGGCGCTGTTCGGCACGCTGATGCTGGCAAGCTGCACGGAGATGGTCATCTCCCGCGTGCTGCACCTGGCTCGCCGTGTGATCACCCCGCTGGTTTCCGGCGTGGTGGTGATGATTATCGGCCTGTCGCTGATTCAGGTGGGCCTCACCTCCATCGGTGGCGGCTACGCGGCAATGAGCGACCACACCTTCGGCGCGCCGAAAAACCTGCTGCTGGCGGGCGTGGTGCTGGCGATCATTATTTTGCTTAACCGTCAGCGTAACCCTTACCTGCGCGTGGCCTCGCTGGTGATCGCCATGGCGGCGGGCTATCTGCTGGCGTGGGCGCTGGGGATGCTGCCGGAGAACACCGCGCCGACCAACAGCGCGCTAATCACCGTCCCAACGCCGCTTTATTACGGCCTGGGCATAGACTGGGGTCTGCTCCTGCCGCTGATGCTGGTCTTTATGATTACTTCTCTGGAGACCATCGGTGATATCACCGCTACCTCCGATGTCTCCGAGCAGCCGGTGTCCGGCCCGCTGTACATGAAGCGTCTGAAAGGCGGCGTACTGGCGAACGGCCTGAACTCGTTTGTCTCTGCGGTATTCAACACCTTCCCGAACTCCTGCTTCGGCCAGAACAACGGTGTGATCCAGCTGACCGGCGTGGCCAGCCGCTATGTTGGTTTCGTGGTGGCGCTGATGCTGATCGTCCTCGGCCTCTTCCCGGCGGTGAGCGGCTTTGTGCAGCACATTCCTGAGCCGGTGCTGGGCGGCGCAACGCTGGTGATGTTTGGGACTATCGCGGCCTCAGGCGTGCGTATCGTCTCCCGCGAGCCGCTGAACCGCCGCGCAATCATGATTATCGCGCTGTCGCTGGCCGTTGGTCTGGGTGTTTCCCAGCAGCCGCTGATCCTGCAGTTTGCGCCGGACTGGGTTAAAAACCTGCTCTCTTCCGGCATTGCCGCGGGCGGTATCACCGCTATCGTGCTGAACCTCGTTTTCCCGCCTGAGAAGAACTGATCTCCCTCACGGCAGGCAGTCAATGCCTGCCGTGACATCTAATTACACCATTCCCGCCTTGAGCATTGCGCATAAATCGTGCATAACTCCCTTATGTTCGTTTCGCGGGATGGAAGACCATGAAATTTATTGGAAAGCTACTCGTCTATCTTCTGGTAGCCCTGCTTATTGTGCTGCTGGCGTTCTATATTTTGCTGCAGACCCGTTGGGGCGCGGCGCAAGTCAGCAGCTGGATTACGGTGAATACCGACTACGAACTCAGTTTCGACAAGATGAATCACCGCTTTTCATCGCCTTCCCACCTCATTCTGGAAAATGTCACCTTTGGGCGGGACGGTAAACCCGCCACATTAGTTGCCAAAAAAGTCGATATTGGCCTGAGCAGCCGTCAGATCACCGCTCCGCTGCACATGGGCACTATCACCCTGTTCGACGGCACGCTGAATCTCTCGCCTCAAACAGCGCCGCTGCCCTTCCAGGCCGATCGTCTGCAGCTGAACAACATGGCCTTTAACAGCCCGAATACTGAATGGGATCTGAGCGCACAGAAGGTCACGGGCGGCGTCAGCCCATGGCAGCCAGAAGCCGGGAACGTGCTGGGTAAAAACGCGAAAATCCAGATGAGCGCCGGCTCGCTGACCCTGAACGGCGTACCGGCCACTAACGTGCTAATCGACGGCCAGTTGAACGGCAAGGAGGTGGTGCTGAACACGATTGGTGCCGATATGGCCCGTGGCTCGCTCACCGGCTCCGCCCTGCGTAACGCTGACGGAAGCTGGATAATCGACACCATGCGCCTGAACGAGATCCGCCTGCAGAGCGACAAAACGCTGAAAGCGTTCTTCGCGCCGCTGGCTACCATCCCCTCCCTGCAAATTGGCCGTCTGGAGGTCACCGATGCCCGCCTGCAGGGCCCGGACTGGGCGGTGACCGATCTCGACTTAAGCCTGCGCAACCTGACTCTCAGCAAAGGCGACTGGCAGAGCCAGGAAGGTCGCCTGTCCATGAACGCCAGCGAGTTTATCTTCGGCTCGCTGCATCTGTTTGACCCGATCCTGAATGCGGAGTTTTCCCCGCAGGGCATAGCGCTGCGTCAGTTCACCTCCCGCTGGGAAGGCGGTATGGTGCGCACGTCCGGCAACTGGCTGCGCGACGGTAAAGCGCTGGTTCTGGACGATGTTGCCATCGCCGGGCTGGAGTACACCCTTCCTGAAAACTGGAAAACGCTGTGGATGGAGCCGCTGCCGGAATGGCTGAACAGCGTCACGCTGCAAAAATTCGGCCTGAGCCGCAACCTGGTGATCGACATCGATCCCGCCTTCCCGTGGCAGATCACCTCCCTGGACGGCTACGGAGCAAACCTGCAGCTGGCGAAAGATCGCCAGTGGGGCGTCTGGGGCGGCAGCGCAACATTAAACGGCGCGGCGGCGACCTTTAACCGCGTCGACGTGCGCCGTCCGTCGCTGGCGCTGAATGCCAACGCCGCCACGGTGAACATTAGCGACCTGAGCGCCTTTACCGAGAAAGGTATTCTGGAAGCCACGGCGACGGTTTCACAGCTCCCGCAGCGGCAGACCACGGTAAGCCTGAACGGGCGCGGCGTACCGCTCAACGTGCTGCAGCAGTGGGGCTGGCCTGCGTTACCGATTACGGGCGACGGCAATATTCAGGTGACCGCCAGCGGCAGCGTGCAGGCCGGTGCGCCGCTGAAGCCAACGGTAAATGGGAAGCTGAACGCGGTGAATATGGATAAGCAGCAGGTAGAGCAGACGATGACGGGCGGCGTGGTTGCAACGCCTGTGCAATAAAGTTTTTGATGTTTGTTCCCTCTCCCTTTGGGAGAGGGTCAGGGTGAGGACATCAGAGCGCATAATTACCTTAGGCCCGGTAAGCGAAGCGCCACCGGGCATTTTCCACCTCAGAGCTGAACCACCACCTCATCCCCCTCCGCTTTCACCACCACACCCCACTCGCTGCCCGCGTGCGAGCCGCCTTTCACGCCACTCACCTTCTGCACGTTGCGCAAGCACACCGACCAGTTTTGCGCGTCACCCGCGCCGGTAAAAGTCACAATGTCGCCCCGACGTGACGCCTTCAACGTAAACGCCACGGAACCGTCCGCCGCAGGCACTTCGCTCACCGCCGCTGCGCCATCCTCCAGGTTAAACAGCTGGAAGGCCGTCCCCGCGTTCCACGCGTAGTCCGGCTTCTGGTTATTGTTACCCAGCGCCAGCAGGGTGTTGTCGCGCACGTAGACCGGCAGGCTCATAAAATCGTGCTGCTGCTTATGCCAGCGGCTGCCATGGATTTCGTCGTTGTGCCACAGGTGGGTCCAGCGGCCTTCCGGCAGGTAGAACTGCACGTCCCCCGCCTCGGAGAACACCGGCGCCACCATCATGGAATCCCCCAGCATGTACTGACGGTCGAGGTAATCACACGCCGGATCGTCCGGGAACTCCAGCATCATCGCACGCAGCATCGGCGTGCCGAACTCGCGGGCCAGCGCCGCCTGACGGTACAGGTACGGCATCAGCTGACACTTCAGCTGCGTGAAGTGGCGCACCACGTCGCAGGACTCGTCATCGTACGCCCACGGCACGCGGTAGGATTTGCTGCCGTGCAGGCGGCTGTGGCTGGAGAACAGCCCGAACGCGCACCAGCGTTTATAGACGTGCGCCGGAGCGGTGTTTTCGAACCCGCCGATATCGTGGCTCCAGAACCCGAAGCCGGACAGGCCAATCGACAGCCCACCGCGCAGGCTTTCCGCCATCGACTCGTAGTTGGCGTAGCAGTCGCCGCCCCAGTGTACCGGGAACTGTTGCGCTCCGACGGACGCCGAGCGGGCAAACAGCACCGCCTCCTCTTCGCCGACGGTCTCTTTCAGCACGTTCCACACCAGTTCGTTATAAATGTAGGCGTAGTGGTTGTGCATCTTCTGCGGATCGGCCCCGTCGAACCACTGCACGTCGGTCGGGATACGCTCGCCGAAGTCGGTCTTGAAGCAGTCAACGCCGATATCCACCAGGCCTTTCAGCTTGTCGGCATACCACCGGCATGCGTCCGGATTAGTGAAGTCGTAAATCGCCAGCCCCGGCTGCCATTTGTCCCACTGCCACAGAGAGCCGTCCGGACGCTTGAGCAGATAGCCCTTCTCTTTCAGCTCGCGGAAAATCGGGGATTTCTGGCCGATATACGGGTTGATCCACACGCAGACCTTCAGCCCTTTCTCTTTCAGGCGGCGGATCATCCCTTCCGGGTCCGGGAAGGTCACCGGGTCCCACTCGAAGTCGCACCACTGGAAGGCCTTCATCCAGAAGCAGTCGAAGTGGAACACGTGCAGAGGCAGGTCGCGCTCGGCCATGCCGTCGATAAAGCTGTTTACCGTGGCTTCGTCGTAGTTGGTGGTGAACGAGGTGGTGAGCCACAGGCCGAACGACCACGCAGGCGGCAGCGCCGGGCGCCCGGTGAAGCGGGTATAGCGGTTTAATACCTCTTTTGGCGTCGGGCCGTCGATCACGAAATACTCGAGATATTCCCCTTCCACGCTGAACTGCACTTTTGACACTTTCTCGGAGCCGACTTCAAACGAGACGTTTTCCGGATGATTCACCAGCACGCCGTAGCCGCGGTTGGTCAGGTAGAACGGGATATTTTTGTAGGACTGCTCGGTGCTGGTGCCGCCGTCGCGGTTCCAGGTTTCGACCGTCTGGCCGTTGCGCACCAGCGCGGTAAAGCGCTCGCCCAGGCCGTAGACTGTTTCCCCCACGCCCAGATCCAGACGCTCGAACACGTAATTACGGTCGGCGTTACTGTCCTGCACGTAGCCGTTGTTTTTCAGCTGGCTGCCGGAAATGCGCTGGCCGTTGCGCAGGAAATCCAGCGCCCAGAACTCGCCTTTGGTGACGCGCACGCTGACGCTGCCGCTTTTCAGCTCGGCAAATTCGGCGTTGTTTTCAATCTCGACCTTCACGTCTTTCAGAACGTTCAGCGGATAGTGCGGGCCGCTGTTCAGCGCGCCCTGGAAGTGCTCGATGCGCACCCCGACAATCCCTTCCTGTGGAGCAAACAGGCGCACCGTGAACATCAACGTGTCGAGCTGCCAGGTGCGCTCACGCACGTCGCGCGGCGCAACATACACCACCAGGTCATTGCCCTGCTGCTCCACGTCGAACACCTGAACCGGATAGGTCACGTTCAGGCCCGGTTGAATAAGCCAGTTTCCATCACTGATTTTCATGCTTTCATCCTCTTAGTTCTGCAATTCTTTGCTGACCGGCAGGTTTTCAAAATCCTGCTGATTGCGGCGCGCGCCCTGCGCCAGCTCGCGCAGGATTTTGGTCAGGAAGGGGGTTTTCAGCGTGTAGTAGCGTTTGGCGATAATGGCGCTCAGCACGTAGCAGATCGCCGGCGCCAGCGTAAACAGGCCGATAATGATGCTGATGGTCGCGCTGTTCTGGGTTTTGGCCGCCGCGTCGTAGCCGCCGCCTGCCAGCATCCAGCCGATCATCGCCCCGCCCAGCGCCAGGCCGAGCTTCAGCACGAACAGCGTGCCCGCAAAGCTGATGCCGGTCAGGCGTTTGCCGTTGGTCCATTCGCCGTAGTCGACGGTATCGGACATCATTACCCACTGGATTGGCGTCACCAGCTGGTGCAGCACGCCGATAACGAAGATAAAGGAGAACATCAGCACGGTGGCATGCATCGGTACGAAGAACATCGCCACGCTGACCACCGCCAGCGCGGCGTTGGTCCACCAGAAGATGCTGACCTTGCACTTCCAGTCGGTGAGCGGTTTCGCCAGCGCGGAGCCGATCAGGTTGCCGACACAGTAGGTGGTGAGGAACGCGACGAACACCTCCGGCGAGCCCATGATCCAGGTGCAGTAGTACATCATCGCGCCGCCGCGCACGCAGACGGCGAGGATGTTGAGGATGGTGAGCACGCCGACAATGCGCCACTGGTCGTTTTGCCAGATATCGCGCAGGTCTTCCCGCATGGAGGTGGTGCTCGGCGGCACCTGGATGCGCTCTTTGGTGGTGAAGAAGCAGAACGCCAGCATCAGGAACGCGACCACCGACAGCACGGCGATCCCGCCCTGGAAGCCGAACGCCTTATCGTCGCCGCCGATCAGGTTCACCAGCGGCATCATCAGCACCGTGGAGAGCATGCCACCCGCCGTCGCCAGCACGAAGCGCCAGGACTGAAGGGAGATACGCTGCGTCGGGTCGCTGGTGATTACCCCGCCAAGCGCGCAGTAGGGGATGTTGACCACGGTATAGAGCAGGGTCAGCAGGGTGTAAGTCACGGCGGCGTAAACCATTTTGCCGTTGAGGCTGAGGTCCGGTGTGGTGTAGGCCAGCACGCAGACGATGCCGAACGGGATGGCGCCGAACAAAATCCACGGGCGGAACTTGCCCCAGCGGCTGCGGGTGCGGTCGGCAATCAGCCCCATGCACGGGTCAGAGATTGCATCCAGCGCGCGGGCCAGCAGGAACATGGTGCCGACAAACCCGGCGGGAATGCCGAAAATATCGGTGTAGAAAAACATCATGTACAACATGACGTTATCAAAAATGATGTGGCTGGCGGCGTCACCCATACCGTAGCCAATCTTCTCTTTTACTGACAATACTTCGCTCATATTTTTTATCCTTCACGCTGTAGGGGGCGCTGAGACCGGTTGCATTGGTTTTAAACCATTGTTTCAACGGCGGGTATTGCGTTTTCTGGTTAGCAGATTACGTTTCTTGTTTTTTGTGATCGCGATAAATGTTGGAGAGCACAAAAGGCTAACCTGAGGATTTTCTTAGGAATTAGCTGAAACAGGGGGGTACAGGTCAAAAGAGAGGTGAAAAAAGTGGTGTGGGGTATGTGGTAAATGCCTGAAAGTAGCTATAATGCGCCCCGCCTCCATGTAGCAATCGAGGCGCGGAAGATCGTCATCTCCGGTGAGGTGGCTGGACTTCAAATCCAGTTGGGGGCGCCAGCGTTCCCGGGCAGGTTCGACTCCTGTGATCTTCCGCCAAAAATGTCATTCACCTCGATAATAAAAAACGTCACTCGTAAATAGAACCGCTTATTGCAACCACCTTATGTGAGCTTGATCAATTATTCATTTGAATATTGAGTGTTATCCTTTTACTTATTCAAAAAATATTTAAGGGAAGCTGTAATGGAATGGATTATTGGTGCGGTGATTCTAATGGCTATTATTTGTACCATATTCAAGCCCAGACGGTGTGATATCTGCCAAACTTATTTCAAGAAAAAATATTACACATGGAAAATCCAAGGAAAGAAACAACATCTATGCCCCAACTGCAATGGTAAAATGCAGCGTCGAGTTAGTTCGCAAAAATTTAAGAGTAGATTTGGTTAAAAGTTTTTTAATCATTTTTTAATCGCAAACTTCAGGATAATCATAAATGATAAGTTTTTTATTATAGTTCTATAACTTATCATTTATTCCCTTATTATCATCACCAAATTAAAAACCATGATAGCTACTTATTCATAAGCCTAAGCCTACAAGCTTCTTTAACCCACTTACTAAAATTCCCTTTCCCCGCAGCCTTCTCAATCTGCCCCAAAAGGTCATCCTCGAACCGGATGTTTTTCATCGTGCTCTTTGTGCGGTCAAAATTTGGTTTGTTTTTCTCTTGCATGGTAGGTACCACTTCGGTTAGTTTTTCCGCATGTGGTACCTACCACATGGATTATAAATTCCTGACAACGCCCAGCAGTGTTGGAGCACTAAAGGGCGTCTACCATACCAACTATCAATGAGTTGATTATAACTGATTCACATTCTATCCAGACACCGACCAATCCGGAACCGAGCGTTCGTTGATTATGGGATACAGCCCAAATGTTTTCGACAAATCGACGCTGAAAATCATCCTTTCTGGCAAGTAGCTGCGCGCGGCGGGGTTTGATACCGGACAGCATGTCACTGTAAAGGTCATGAAAGGATGTATCATTCTGGTGGCGTATAACGAGCAGGAAGCGGTTGCAGGATAAACGCTCATTGAGATAGAGGACGCGCTTGCAGCGATTTAAGCTCCCTGTTCGAACCATCAACTAACATCTCATAAATAGAATTTCTGATGGCGACATTGATCAGCATTCAACTATCCGGAAATTCCGGATAGTTGGCCCGGAAAGGTGACATCAGATTTCCACTGAGTGATCACTACAATCTCAAAGCTACACTCGTAGTTACGCTCAGCTCATGGCTCCCAGTTTCGCCTTTAGCGGCCATACGGCTATTAAACTAATATGCAACGGATCTAACGCCCTCATTCTCACGCTCATATAATATCTAAATTAATAGCCAACAATTATTCACGACAAATATAATGCGAAGATTAAGATATCTGAATTTTTCATTACGTATAAACTATTGCGATATGCATCACAGCAGAAATACAATATTAATAGAAACTTGTACCTATGGTTACTGTTAAAAGATGCAATATGTATTATAGCGACTCATTAATAACATCAATGGATGCGAATAAAATATTGGCACAAAAGTTAGATCACGCCTTAACAGGCGTAAAAGATGAAGTATTAAAGCAAGCGCAACTGTTAGATGATGGGGCAACGCGATTAAGCTATCAGCTATCGTGCTTTACTGAAAACTATCAGGATGTATGTTTACGATTACGCAAAGAAGACTCAAGATTTTTGACAGGTATCGTCCAGTTAATAAAACACAGAGACATTATCTATAAGATGCTTTATATTTATATTAAAAGCCTATTAATTAACAAGAGTGAAAAAAGAATACATAACATACAAATAAATCTTATGCGTTTAGGTGTATCAATTTCATCATCGATGCTCTCCAGCCAGGCTTTTATATATTCAGCAACTATTGCAATCTGTAGTAGTGTTCATACCAACATTTGGATGAAAGAAAAGATTACATCGTTTTCTACTTATGCTGTTCTTGGTTTAAAAGTTTATGGCATCGTTGAGCAGGCATCCAGAAGCGCAAACCATCTAAAAAGCTATAATGCTTATTATTATAATCTACTTTATCAGGAAGAACTTGAAATGATGTTTTTCTTGATTGAGCCCATAATAACGAGATCCCCCATGCTTAACCAAGTTTATGCTTCAGACAGCGACATTGCATATGCGATTTCAAGGATGATAAAGGGATGATTAAAGCTATTAAAGACTGGTTAAAAGGCCAATTCATATTCTTCCTGAGAGGCGCAATACCACTTCTATTCGTCATAATATTTGCATTATTTGCCGTAACCTGGTTACCGGAAAAAATCGCAATGAATGCAATATGGTCAATTGTAGTTATTGTAGGCCTCTATATCCTTTTACGTAAAAAGAGATAATTACTATTTAACAGGAGTAAATTATGTCAATTCCCGCACATCTGTGGTTGTTTGATGAAAATGGTTCGCCCATCGTTGGTCCATCATTACTGCCAGCGAGATTAGGATCGTTTGAAATCCGTTCAGTTAACCATCAGGTATGGATCCCTGAGAGCGCGAATACTGGTCGCTTGACAGGCACGAGAGTTCATTCTCCCTTAACCTTGCATAAGGAATTTGATGCTGCAACGCCTGTTTTGTACCGTGCTATGTGTGAAGGAAGAACATTCCAAAAAGCAGTTTTGAAAATGTATCGAATTCTTGACCATGGTATTGAGAGTGAGTATTTCAATATGATAATGGAGAACGTAAAGATCACCTCAATATCACCCCTGCTGCATCCCACCGGCTTGACGAGCACGCATCTAGAAGAGATTCAACTCAGGTACGAGAAGATTACATGGAAGCATTGCGACGGGAACGTTCTCTACACTGACGAATGGAATAACCGTGCTACGTATTAGGGTATCTAAAATGAAAGTACTGCTAATTTTGGCTGCACTCCTTTTCCTTGTTCAAAATGCAGCATCAGCCCAAATGTCCGGCTTCGCAGCCAGGTATTATCAGGATGATGTAACAACACCAGAAGAACCCACAGAAGTGCCCCTCTATCCCACTATTACCATCGGTAAGAAAACCGTACAAATGAAGGTTACTCACCTGTCAGACATCACCGGTTCACCCATTGAGAAAGACCGTTCCGCGCGCTGGATCTGCCTCCATGACGACGATGGCACGAATTACTGGTTCATCTCGGATAACGAAATGGGTGCAGGATTGCTAACGGCACTAGCCATAGCCAGGGATGGGATTCATAAAGAGTGTGCAAAAACAACGGAACCAGTCAGAGTCTCAGTCGCTAATGTTCCATTGTTGAATGCTACTCACGGGAATTTAGTTAAACTGTTCGGTAATAAGGAGCTCGCCACAAAGAAAGCGATGCTCTTTTATCATGAGACGCCAGTGCAGGATGGATTCATCCAGAGTAATACAGTCTCTTATTCCTTCGATGACGAAAAAGTGCGTGGTGTAATCATCGGGCAAATTACCAGCAACTAGTTCGCAGACTCCCTCTTCCACAGGAACGGGGAGTTAAGCCTGTCCACCCAACCGCATATGCAACAACGGAAACGGATTTCCCTGCCCGTCCAGTTCCGAGCGTCCGACCTGCTCAAACCCCATATGGCGATAAAACGCGACGCCCTGCGGGTTCTGCTCATTCACGTCCACTTCGTTTACGCCAAACTCGGCGATGGCGTGTTTTAGCAGCAATTTCCCAACGCCCTTCCCTCGGCTCGCGTCATCCACAAAAAGCATTTCAATGCGGTTTTCATCCACGCCCAAAAAGCCGTAAATAACGCCTGCGTCATCGCGAGCTATCACGACCTTGAGGTTAGGCAGATAGGCGTTAAGCAATAACGGGCGCAGCGCCGCAATATCGCTTTCCTGTAAAAAGTGATGGGTGGCGCGAACGGAAGATTCCCAGATCGCGACCAGACGTTCAAAGTGTATGGGGAGTGCGGTTTCTATTTTCATGGGGGGATCATGATTAGAAAACCGAACTATTTCAATCCACTCTTTACAATCTGTTCCCCATCACCCCATCCCTACGGTGACGTTTTCCATCGGCACGCCTGCCGCAAGGTGAATATCCTGTAGCTGCTGTGACGCTCCCCGCAGGGATGGCAGCTCCGCTCGCCAGTTCATGCCGTCTTTCTCCGTTGGGCTTTTAACGGAAGTCTATCCAGGCGAGCCAGTAATGCCCAAGGAAGAAAGCACGATTTTTACTGCTTCACCCATACCAGCTGATCAACCCGGAAGCCCAGACTGCGCGCGGTGTTCAGGTAATCCTGCTTCACCGCATCCGGGATGGTCGGCGTGCGTGACAGGATCCACAGATAGTCGCGGTTCGGGCCGCTCACCAGCGCGTACTGGTACTTATCGTCCAGCCTGATCACGTTATACCCGCCGTAGAACGGGCCGAAGAACGATACCTTCAGCGCGGCGGTGGTCGGCTCGCCGGTAAAGTAGGCTTTGCCCTCGCTCTCGTTCCACTTGTTCTTCACCGGATCAAAACCCCGGTTAAGCACGCTGATGCCGCCGTCGCTGCGCTCGCCGTAGGTCGCCGTCACCTGTTCCAGACCGCGTTCAAAGCGGTTTTCCAGACGGGCGACTTCGTACCATTTGCCGAGATAGCGGCTGGCGTCAAAGTGGGTAATAGGCTGCACGCCTTTCGGCGGCGTGGGGGATTTACAGGCGACCAGCGTCAGGGCAATCGCAACACCGGTCACAACAGGCCATAGCTTCATGAGAATTCCTTTCATTTGCACGGTTGGAAGTTAAGTGTAGTGCACCGTTTCGGCGCTTCATCCCGTTCGGGAAAATTCGTAGTATATTGAGAGTATTCCTCCACCCTGGACACGGACATGGCTTACTCCATCGGCGAATTCGCCAGACTCAGCGGCATCACCGCCACCACCCTGCGGGCGTGGCAGCGTCGCTACGGTTTACTCAAGCCACAGCGCACGGAAGGCGGCCACCGCCAGTACAGCGATGAGGACGTCCAGCAGGCGCTCAAAATCCTCGACTGGGTAAAAAAAGGCGTCCCGATCGGCCAGGTCAAACCGCTGCTGGAACGCCCGACGACGGGGCGGACCAACAACTGGCAAACCCTGCAGCAGAGCATGCTGCAACGCCTGCAGGACGGCAAAGTCGAGTCCCTGCGCCAGATGATTTACGACGCCGGACGCGAGTACCCAAGGCCGGAGCTGGTCGCGAACGTGCTGCGTCCGCTGCGCAGCCAGGTCTCGGCCAACGTTGCCGCCGCCATGACCCTGCGCGCGATCCTCGACGGCATCATCATCGCCTACACCTCGTTTTGCCTTGAGGGCGACAAAAAAGCGCCGGGCGACAATATTCTGCTCAGCGGCTGGCACCTGAACGACCCGTGCGAGATCTGGCTCGAAGCCCTAACGCGCACCGGGCAGGGCCACCGCATCGACATCCTGCCGGTTCCCCCTGACGCGCTGGCACCGGAGATTTTCCCGGAGCGCAAATGGCTGCTGGTCACCAGCGGCAAGCTCACCGCCGGGCGGAAAAAGCAGGTGGCACAGTGGCAGCAGCAGGTATCGCTTGAAGTGATTATCCTCTGATAATTTTCTCCTGCGGGAATCTTCACGAAAAGTTGAATATTTTCCCGCGCCGCAGATGCTAACGTTTTCCTGTGACGAATAACTCAACAGGAAAACACCATGAAAAAAACTGCCCCTCTGCTGATCCTGGCCTCGATGGCCTTTGCCCCTGCCGCCTTTAGCGCCCCTGCCGGCACGCTAAGCGTCCACATTCTTGACCAGCAAACCGGAATGCCGCCATCAGACGTTACCGTTACGCTGGAGAAGCAGCAGCAGGACAAATGGACTCAGGTTGCCAGCGGCAAAACCGACCAGGATGGCCGTATCAAATCGCTCTATCCGCAGGATCAGGACATGCAGCCTGGCGTGTACAAAGTAACCTTTAAAACCGCAGAGTATTTCCACGGCAAAAAGCTGGATACCTTCTTCCCGGAGATCCCGGTGCTGTTTACCGTGACCCGCACCAACGAGAAGCTGCACATCCCGCTTCTGCTGAGCCAGTACGGCTACTCGACCTACAAGGGCAGTTAAGACGCATTGATTTTAAAGGATTATAAAAAATAGTTCCGCGAATACTTGGACAAATTAGTCATGTTGTGTAAGTTTTAATTATATGAACGGGAGGACGACACCATGACGATGAAACCAGTGCTGGGTATTAGCGGATGTTTGACCGGATCCGCCGTTCGCTTTGACGGCGGACACAAGCGTATGGGCTTCGTCATGGATGAGCTGGCCCAGTGGGTGAATTTCAGGCCCGTCTGCCCGGAGATGGCCATCGGCCTGCCGACGCCTCGCCCGGCGCTGCGTCTGATCGTCACGACAGACGGTGAAACGCAGATGCGCTTCAGCCACGCGCCTCACGAAGACGTTACGCAGAAAATGGCCGACTTTGCGGCAGATTATTTGCCGAAAATCGGCGACCTCGCAGGCTTTGTTCTCTGTGCAAAATCCCCAAGCTGCGGCATGGAACGCGTGCGGCTGTACGATGAAAACGGCAACCGGGGCCGCAAGGAGGGGGTCGGGCTGTTCACCGCCGCCCTCCTTGAAACCTTGCCGTGGCTGCCCGTTGAAGAGGATGGACGCCTGCACGACCCGGTGCTGCGGGAAAACTTCGTCGAGCGCGTTTTTGCGCTGCACGAACTCAACACGCTACGTAAAAATGGCCTGACCCGCCGCGCGCTGCTGGACTTCCACAGCCGCTATAAGCTTCAGCTGCTGGCGCACCATCAGGCGGGTTACCGCGAAATCGGCCCGTTCGTTGCCTCGCTGCACGAGTGGGAAGACCTGGACGCTTTCTTCGTGGCGTACCGGGAAAAGCTGATGACCATCCTGAAAAAACCCGCCTCGCGGAAGAATCACACCAACGTGCTGATGCATATTCAGGGCTATTTTCGTAACCAGCTCAACACCCGCCAGCGCGGCGAGCTGCGCGATGTGATCCTGCATTATCGCAACGGACAGTTGCCTATCCTCGCGCCGATCACGCTGCTGAAGCACTACCTGGCCGAATACCCCGACCGGTATCTGATGACGCAAAACTACTTTGATCCCTATCCTGATGATTTGGGTCTGCGTCTGGCAGTCAAGTGATGAAAAAAATGCGAAGGCCCCATTGACCCATAGAGGCCCAAAGCAGTACCCCGTTTAGACGACAGCCTCACTGTCGTCTCTTTTTTGCATTTCATCTTAAAGACTGTGATTATATACAGGCTTATTCTGCAAAAGGGGCCTGCCTGTGATTAACACCCTGCACATACAAAACTACCGCTCCATCCGCGAGATGTCGCTGGAGCTGGAGCAGCTCAACATCGTCTTCGGGCCGAACGGTACCGGGAAATCCAATATTTACAAGGCGATACACCTGATGCACAGCGCCGCGCAAGGGCAGTTTTCCCAGGCGCTGGCGAACGAGGGCGGCATTCTGAAGGTGTTCTGGGCAGGCAAAACCCGCAGCGACCAGCTGCGGCGGATGAATCTGGCGGTAGAAACTGAGACCTACGAATACGAACTGCAGGTCGGTTTTGTGGAGAAGCTGCCGTATCCCTCACAGTTTCAGCTCGATCCGGTGATCAAAGAAGAATCTCTCTGGCTGAGCGGCCAGCACCGCCGCCCCTCGTCGCAGCTGATGAAGCGCAGGAATCAGGCCGTATTTCTGAACAACGTGCATCACGAGAAGGTGACCCACAGCGGCACGCTGTACGAGAACGAATCGGTATTCGGGCAGCTTGGCGAACCGCACCTTTACCCGGAAGTGTCGCAGATGCGCGAGTCCCTGCGTAACTGGCGCTTTTATCATGAGTTTTCTGTATCAATCGGCTCGGCGATGCGCGCCCCGCAGGTCGGTTTCCGCTCCCCGGTGCTGGCCAGCGACGGTGCCAACCTGGCTGCGGCGTTTCAGACCATCGTGGAGATTGGCGACGAGCTGCTGCTGATGCGCATCCTTGACCAGGCCTTCCCCGGCTGCGTGTTTTACAGCGACAACAGCGGCGGACATTTTCGCATGATGATGCAGCGCGAGGGGCTGAGCAGGCCGCTGGAACCGGCGGAGTTCTCCGACGGCACCCTGCGCTTTCTGTGCCTGGCGGTGGCGCTGTTAAGCCCGCGCCCGCCGGCGTTTATCGCATTGAACGAACCGGAAAACAGCCTGCACCCACAGATGCTGCCCGCCCTGGCGAGCTTAATCGCCGAGGCCAGCCGCTACTCGCAGATCTGGCTCACCAGCCACTCGCCGGAGCTGGCGACGTTGATTGAGAAGCACAGATCGTTTTCCCTGTATCAACTGTCGATGGCGGAGGGGGAGACGAGGGTGGAGAGGCTGGGGTAAGTGTTTGTTTCCTTAATTACTTTTCTCCAGTCATCCCTCTCATGGTCGCCATCAACGACGATGATGATTTCCGCAGGTATATGCTTCAGCGAATTCTCAGCTCGCGATACATTATCCAATTTATTGTTGTCAGTTTCTGCTGGCTGGATAATCTGTAAACATTGGTTATCAGATGAGAAAATTAAAATGGATATTGCACTTTTACCTGGTCAGAACACCCGTGCATGGGCTGAAACAATGATTAACCTTGAAGCCCGAAAGCTTATCAATACTGCGAATATTGTCGGAGGGCAACATCTCAGCGACGGACTCGCACGAATTAAATTTATGGATGATATTCGGCAATTTGTAATGCAACAGTTTAGCGCTACCCGGGCGGCCAGAAGTCATGATGAGTGCATGGAATGCCTGAAAAACATCCGGGCTGAGAACGAAAGTCTTCTTGATCAAAGCAGAATGCTTCGCTCACGTACAGCTCAGCTTTTTGCTCAGATTGAACTGGTTAAAGAAAATAACAAAGTCATCGGTTACTTTATCTCGTCGATAAAGGTTGTACTTTCCGGGTTACAGATTGTTGCAGGCGTTGGTGCAATGATGACAATGAATCCAGTGGGTGCGCTTGCAGGAGCGATTCTGGTTATGGATGGTGCAAATGCTATTTCAAAAGAAATTAACAGAACGCTTCAACATCAACCAAATTCTGAAGGTATGCTGGCAGATGGCGTCATGGATATCGCTCAGTTTATGGGATTTAAACGTGAATCAGCACTGGGAGTCTTCAACAGCGTAAGCCTGGCAGCAAGCGTCTATACGGTATTTGGCGCCATCCGAAAACCCGAATCATGGCGTCTGTTTCGCTATCTCCCGCTGGATTTCTACCGCAAGGTCGACGGTATGAATCGCGCAGCGCTCACTATGAAAATTGTCGGCTGGGGTGTCTCTGCAAAAGTCTCGTTTGATTTAATTTCTAATGCGTCTGGCCAGAACTAATGTATTTCTTTCTGTAGCGCCAGGCTTTGTAGGTAATGACCGGGGGTTGAAAAAACCAGACAATCGCCAACACGATGAAAAGAGAGATGCCCCCGGAAACAAGATTGTAATGTTCAGCGAAAAAAATAAGCGCCAGGAAAATCAGAGCCACAGCCGCAGTAATACACAGAACCATGATAAATCGCTTACCTAACTCAAGCACGACCTCGAGCAAGGATGAACCATAACGACTGATGTTTCGGTTCAGATACGCTAACTCTTTTACGGTGAAACCTGATTCAAGTAACTGCGTTTCAATATTGTTCATGCCACTACCTTTTCTTCTGGAAAGTAACGTGCAATATCTTAACCGGAAGAGATGCGTCTTGTAACCCGTCTGATACATCAGCATTTTCAGCAAAAAAACAGGACCACGCTAAAAAGACACTGGCGCTAAAGTAGAAAATAATAGATTACGGTGTTTAAAGCGCGCTCGTTAGGGGCGTTCGTAGCCGTCACCCCGAAAATGTCCCCCACGCCTTTTTATTCCATCGCGACAGAATTATAAAGACGGATGAACACGAAACGTCTTTCGCCACTCCGCTGGGCTCACCCCAAAGCGCGCCTTAAACTGCTGTCGCCAGGTGACAGCGGAATTAAATCCCACCAGCTCCGCCACGCTCTCAACGGGCATATTCCCGGCTTCAAGCAAAATCTGGCTGCGCCGCAGGCGTTCGGCGGTAAGCCAGTCGGCGACGCTCATCCCCGTGGCTTTAACAAAATGACGAGTCAGCGTGCGGCGGCTCATCGAAACCACCTCCGCCAGCGAGTCCAGACTATGCGGTTCGGTGATGTGCTGCTGCAGGTAGTCGATCAGGCAGTTAATACGTGCGTCACGGGTATCTTTCGGAACCGGCTGGGCGATGAACTGCGCCTGCCCGCCCTCGCGATGGGGCGGGACAATCATCCGACGGGCAATCTGGTTGGCGACGACGCTGCCAAAACGCTGGCGAATGATGTACAGGCAGCAGTCCAGCGCAGCCGCGGTACCGGCAGAGGTGATGATATTGCCGTCATCCACGTAGAGGGCATTGATATCCAGCTGAACGTTCGGAAAGTGCGACTGGAAATGATGTTCAAACTCCCAGTGGGTGGCGGCCCGTTTACCGTCGAGGATCCCCGCCCAGGCCAGCACAAACGACCCCAGACACAGGCCGACAATTTCCGCGCCGTTGTCTCTCGCCAACACCAGGCTGTCAAGCAGCGCCTGAGGCGGCCGTTCAAGGACGTGCTGCCAGTAGGGAACGACAACAATGTCGGCCTGCCCGATGGCGGTGTAATCCTGCGTGGCGTTGAGGGCAAACCCGTCTTTTGAGGTAAGAAACCCCGGCGTTTCGGCGCAGATCGTCACGTTAAAGCGCTTTTCGCCGGAGACCGAATCACCAAACAGAATGCAGGGAACGGAGTAGTGGAACGGGCTAAACCCGTCTACCGCGACAATCGCGACGTTGATTAGCGACATCTGTCTCTCCTTTCCCGTTAACGCACTCAGAATATAACGGTTTCGCCATCCTGGGGAATGCTCACCACATCGCTCACCTGGTTGGCTTCGACGTACTCACGCAGCGCGCTGCGGGTCAACAGGCAGTGGTTAATCGCCTCCATGTGGCTCGCGACGATTTTAGCCTGCGGCAGGAGGAAATGGACGTTAAGCACATCTTCCTGTCCCATAATAATGGGCCCAAAGCCGATGACGTGGGCATAACCGGCGTTCAGTACCACCACATCTGGCTGGTGTTTTTGCAGATCGGCTGCCACCTCTTCGCGCCAGATGGTATCCCCGGCAAGATAGAGCGTCTTCTCATCAGGATGACGCAGCACCACGCCACAGGCCTCGCCCAGCCGCTCCGCCAGTTCTGGCACGGCGTAAGCGCGGTCGGTCCCGTGCTGGCCGCCGTACGTTTTCGCAATCCGAACCTCCCCGAAGGTGGTCTCGTCGGTCATGATCGTCAGGTTGGTAAATCCCTGGCTGCGCAGCAGCGCGGCGTCACGATCGTTTTGAACGTAGATCGGTTTGTCTTTGGCGATCAGCTCTGCCGCGGTGCGATCCCAGTGATCGTCATGGGTATGGGTGACGATCACCGCGTCAGCGTCCAGCAGCGTATTGACGTCGACGGGAAGTTCGACCGTCGGGTTACGGCGTTCGGCATGCGCCGTACCGGGAAAGCCCGGATAAGCACCTTTCGGGGCCAGCATCGGGTCGATTAAAAGGCGTTTTCCGGCGTAGGTAATCAGCAGGGTGGCATTGCGAATTTGGGTAATGTTCATGAGCTATCCTCCGGTTGGTGTGATAAGGAGGATAGCCAGCCGTCATAATTGGTGCTGTGGGCTAAAGGGCGATTACCGATGGAATCGGGCCATTTTCATCACCGCGTTTTCTGCCGGCACCTTTACCAGCCCGGCACCGCCCCGCCGTTGAAGATCGTCTCTGCCGCTTTCGCCACTTCCGGTGACTGATAGGACTGGATAAACGCCTTCACGTTCTCCGCGTCCTTATTGTCTTCGCGCGTCACCACGATGTTCACGTACGGCGAGTTTTTATCTTCAATAAAGACGCTGTCATGCACCGGCGATAGCCCGGTTTGCTGAATATAGGTAGTGCTGATGATGGCGACATCCACTTTCGGGTCGTCCAGCACGCGCGGCAGCTGTGCCCCTTCCAGTTCCATGATTTTCAGCTGCTTAGGGTTGGCGGTAATATCCAGCGCCGTCGGCAGCAGCCCGGTGTCCGGCTTCAGGGTGATGAGCTTCTCTTTTTGCAGCAGCAGCAGCGCGCGGCCAAGGTTGGTCGGGTCGTTTGGAATGGCGATAGTCGCCCCGTCCTTCAGGTCAGAGACGGATTTGATTTTGCGGGAATAGCCGGCCATCGGGAAAACAAAGGTGTTCGCCACGGCCACCAGCTTGTAGCCATGCGCCTTGTTATCTTCTGCAAGGAACGGGCGATGCTGGAAGACGTTGGCATCCAGCTCTCCCTGGTTAGTGGCATCGTTGGGCAATAGCGAGCCGCTGAAGCCGACCAGCTCCACGTCCAGGCCATATTTTTCTTTTGCCACCTTTTTGGCGACTTCCGCCACGTCCTGTTCAGCGCCGTTGATGACGCCCACTTTTATGTGTTTGGCATCGCTGCCACTTTGATCGCACCCTGCCAGCAGCAGGCCAGCGAGAACCAGAGCACCCAATCGACGTTTCACGAGAAAGTTCCTTTTGCTGAATGTTGTAGTGACTATATCGACAACGAGGCGGTGAAATAAAAAACGAAAAAGAATCAATAAGAAGGATAAGTTATATGCGGGTATGGCCGGGTGACGCTGCGCTTACCCGGCCTACGGATTCAAAGCTTAAAGGGCTTTCGCCAGGTAATGTCGCTGCATGCCCGGGTACGGATAATCCTGCAAAGACATCTGCAGCTGGTACCCCTGTTTTTCATAGAACGGACGCGCCTGGAAGCTGACGGTATCCACCAGCGCATGCTTGCAGCCTTTGCGTCTGGCTTCATCTTCCGCCGTTTTGATAAGCTGGCTGCCCACGCCGGTACCCCGCACGGTGTCGCTGACCCAGAGAAAGTCGATATTCAGCCAGTCGCCTTTACGCACCCCAATGAGCCCGCCGAGCATGGTGCCGATTTCGTCCCGCACGTAAACGCCAATATCCCCGCTGAATGTGGATAGATCCAGAAACTGCGCATTGTAAGCTCTCAGGCCCGTGAGTAACTCTTCTTTTTCCTGCGCCGTAACCGCATGAGTGATGCTCAGGTGCATATTTTTTCTCCTTGTTGTCTGTGCCGTTTCACTATCTCACACACGCAACGTGGAGAAAATTCATACTTTCGGCTGGCGTCGCTACACTGAATGTAACGATATATTTCATGAGAAGCCTGTGACGTCTAAAGGGGGTTGTTGATGAAAGCTGCGCACCTGGTCTGCCTGCTGGTTTGTCTGCTGTTCGCCGCGTTTGTCCATGCTCAGGAAAAAGAGGATCCGGCGAAAGAGGCGCAGATTAAGCAACAGGTCCTGAAAGATATTAAGAAAACCTGTACGCCTCAGAAAAAGCAGAGCGATAAGGCCTGGCAGGAGATGATTTTGTCGTCCGAGGCCAATCAGCTGCTGATCAAAAACGCCATCACCGCCGTGAAGCGCGACAACCTGGACGCCTACTGGGCTGCGGTTGGTCAGGTGGATTGTCTGGAAGATTATTGAGTTCTCGCCGGGTGGCGCTGCGCTTACCCGGCCTGGAAAATGTTTTAACGCTTCCGCACGTCCGGAATGATGAGATCCCCGCGCAGAACATAGGACCCGAGCATCTGCGTTTTCTCCGTCAGCCAGCTTACGATACGCGCCGCCATGGCATCCATTGAATATTCAATCGCCGGGATCACCGGAATCCCCGGCAGGTGCAGCGATCCGGCTAGGCTAAAGACCATAATGTCGTCCGGTACGGATTTATTAAACGCCTGCAGCTGCGGGATCACCCGCTGGGCTTCCTGCTCATCCGCCACCAGCAGCGCGTTGAAGTTCAGCGTGGACGCATTGTTGAGTAATTCCTGAAGCGCAACGGACGAGGAGGTTGCGTCCATAAAGACGAGGTTGCGATTAAAGGGCAGGAAATTTTTCTCCAGCGCGTGCTTATAGCCAAGCAGCACCTGGTCGGCAAACCCGCTGCCGTGCGGGTGGATCAGCGCAATCTGGCGACGCCCCTGGCTGGTCAGATAGTTACAGGCGGTTTCGGCGGCAAAGGCGTGATCGAACTGAATGCTGTTGGAGTAATCAGCCTCCATGCAGTCCACCAGAATGACGTTTTCCATATCCACGTCCAGCGGGAAACGGGCGCCAATCACCAGAATGTCGTCACACAGGCCGCAGGAGAGTTCTTCAAGAGCATTCATCACTTCCGCTTTGCTATGGGCGAAGCGCAGCAGCAGGTGTTTTTGATGCTGGCTGAGCTGTTTTTCCAGCGCGTAAAGATAACCGGTGGTCTGGTTAATGTTTTCCTGCGCGCAAATCACCCCAATGCAGCCCGTCGACTGGCTCAGCAGCGACTGGGCAATCACGTTGGGACGGTAGTTCAGCTCATCCACCGCCTTTAGCACGGCCTGACGGCTGGCTTCCTTAACGCCACGTGACCCACTCAACACTCGCGATACCGTGGCTTTAGACACCCCGGCCAGACGTGATACATCATTGATTGTCGACATCTCTTTCCCCTGGCAGGCTAACCTCGCGCCTGCAAATTCCATAACCGCTACGGCTCACATTATAGCCAGAACGGAGTATATCCGTTTCCGTTTTTCATGGAAACCGATTTTCCGTTTCCACTCAAAATGATGTTAAAACAGCCAAATTATGTGACCAACATCCGGTTAATTAGCCTCATAAGCATTGGATCTTGATGGTTATCACAGTTCTGCTTTTTATAAATGGAAACCGGTTTCCGTATCATGTCCAATCATTCTCGCAATAACTATTTACATTTAGAGGATGGTTGTCGATGTTCAAGATTATGCTGTGTTGTTCTGCCGGGATGTCCACCAGCCTGCTGGTTAGCAAAATGGTCGATGTCGCGAAAGAACGTGGTTTGCCGGTGAAGATTGATGCGTACGGTGTTTCCGAATTTGATACGCAGTTTCCGCAATACCAAGTGGTACTTCTCGGACCGCAAGTGAAATACATGTTACAGACACTCTCAGACAAGGCGGCTACGAAAGGCATTCCGGTGCAGCCCATCGACATGATGGACTACGGCATGCAGCGTGGCGATAAAGTACTGGACTATGCTCTGTCGCTCATCGAAGCGGCACACTAAAAGGTGTTCACATGAGTTCGTTATATCAATCCATGGTCGCGGTGATTGAGCAGTCAATTACCCCGCTGGCCGCAAAGCTGGGTCAGCAAAAGTATGTGATTGCCATCCGCGACGGCTTTACCGCCGCGCTACCGTTTATGATCATCGGCTCGTTTATGCTGGTGTTCATCTTCCCGCCGTTCTCGGCGGATACCACCAACAGCTTCGCCCGCGGCTGGCTGGATTTCTCCCAGACCTACCGCGAACAACTGATGCTGCCGTTTAACCTCAGCATGGGCGTGATGACCTTCTTCATTTCGGTGGGGATTGGGGCGAGCCTGGGGCGTCAGTTTAACCTCGACCCAGTGATGTCCGGCCTGCTGGCCTTTATGGCCTTCCTGCTGGTCGCCGCGCCGTATGCCGACGGTAAAATCTCGACCCAGTATCTCTCCGGTCAGGGCATCTTTACCGCGCTTATCACCGCGATTTACGCCACACGTGTCTATGCGTGGCTGAAGCAGAACAACGTGACCATCCGCCTGCCGAAGGAAGTGCCCACCGGCGTGGCGCGTTCGTTTGAGATCCTGATCCCGGTGATGGTGGTAATCGGTACGCTGCACCCGCTGAACCTGTTCATTGAAGCGCAGACCGGAATGATCATCCCGCAGGCGATCATGCACCTGCTGGAGCCGCTGGTATCCGCATCCGACTCCCTGCCCGCGATACTGCTCTCCGTGCTGCTGTGCCAGATCTTCTGGTTTGCCGGTATTCACGGCTCGCTGATTGTCACCGGCATCATGAACCCATTCTGGATGGCGAACCTCTCCGCAAACCAGGCGGCGCTCGCCGCAGGCGCGGCGCTGCCGCACGTTTACCTGCAGGGCTTCTGGGATCACTACCTGCTGATTGGTGGCGTAGGCTCCACGCTGCCGCTGGCGTTCCTGCTGCTGCGCAGCCGCGCCACGCACCTGCGCACCATCGGCAAAATGGGCATTGTGCCGAGCTTCTTTAACATCAATGAGCCGATTCTGTTCGGTGCGCCGATCATCATGAACCCGATGCTGTTTATCCCGTTCGTGTTTGTTCCGCTGGTCAATGCCTGCCTGGCGTACGGCGCAACGAAGCTCGGCTGGCTGGCTCAGGTGGTGTCATTAACCCCGTGGACCACCCCCGCGCCGATTGGTGCCTCATGGGCGGCAAACTGGGCGCTCAGTCCGGTGATAATGTGCCTGGTCTGTATGGTGATGTCCGCGCTGATGTACCTGCCGTTCCTGCGCGCCTATGAGCGTACGCTGATGAAAAACGAAGAGCAGAAAGCCCAGGCAACCGTCGGTACCGCTGAAGCCGCAAGCAATTAAGTCAAAGAGGAAAGGACATGAAATACGCATTTCCCGATAACTTCTGGTGGGGCAGCGCAAGCTCCGCTCTCCAGACCGAAGGGGCAAGAGAGGGGGAAACCACATGGGATTACTGGTTTGCCCGCGAGCCGAACCGTTTTCACAACGGCGTGGGGCCGCAGCACACCTCCACGTTTTATCAAAACTGGAAAACGGACATTCAGCTGTTAAAGCAGCTGAACCACAACAGCTTTCGCACCTCGATTAGCTGGGCGCGCCTGATCCCCGACGGTATCGGTGAAGTGAACCCGGAAGCGGTCGATTTTTACAATCAGGTCATTGATGAGCTGAATGAACAGGGCATCACGCCGTTTATCACCCTGTTCCATTTCGACATGCCGATGGCGATGCAGGAGATCGGCGGCTGGGAAAACCGTGACGTGGTGGACGCTTACGCCCGCTATGCGCAGATCTGCTTCGAGCTGTTTGGCGACCGCGTGCTGCACTGGTTTACCTTCAACGAGCCCATCGTCCCGGTGGAGGGCGGTTATCTGTACGACTTCCACTATCCCAACGTGGTGGATTTCCGCCGGGCCGCCACCGTGGCGTATCACACCGTGCTGGCCCACGCGAAGGCCGTTCAGGCTTACCGCGCCGGACATTACGCGGGTGAGATCGGCATCGTGCTGAACCTGACGCCGTCCTACCCGCGCTCGCAGAACCCGGCGGACGTGAAGGCGGCGCACATCGCGGACCTGATGTTTAACCGCAGCTTCCTTGACCCGGTACTGCGCGGGGAGTATCCGGCCGACCTGGTGGCATTGCTGAAATCCTACGATCAGTTGCCCGCCTGCAGGCCGGAAGACAGCGCGTTGATTGCGGAAGGAAAAATCGACCTGCTCGGCGTGAACTACTATCAGCCGCGTCGCGTGAAGTGTCGCGACAGCGCGGTGAACCCGCAGGCGCCGTTTATGCCGGAGTGGTTCTTTGATAACTACGAGATGCCGGGCCGCAAGATGAATCCGTACCGCGGCTGGGAAATCTACGCGCCGGGTATTTACGATATTCTGGTTAACCTGCGCGACAATTACGGCAACCCTCGCTGCTTTATTTCTGAAAACGGCATGGGCGTCGAAAATGAACAGCGCTTTATTGAAAATGGCCAGATTAACGATCACTACCGCATCGAGTTTATTTCTGAGCATTTAACGTGGCTGCATAAAGGGATTAGCGAAGGGTGCAATTGCCTTGGCTACCATATGTGGACGTTTATTGATAACTGGTCGTGGTGCAATGCCTATAAAAACCGCTACGGATTTATCCAGCTTGATTTAGAGACGCAGCAGCGCACCATTAAGAAAAGCGGAGAGTGGTTTGCCGCCACCGCCTTAAATAATAGTTTTGAAAAAGAGTAATAATGATGATCGCACTAGAAGAAGCCGTAATGGAAATTATCGTCAACGCCGGACAGTCCCGCAGCCTGTGCTTTGAAGCGCTGCACGCAGCGCGTCAGGGCAACTTTGACGAGGCCAAAAGCCTGCTGCACGAAGCCGACGGCTACGCGCGCCAGGCGCACAAGATGCAGACCAAACTGATCGAGCAGGATGCGGGCGAAGGCCGCCAGCCGATGACGTTAATCATGGTGCACGCGCAGGATCATTTAATGAATTCCTTATTAGCGCGTGAACTGTCTGAAGAAATTATTCATTTATATCAGAGATAGTCTATGGCGAAATAAAGTTAATGTAATACCTCTGTACCCTAAATAGAGATCCACTTGTTCTGATGATAGCGACATACTCTGTCAGATCGGAGCGGGATGGTTATTGTCTGAATAAAATTAAACTATATTGAGATAACCATGAATACAATTAAAAAACTTCCATTAACCATGGCGGTTATCGCCGCGCTTTGCCCAATTTCCGTACTCGCACAAGAATTTACCCAGGAGCAAATCGACGCCATTGTGGCGAAAGCGGTAGATAAAGCTCTGGCCGAGCGTCAGGCCAAAATGGATGCGGCGGTTGCGAAAAAAGCGGACGTGGTGACCGAGCCGCAAAGCGCGGCACAATCCCCGGATATGGCGATCCCGTTCGGCATTAAATTTACCGGCTACGCCCGCTACGGCGCGCACTTCCAGGCCGCCGATCAGAAATACGTGGCGGTGGACGGCTCCTACAACGGCGCGTCCGCGATTGGTCGTCTGGGTAACGAAGGTAACGGCGGGGAATTCCAGCTCTCCAAGGCCTTCAAAGGGGACAACGGCGCCATCTGGGACATCAACGTGATGATCGACCACTGGGGCGACGAGGTTAACCTGAAAAAAGCCTACGCGGGGGTGACCAACATTATGGCCTCCAACCCAAATGCCTACTTCTGGGCCGGTCGTGACTTCCACCAGCGTCCGCAGCAGGGCATCAACGATTACTTCTGGATGAACCACGACGGCCAGGGCGCAGGGGTGAAGAACTTCGACATCGGCGGCGTGCAGTTTGACGTGGCTGCCGTGGCGGCAGTCGAATCCTGTAGTCCGGAAGTGATGGAAGACGAAGCAAACCCGTCGCGCATCACCTGTACCGGCGGTTCCGGCACGGGCGACAAGGGCAACTACGCCGCGACCTCCAAAATCCACGGCATGAAGCTCGGCCCGATCGACATGGAGCTGTACGCCAACTATGGCTTTGATTCGAAAGCGGTTGAAAGCGACGAACGCCTGAACGCCTGGCAGGGCGGCGTGGTGCTGAGCCACACCAACGACAGCGGCGTGAACAAGGTGATCGCCCGCTACTCCGATAACGCGGACAACAGCGTGTTCAACAAAACCGAAGATCTGACCACGGTCTACGCCAGCTTCGAAGGGCTGTATAAATTCACCCAGGCCACGCAGGTGGAGTACATCCTCGCCTTCCACGACTACGACAACAGCCACGATAAGACCGACAACCGCAAGAACTACAACGCCATCGTGCGCCCGATGCACTGGTGGAACGACGTTCACTCTACCTGGCTGGAAGCAGGCTGGCAGCACGTTGACTTCGACAACGGCGGCGACAACAAGGGCTGGAAGCTGACCCTGTCGCAGAACATGTCTATCGCCATGGGGCCTGAGTTCCGTCCGATGCTGCGCTTCTACGTCACCGGCGGCAAGGTGGATAATGAACGCACCGCGCGCGTGAACAATACCAAAGACGAGACGCTCGACGACTTCAACGTCGGCGCGATGTGGGAGGCGTGGTTCTAAGGTCAACAACATGCCGGGTGGCGCTACGCTTACCCGGCCTACGGTTTTCCCCCTCTCCCCGTGGGAGAGGGCCGAGGTGAGGGCATCAGGCCGCACACAACCATGCTATGCTGTTGGCCAATTAACGACAACATAGCAGGGGAGAAAATGGGTTCCACACGCAAAGGGATGCTGAACGTCCTGATCGCCGCCGTTTTATGGGGCAGTTCCGGAGTTTGCGCGCAGTACATCATGGAGAAAAGCCACATTTCTTCGCCTTACCTGACCATGGTTCGCCTGCTGTTTACCGGCGTGATCCTGCTGACGCTCTCCTTCGTTCACGGCGACAAGATTTTCTCGATCATCAAGCATCGTAAAGACGCGCTCAGTCTGCTGTTTTTCTCGCTGGTCGGCGCGCTCACCGTGCAGCTCACCTTCCTGCTGACGATTGAAAAATCCAACGCCGCTACGGCGACCGTGCTCCAGTTTCTGTCGCCGACCATCATTGTGGCGTGGTTCGCCCTGGCGCGGAAAACGCGTCCCGGCGTGTTTGTCCTGTCAGCGATTTTTACGTCGTTGATCGGCACCTTCCTGCTGGTGACACACGGCGACCCAACCTCGCTCTCCATCTCCCCTGCCGCGCTGTTCTTCGGCATCGCCTCGGCGTTTGCCGCCGCGTTTTACACAACCTATCCGTCAGCGCTGATTGCCCGCTACGGCACGCTGCCGATTGTCGGCTGGAGCATGTTGATTGCCGGGTTAATGCTGACGCCGTTCTACGCCGGGCGCGGCACCACTTTCGTGATTGACGGCGGCCTGCTGCTGGCGTTTTTCTACCTGGTGGTGATCGGCACGGCGCTGACGTTCAGCCTGTACCTGAAGGGCGCGCAGATGATCGGCGGGCCGAAGGCGAGCATTCTGAGCTGCGCCGAGCCGCTGAGCAGCGCGTTGCTGTCGGTGGTGTTGCTTGGCGTGGCGTTTACGCTGCCGGACTGGCTGGGGACGCTGCTGATTGTGTCGTCGGTGGTGCTGATTTCGATGGATTCGCGTAGAAGGGTTAAGGCATCGGCGTAGCCTGATGCCCTCACCCCAACCCTCTCCCACGGGAGAGGGAGAAAAACACTACTTCGCCTTAACCTTTCCCGCCACCAGCAGCGCGGTCAGCAGCATCAGCGTGCCGGAAATCACCAGCGGCGACGTCAGCCCCAGATGGTCGAGCGCCACGCCGCCAATGGCCGCACCGCAGGTGTTCGCCAGCTGGATCACCGCCACCTGAATCGACCCGGCTTTTTCCGCCTGATCGGCAAGCGTTCGGGTGATCCACGTCGACCAGCCCACCGGCACCAGCGCAAAGGCAAAGCCCCAGATAATCGCAATCGCCGAGGCAACCCACTTGTCGCTACCCCACAGAATCAGCACCGTGGCACTCACCGCCAGCAGCAACGGCGCACCCGCCAGCGCCACCTTCAGGGAGCGCTTCAGGAACTGGGACGACAGCGACGTGCCGATAAAGCTGGCGATACCGAAGCTCAGCAGCACCAGCGTCAGGCCGTCCACGTCAAAGCCCGCCATGGTCATAAACACCGGGCGGATGTAGGTGAAAAAGGCAAACTGCCCGGCAAAGGCCATAAAGATGGCGGTCATCCCCGCCAGCACGCCCGGACGCTTGAGCAGCGCGAACATGTTCTGTTTGTGGTGCGCCGCTTCGCCCGGCAGGGACGGCAGCGCCTTCCACACCCAGATAATGCAGAGCACACCCATCACTGCCGCCGCGTTAAAGACGTTACGCCAGCCGATAATCCCACCAAGGAAGCTGCCTAGCGGCGCGGCAATCACCAGCGCAATAGAGACCGCGCCGAAGATAACGGACAGCGCTTTTGGCACGGTGCGCGCGGGCACCAGGCGCATGGTAAGCGAGGCCGACATCGCCCAGAAGCCGCCTAATCCCAGCCCCAAACAGGCGCGACCGAGCAGCAGCAGAGTGAAGCTTTCCGCGAAAGAGACCAGCAGGCAGGAGAGCGTCAGCAGCACGCTGAACAGAATGACCACTTTGCGGCGATCAATCGCGCCAATCACCTGAGTGATAAACAGGCTGGCGAACATCGCCACAAAGGCGGTGACGGTAACGGACTGCCCCGCCACGCCTTCGGAAATGCCCAGATCCTGCGCCATCGGCGTCAGCAGGCTCACCGGTAGAAACTCAACGGTAATCAGGCAGGCGACGCAGAACGCCACGGAGAAAACCGCCGACCAGTTGGGGCGCGACACCTCTTTGGTCTGCGGTCTGGTTGTGGGCTGGATATGTTCTGTCATGGCGTCACCTGAAGATAAAAACGTGCGGAAAAGTCGCGCAGTTTATCATCAAAAGTGTGACGAATTTAACGTTTAGACAACTTTTGTCGTTTTTAATGATTCGGAAGGCAGATCGGCGGTGACTGATACCTTTTCAGCATAACGAAAATGAAAATTCAGTAACCACAATTGAGGTGAAACAATCATAGCGTCTGAAAAGGAGAAACTATGAAAACACGTACTTTATCTCAAAATCTTACCGTCAGTGCCGTCGGCTACGGTGCCATGGGTCTGAGTGAATTTTATGGCCAGACTGATGACAAAGGCTCACTGCAGGTATTGCATAACCTCATCGATCTGAACGTGACGTTTATTGATACCGCAAATTTATATGGCCGTGGCCATAATGAAAGGCTAATCGGTCACTTTCTTGCCGGGCTGGATAAAAACACGCGCGACCAGTTCAAAATTGCCACGAAGTGCGGCATCGATCGCTCTCCTGACGAGTCCTACGCCCGCACCATCAACAATACGCCGGACTATATCATCCGCTGCTGTAACGAATCCCTTAAGCGGCTTGGCGTGGAGCGAATCGACCTCTTTTATCTTCACAGAGTGAGTAACGCAACCCCGATCGAAGAGAGTATGGATTGTCTGCGCACCCTTGTTAAAGAGGGCAAGATCAACCACATCGGCCTTTGCGAAGTGTCGGCTTCAACGCTGCAACGGGCTCATGCGGTGCATCCGGTCACCGCATTGCAAACAGAATATTCTCTGTGGACACGAGACATCGAGGAAAACATTTTGCCGGTCGTGAAAGCGCTAGGTATCGGCCTGGTGCCCTACTCACCTCTTGGCAGAGGCTTCCTGACGGGAAAATACCTGAACAACAACGATTTTGCAGAAGGTGATTTCCGCAAGAATAACGAACGATTTGTTCAGTCCAGCCTCGATCATAATCGCCAGTTGCTCGATATCATTACCCCGCTGGCGGCAAAATACGGCTGTACCGCAGGTCAGATTGCGCTTGCCTGGCTGTTAGCACAATACGATCGGCTGGTTCCCATTCCGGGTACTAAGCACGTTAGCTATCTGGCCGAGAACGCGCGCGCTGCCGATATTGTGCTTGAGAAGAGCGATATCGAATCGTTGAACAACCTTCATCGCCGGGTAGCGATTAAAGGCGATCGTTATTCTGCCGAGGGTATGAAGGGCGTGAATGCCTGATACAGCATCTTGAAAATAAAAAACCGGGTTTCCCCGGTTTTTTTATATCCACAGATACGCCGTTAGCGATAAACGCTCAACGCGACGCCTTCCCCGCCGCCAACGCACAGTGCGGCAACGCCACGCCTGGCATCATTACGGATCAGGGAATGAACCAGCGTCACCAAAATTCGGCAGCCGGATGCACCTATCGCATGCCCAAGCGCGATTGCCCCGCCGTATGGATTGATACGATCCGGGGAAATTCCGGCCTGCTGAATCACAGCCAGCGCCTGGGCGGCAAACGCTTCGTTGGATTCGAGATGATCGACATCCTCAGGCTTCCATCCCGAGCGGGAAAGACAGTCGGCAATGGCCTGAATCGGGGCTGCACCCATTAATGCCGGCTGGATACCGGAATTGGAAAATACGCCCAGTGATGCCAGAACCGGCAAACCACGTGCTTCGGCAGTCTCACGCGTACAAAGCAGGACCGCCGCGGCACCGTCATTCAACGATGAAGCATTTCCCGCCGTCACCGTACCCTCTTTTCGGAAGACAGGCTTTAGTTTCGTCAATTTTTCGATACTGGTTGCACGCGGTCCTTCATCCCTCTCCACGCTGATCGTTTCACCTTTTCGCGTCTGCCACTCAACCGGGACAATTTCACGCTCAAAAATGCCACGCGCCTGCGCTTCAAGCGCATTGTGGTGAGAGGCAAGGGCATATTCATCCTGCATTTCGCGGCTAATACCAAACTCCGTCGCAACATTCTCTGCGGTGATACCCATGTGATAATCGTTGAAAGCATCCCAGAGCCCGTCAGAAACCAGGCTATCTTTGAGAGTAATATCACCCAGCCGCGTTCCGCTACGCGACGTCGTGGCGATATGCGGCGCGTTGGACATACTCTCCTGACCACCGGCGATAACAAACTCGGCCTCACCCGTCTGCAGCGCCTGCATGCCAAGATGGACCGCCTTAAGCCCGGACCCGCACACTTTGTTTACCGTCAGACATTGCGTATCTACGGGCAATCCAGCATTCAGTGCCGACTGTCGGGCCGGGTTCTGGCCGCACCCCGCAGTAAGAACCTGTCCCATAATGACCTGAGAGATATCACTGGCTTCTACGCCAGATTCTTTCAGGAGCGCCTGAATGACGCGGCTTCCCAGGCCAGAGGCTGAATGCTCCGCAAGCGCGCCCTGAAATGCGCCCGTCGCCGTGCGGCGGGCTGCAATAATAACAATCTCGCTCATGCGTCACTTCCCTTCAGTCCTGGCAAAGTATGGCCCGTCGCGGCCATTGCCGCGCGGTATGCAGTAAGACCATTCATGCAGGCGGGAACGCCAGCATATACCGCCATCTGTATCACAATTTCAAGCAGCTCTTCCGGCGTCACGCCGGTATTGAGCGCGCCTCGCATATGCAGTTCTAGCTGCGGCATGGCATTACCCAGCGTCACAAGCGAGGCGACGGTCAACATTTCGCGCGTTTTGAGATCCAGTCCCGGACGACCCACCACATCCCCGAACGCATAGTCGGTAATCAGGGCGGGCAGCCCCGGGTCCAGCTCGCTCAGGCGGCGGGTGACTTTATCCGCAAGCCCCGCTTCAAGACGGTCCATAATCTCTCTGCCATAGCGCGTGCGGTCATTAATTTGACTCATAAGATTTCTCCATACGGGATTGTTTTGCGGTCAACGTTGCCGGAATAACCGCGACAAGCAGAACGGACAGACCGATGGCCGTACCGGCGACGATATACAGGAGCGGCATTGAAAATGATGAAACCATCCAGGCACCGACTGACGCACCGATACCAATGGCGGTATTGAAAAATGAAACGTAGATTGCGGAGGCCGGGAAGGCTTTATCCTCTGCCATACGTAAAACCCACGTCTGGAAACCGACAAATATTCCTGATACGGCGACACCCCAGACAACCATACTGGTAAATATCAACGCAGCAGAGAGCGAGGAACCAGACAGGCCCAGGAACAGCAGCACTGCACAGATCAGCAGTACAGACAAAGAGACCGTCAGCTTGAGATACTTATCAATCAACACGCCGGTCAGGAAATTACCTGCCAGACCCGCGATGCCGTAAACAAAAAGCACAGCAGGAATAATGGTGGTGGACAGTAAACTCTGCGTGTGTAGCCAGGGTTCAATGTACGTAAAGGCAGCAAAGTGAGCCGTCACAGCCAGCAAGGTTGCTGAGTAAATTTTCCATAATGTTGACGATTTCAGCACGCCTTTAAGCGCATCCAGCCCGAGCGCGCTTTTGCTGGTAATCCTGGGAACAAGAACGCTAATACCCACAAAGGCAATTACGCTCAGCGCGGCCATCAGCCAAAATGCCTGCCGCCAGCCGAAGTGAATACCAATATAGTTGGATACCGGTACGCCAAAAACGCTTGCTGCGGAAACACCACCAAATACGATTGACGTCGCCGCCCCTATATATCTGGCAGGGACCATAGCCACCGCCGTTGCGCCGATCATCGCCCAGAATGCGCCGTGAGCGAGCGCACCCAGTACGCGGGCGCTAAGCAGCATGCTATAGACGTTTACCGTCGCAGCCATAACGTTAGAGACCAGAAGTACCACGGTAAGCACAAGTAAAAGCCGCTTCTTGGCCACATTCCCTAAAAAGACGGAGGCAAACATCGCACTCAACGCCCCCACCCAGGCATAAAGCGACACGGTCATGCCCACCGCAGATTCCGAAGTCTGTAGCCCCTCTGCGATTGGCGTTAATAATCCGACTGGCGCCAGTTCGGTGGTGACAATAGTAAAGGTTGAAATTGCCAGAATGAATAAAGCAAGCCATGACCTTAACGTCATATTCTGCGGAGTGAGTTCTGAAGTCATACTACTTACCTCAATATGGATTTAAATAATGTGCCAATTTTTTTCAGTTGCATATCTGGTAAGCGCGGAATGCTCTCCCACACAGACGGGATGGCCAGTGGCTTCCAGCATTGGAATATCCGAAAGATCGTCGCCGTAGGCATAACAATCCACGGGGTTAATCTCTTTATCATCGCAAAAGGCGATAAGCGCGTCTTTTTTACCTGTTCCAATTGTTTGAGGCAGGCCGATTTCACCCGTCAACTCACCTTCGTCATTTATTATCACCGGCGCACAGAGTACTTCCGTTACTCCAAGATATTTTGCAATGGGTGAAAGAATCGGAAGCATAGAGCCCGATATAAATACGGTATACATGTTCTGGTTCTGATGTTTTTTAAGGGCTGAAACAGCACTCTCAATAAAAAAATTGCTTTCCAGCTTACGCCTGAACCACTTCTCACCCATTTCTTCCAGATAACGACAAGACACACCTTTAAACTGACGATAATAATCTCTGTTCAGGGCTTCCCTTGGCACGCCGTTTTTCACGTCGGTGCGAAAACGAGACATATAGCGTTGAAGACGATCGTTTTGATTATTTTCCCTGCACCAGAAATCATAGAAATCAAACATGCTTTTAATATTTATAAGCGTTTCATCAACATCAAAAAAAGCGGCATGTTTACGCAAACTTTATTCCTCGTAGTTTTTTCTTCGACTCTTAACCGGAAAATCTCTATCCGTACCAGACACGCCTGCATCCGCCCAGCGAGAAGGCGCAATTTCAGAAACCACCACGGAAATTTTATCCAGCGGCGCACCCGTGTTTTTGTGAACGGCAAATGTAATATCTTCCTGGAGTCTTATGATTTGATTTTCATCTTTCGCAGGCCAGGTCATAACATGAACAAATGGCATATTTTTCTCACTCTATAGTTGTAAATTCATCGAAGGAACGGCCTTTGAGTTTTAAATGGGCATGGATATCGCCTCCAAGACCATAAAAGCCAATTGCCCCGCCGTAGCTCTGACGCGAGCTCATATAAAGTACGACTACGTTAATAATTCTGTTTCCTTTCCTCGCCGGAGCCGGGAAAGGATCGGTTAACTCAGCCCAATATTCGGCATTACCTTCGCTATCGGTTATAAATACGTTGGGTATTCCCAGCGGACCTGGCCTGCTCGGATCCTCCGAGGCTAGATCGTTTTCCCTGAGACTCATCACGGTGTAAACGCTATCCGGAACAAGGCTCCGGAACGAAAACGTGAACCGGGCTCGTTTCTTATCTTCGGACAATGTGACCTCAAAGGAGCCCTCTGCCTCGAGCCAGGCAGCGAGGGTCACTGGCTCGATCTCTCGCTTTCCATCGCTGCTGCGATAATCCGCGATATAGCCTTCATGAAGTGGCAGGCCAGGCCTTATTTCATTATTGGCCTGTGGCCGCTGTTCTGGTGCGAAAATCATCCGATAGTTGTTCATCGGAATGGGTAAAGGAAGAGTATGAAGAATGATGTCCTTCAACGCGTCCTGAGGCATCTTTTCCAGATCGCACAGAATGTTATAGGGTGCGACTTCCCCAAATGCCGGAAGCGGGCTGTCCGGAGAGACAATGACGCTTCGCCACTGCAGTCCGTTATCCCCTGGCACCATGCCCACCACGACAAAATTACCCTTCCCGTCCATGACCTCCGCAGGGGGGTAAAGCGGCCCCTGCGTGGTCGCAGCCAGACGGTATTTCTGGCTACGTAATTCAGGCATGCGTTACCCCCTGAGTCACCCCTTGCTGCTCAACAATGGTCGCCTGCATGGCAACCTCAGCCAGAGATTTCTCTTTCTCTGTAATCAGGGCTGAAGGATAAACGGTGAACGAGACATCCATTGTCGCGCAAAGCGTTTGGTGCTGAGTGACGCGAACCTGAGCCTTGAAACGCCCCCGGCGGTCGTTAATATCTTTTTCAAGAAATTCAAAGTGGACCAGCGCCGGTAAAGGGAACAGGAAACTGGCGAAATTGATTGCCATGCTATTAATGACGTAATAGCGTCCACTTTCCTGCTGGTAAATAAATTCTTCGGTGACACCGATAAAGGCCTGTCGGCTGGCTTCAACCAGGAGCATTCCCTGAATATGCTGCCCCGTCTGATGATCCGCCATCAATTCGCAACGCTCATCAATTAACAGCGGCATCGCATAAAGATCGTGGTTATGCTCAGCTTGTTCCGCAGGTCCTATAAGTACATTCTGTTCCAGTCTTTTATGGCAATAAGCATTTTTTTTGTCGCTAACCAGTTTTTCCAGAGAGCACATTTTTAACTTATTACCATGAATCGCATTTCTTGCCTGGTTTGAAATTACCTTTCCGGCAAAATCCTTGCGCACGCCCTGCCCAACAATAATTTCATGTTCTTTATCAATGATATTCGCAGGTATTTGAGTCAATAATTCTAGCTGAGATATAGTCAGTACATCTTTACCATTGGCAAATTCATTAAATTTATCGCCAACAACTACCAACTTTTTACAGTTCATTCATTGTCCCTCAACAACAGCAAGCACGATAGATACGTGTATAAAGGCCGTCATTACCGCCAGTAATAAAGTTATCGCCGGCCTGTTGAATGATTTCCTGATAACGCGCATTGGTAAATGCTTCTTTATATGCTGCTTTATCGCCGTTGAATGAGGAGATAAACATTACACCCGGAACGCCGCTGATCAGTGAATGAAATGCTTCGAAACTTTCAATCTTATCTTTGTTATCTCTTACAACATTAAAAATGGTTTCATCGCGCCACTGACGGTACTGCTGATAGTTATGCGCAGGCACTTCGACGTGTCGGAGTTGAATATAATTTGATTGTGGCAAGCTATTTTTATTATCAATTGGGGATTCAACAAACTTAAGCAGTTCGCGACGGATATCGGCAGAAAGAACTTCAGAGAAACGATGGAACATGGATTCCATTTCACTTTCAACCCATGCAATTTCTTTAATATCGTTGAATGCGCGTAATTCCAGCAATTCATTAACGCCGTTTTCTTCACAGGTATAGTAGCGAACGTTTTCATTGCTTTTTAAGGAAGTAAATTCTTTTTCAGAAAAAGTGTTTTTTAATGGGAAGCGTGATAACAGTACATATTTAGACGACATAATTACTCCGAGTATTGATTAAGTGAGGATTCGGATAGAAATTTATCAATACAGGAAACTATTGGAATTGTTAAATTTGTAATATATTTTTTGTATTACTGTTAAAACGGGTTTTGCTGCCAGCATTTAGCGTGTAATATCGAAATGGAAAAAAGACGAAATACCTTTTCGCATTTAGGACCCACGTATGGCTACAGCAGAACATTTAATCAGCAATAACCTGCCCAGTATCAAACAATTACAATGCTTTCTCGCTGTTGCACATGAACTGAACTTTCGTAAGGCTGCCGAACGTCTGCGCATGACTCAACCTCCTCTGACGCGTCAGATAAAATGCCTTGAAGCGGTGTTGAAACGTCAGTTGTTCAGTCGCAGCACGCATGACGTTAGCCTCACTGAAGCAGGCCGAGCGCTGGTCGTTCAGGCAGAAAAAATACTCAAAGACATCAGCAGCTTAAAAGAAGATCCTCACTCTTCAGAAACGAGTCTGCGCATCGGTCTCACGCGCACGCTTAATTTTGAATATATTGAACCTGTAAATACCCAGCTTCAAAAAATGAACGTCGGAGATGACGTTGAAACGCCCGACCTGACGTCAGCACAGCTGCTGCAAAGCTTGTCTAAAAATATGCTGGATCTGGTGCTGACCGGGGAAAAAGGAACGGGTCATGAAGACATTGTTCAATACCGCTGGGTCTGCCAGGAACCGTTGCTCATCGCAATGCCTTCTTTACATCCTGCCAGTCTGAAAGAGAAAGTCTCGCTGGAAGACATTAGCGATCTTCCACTTTTTTGGTTTTCGAGAAGCGCTAATCCGTCATTCTATGATAAATGCGAAAGCTACTTTGACACGCTGAAAACGCCGCTGAAGCGTATTAAAGAGCCGGATGATTCCCTCGTGATGCTAAGCCGTATCGCAAGAGGGAAAGGGTTTGCGCTACTGCCTCAGTCAAAATGCACCTTCAATCAGGAGGGGCTATGCTATCGCGAACTAACGGACGATGAGGCAAAGAGATTAAATATTGATATCTATGCCGCAACCCGCCTCAATGAAAACAGAGAGGAGATCCTGAACGCTCAGAATATCTTGTGCGGGAAAAAGGCTTAATGCAGATAAAACACACCTTCTTCCGGCAGAAATAGCTGGTTATAGCGCAGCTGGAAGACGTTCAGCTCCTGCGGATCGGGCTCCATTTCGCGCATAAAGCCAAGTGCCAGACGAATTTGCGCGTCGGTAATGGGTGCGGCAAGGCGGGCTTTACGCAGCATACGGTGCCAGGTATGCAGATTCTCTTCGCTACCGTCGACAATACAGACCTGCCAGATGAGCAGCACCTGCGCGGCGTTTTGCAGATGCGCCTCGTCAGGCCGCTCAAGGTAGCGGATAAATTCATTGCCCGGTGTTTTACCGAACTGGTCAATCATCGACTCGATCGGCATCGGGGTAATCCCCAGCCGTTCGCTTAAACGTTTGATGGCGCGGCGGGAATCTGAGGTCAGGACGCGAAATCCCACCACAAACACCACGGCAAGCGTTGCCAGCATTATCCAGACCATGCGTTCTCCTTAGACTAGCCGCTCATCATAGCGGGAAACGCAGCGTGTCGACAGCGGGCATAAACATAATAGTGAATGGAAAACAGGTGGAAAATCGGCATGAAAGCGGATCTGCGCGCGCCTGATCTTAACCTTTTGAAAATGCTCGATGAGCGCAGCGCCGTAGACGCAATCCTCAAAACCTGTAATACGTATTAAACAGGTTAATTTCCTAAAATATCGTGCTGCCGTAATTTAGACTCTGACATATCTTAACCTTTTTTTTTGTATGGTTATAATCATCCCCTTACAATACTTTTTAGATATCAATAAGACAGGGATAGAATGAATACGACGCATGGATGCAATTTTTGTCGACGTATGGGTATGCCATTACTACCGATACGCCCAGCAGTCATGGCAAAGGGAGATGACTTACCTTCTCTCCCCAGTGATTTTTCACCTTCCATACAACCAGAAGGCGAAACAGACTATACCGCGCGACTATTACGAAAGGGATTTTTGTATATTTGGTCCGAGCAATGCCGTTACTGGTTAAACTACTTTGTGACTGATGATGGCTATTTTTATCCCCTTCCGCAAAACGGTAATGTTCCGCCTCGATTGTTTGAGGGGGAGTTGAAGCCATGTATCGCACAACCGCAAGAATTAGCGGCGGCTTCACTTATCACACTCCCCATGAAGCCGCCGGGTATACAAAATGGTAGTTACTGGTTCATTTGGTCTGAAGAGCAATGGACTGATAAAACCCGCCAGTTACATGAAAAGCCAGAATGGCAACAAATGTATATGCAAAAATTTGATATGGATGCATGGTTGATGACACATCAAGGTCAACAGGCCAGGTCTATCAATCTCCTCACACAGACCGTAGCGGAATACAGCCCTTCGGTCCGTATTTGTCAAATGAAAGACTGGACACCTACGCCATTTAAACCAGTAACGGCGAATTCAGCCAGTGAATTAATTAAAGCTGCAACTAGCCTGGATGCTCAGCATGGTGCACTTCTTTTACTTTCTGACCCAGTAGCTGCTGCCATGGAAATCTCATCACTGTCGCGATATCGTTTTGACCAGGCGATAACCGACAACCCTGAATTTAAACGTGGTATTGCATTAAGTGCGATGTTGAACGGACTGGAACTCTCAGTTCGGGAATGCCTGTTCCAGACGGTGAAGGACAGTGATATCAGGAATGAACAAAAAACCCGTTTCGGTTGGGATAGCCCTGCCGGGCCACATTTTCCCGATCCTGAATCAGCAGAAAAACTTCACAGGCTGGATGAAGAAACACGCAATGAGCGAGTTAACGAGGTCTGGCAGCACTACGAAAAGTATATCGACAGAAATCAGCAAAACGAATTTACCAGCAAGCTGATTAAGCACATTACAAGCTATAACGAACGCATTATCGTTCCGATGACCAGAATGTTTCTTAATTGGTTACAAAGCACGGCAATGAAGTCCTACTTCATTCAACATTTTGATCCAACTTCGCCTCACAGTGGTGCTCGTTACATTCAAACCGTATTTAATTGTCTGGTAGGTATGGAGGATAAGGCCGGGGTTATAAAGTTTATTGAGCAACAGTTGTATATGTCTGAAAAGGAGGAGCAAAACTATCTTTTAAGGGCGGTGTTTTTTAACAATAATGCATGGATCTCGCAGTTCGAAGCCGAAATGAATACGCATGGCGGTCGGGACTGGGATAAAGGTATCAGCTGGGACAGGTTGGCTGATGGTGTAAAGGAAATCAGTCAACAATATTCATCAGCAATAAACCTCGCGCTTGAAAGGCTGCATTACCTGTACCTGCCTGCAATCATGAAAGCGACAGGCGAAATGGCCAAAGGCGTACAGGTCAATTTTGCGATTTCTATTCTTGCTATACAGGGAAAAGCGTTTTTGCGAATACCCGTTGATACAGGAACAAAACAATACCTTAACGCCCTCACGCGGGGTATGGCTGGTCTTCTTGAAATGAGTGGTAAGACAGGCGGGCGGCTTTACCAGGCACTGCAGAAAGAAGCTGAATACATGTCCCGTGGCATATCTGAAACAGCAAGGATAAAAACCTATTTACCCACACTGATAGATATTGATGAGGTGAAGAAACTACAGGCCCTTTCTGAACATGAACGTCTGGCGAAACTTGGATCCGTACTGAAAACAGAGGATGAGATCGTCAACGCCGTGTTTCCGTTCTCCACTCACCTTCAGCTTGCAAAAGCCCAAGGGATATCAGGCAATACCATACTCTCAGAACTCGGTCATAATGCCTTCCCCTTTGCTGGAAGCACCTTTTCAGCTCTGTTTCAGGGATGGGTCGTGCTAAATGGTTTTCAAAAAGAGGGATGGCCCGGAACACCCGACGGATGGGCGCGCTTCTCGTCAAATGGCGCTATGGCATGGGCAGCCGCAATGGATACCCTGAAGCGCGCTTCCGCTGGAATTATCCGATTAGAGCTTTCTCCGACGGTGACGTTTGGTGCTCGATTTGTGCTAAAAATCGCCAGTTGGCCATGGTGGGAGCGGCTTGGATTTCTGGGAGGGTTAGTATTTACCGGTGTTGAATTTACAGATGGCATAATAAAGATATCTGAGGGTAAAACGGATATTGGTATAGCTCATTTGGTCAATTCTCTAGGTGTTGGTCTTATGACTCTGGCCACCGGAAAATCCATCATTCTTCCTCTACTAACCTATCTAGGTCTTTCAAGTGCCAGCGTGGCGGAAGGTAGCCTGTTTGCCCTGATCCTCGGCCCTTGGGGGATCTTTGTCAGCGTGTTATTGATTTTAGGAGCGAACGCCTGGTTAGTCAGCCAGACGCGTAATGAGATCCAGGGATGGCTGGCAAGCACCTTATGGCGGCGCATTCCTGATGGCGAATCAACTATTCCAACACAATACCAAAATAGTCTATTGGAACAAGACGCGTTCAAAGCCTTGGGCAAAGGAAATGCATAATATGTTTAAACGTATCCCCCTCGATCCGTCCCGGATGTACATGAACACGTTCACCCGCATCACGGATAAGACCGTGTTACAGCGCTATTTCCGTGGAAAAGGCAACCCCGGCGTCACTGCGGTGTCCGCCATGGACAGCGTGATCCGCATCAACTCCACCTGTCTGGAGCTGGTCGACCGGCTCTATTTTTCCCGTGGTTCCGGTACATTAATTGCCAGTTTTTTCTTTGGCTTATTTTTTGGCGTGTGCTTTCTTTGGTTGGTTTTTAAGGCATTTTTTTTGGGGCAAGGGGAGAATACCCCCTGGGGTGTATTAAGTATTATATGGATTATATTTGTATTACCTCTATCCTGGCTGTCATATAAATTCCTGGTTCTGGAGGTCTTTAACTACACCCACTACCCCATCCGCTTTAACCGCAAAAATAAAACCGTCTATCTCTTTCGCAACGGTAAACCCGTACTCGCCGTACCGTGGCACGACCTGGAGTTTGTCCGCATATCCAACGGCGGCAAACCCGAGTCATGGTCCATTGTCGGCTGCACGCTCGCGGATGACGGCGAAACCGTCACACACTACATTCCCCTCCCCGTCAGCAACAACTGGGGGCCGGAATACCTTGAGGTTTACTGGGAATACATCCGCTGCTACATGGAAGAGGACGACTGCGTGGCAGACCTCGCTGATATCGTCACTTACTGTCTCCCCGTCGAAAAACAGAAGGAAGGCTGGTTTTTTGGGCTGCTCTATATCAGCAAAATGACCAGCAGGCTGGGGTGGCTGGTTAACCTCCCGCTCTTCCCTTTTGTGTTTTTTGTCAGCATCACGCGCTGGCTGGTGATGCTCACCTGCCGCGTTCCCGTCTGGCCGCCTGAAGTGGAGGAGGCCTGCCGCCCGGATGAAAACGACCCGGTCAACAAAGGGGCAGAGCACAACCCGCCGCAGGTATGGCGCCCGATGCTGGCGGTACAGGGAAAAAAGCGTTATGAGGAAAACTACGCCCGCGAGCGGGGCGCGATGGACCGGATCATTGCCCGTCTGAAAGCGAAATATCCACCGTCTGTTCAGCCGGAAAAGCGCCGGGAGAAGAGAAAGCATGTTTAAACGACTCCCCCTCGACCCGTCCCGGATGTACATGGGCACGTTCACCCGCATCACGGACAAGACCGTGTTACAGCGCTATTCCCGTGGAAAAGGCAACCCCGGCGTCACCGCCGTATCCGCCATGGACAGCGTTATTCGTATCAACTCCACCTGCCTGGAACTGGTCGACCGGCTCTATTTTTCCCGTGGTTCCGGTACATTAGTTGCCAGTTTTTTCTTTAGCTTATTTTTTTTGAACTGCTTTATCTGGCCATTGATACAGTTTTTATTACTCGATACAGGTAAAGACCGGAACTGGGCAGGGATGATTATTGTCTGGCTTTTAGTCATTCTCCCCCTTTCATGGCTATCATATAAATTCCTGGTTCTGGAGGTCTTTAATTATACCCACTACCCCATCCGCTTTAACCGCAAAAATAAAACCGTCTATCTCTTTCGCAACGGTAAGCCCGTGCTCGTCGTCCCGTGGCACGACCTGGAGTTCGTCCGTATCTCCAACGGCGGCAAACCCGAGTCGTGGTCCATTGTTGGCTGCACGCTCGCAGATGACGGTGAAACCGTCACACACTACATTCCCCTCCCCGTCAGCAACAACTGGGGCCCGGAATACCTTGAGGTTTTCTGGGAATACATCCGCTGCTACATGGAAGAGGACGACTGCGTGGCAGACCTCGCTGATATCGTCACTTACTGTCTCCCTGTCGAAAAACAGAAGGAAGGCTGGTTTTTTGGGCTGCTCTATATCAGCAAAATGACCAGCAGGCTGGGGTGGCTGGTTAACCTCCCGCTCTTTCCTTTTGTGTTTTTTGTCAGCATCACGCGCTGGCTGGTGATGCTCACCTGCCGCATTCCCGTCTGGCCGCCTGAAGTGGAGGAGGCCTGCCGCCCGGATGAAAACGACCCGGTCAACAAAGGCGCAGAGCACAACCCGCCGCAGGTTTGGCGCCCGATGCTGGCGGTACAGGGGAAAAAACGCTATGAGGAAAATTACGCCCGCGAGCGGGGCGCGATGGACAGGATCATTGCCCGCCTGAAAGCGAAATATTCTTCATTTGTATGATAGAACCGCTTAAACAAAAAAGCCCGGCGGCCAGCCGGGCAAAGACGTTACCTGCACACTCAGGCCGCTTTTAATTTCTGCGCGCGGTTCTCGCGGCGAATTTTACGTTCTTCCAGCACCGCGACCATCGCCATCAGGACGATACAGCCAATCGCTGCCGCATCCAGCGCCGCGAAGGTGCCCGCCCAGCCGGTAAGGCCGAAAATCGGCGTACCGTCGGCGATCATCCCCAGGCCAAGCTTGGCGAAGCTGTCGCCGATCAGGTAGGCGAAGGTGCCTTTAATCCCATCGGCGGCGCCGATCGCTTTTTTCGGCACGAACCCTACGGCCGCCACGCCAATCAGCAGCTGCGGGCCAAACACCAGGAAGCCGAGCGCAAACAGGGACGCCAGGTAAACGTACTGGTTGTTGGCGTGCTGATACACGCCCAGCGTGGCGATAATCAGCGCCAGCGCGACGCAGGCCACCAGCGCACGGCGGCCATTGGCGAGATCCGAGAGCCAGCCCCACAGCAGCGTGCCGACCAGCGCGCCCACTTCGAACAGGGTGAAGCCCTGAATAGCCACCTCTTTCGAGAGCTTCAACTCCTGGAAGGCGTACACCGTTGACCACTGGTCGATGCCGATGCGCACCACGTACAGGAAGATGTTTGAGAAGCACAGCAGCCAGATCACTTTGTTTTTCAGCACGTACTCAACAAAGATCTGCCATTTGGACATCTCGTTCTCTTCGGTCTCTTTGTCCTCTTCGCTGATCTCCTCCCCGAACAGCTCTTCGGCTTTGCCGAGGCCGTACGATTCCGGGGAGTCGCTGCCGAAGCGCAGGCCGATAAAGCCGACGATCAGGGCGATAATCGACGGGAAGATAAACATGCCGATGACGTGGCCGTCGAACAGGTAGTTCGCGCCAAACAGCGCCACGCCTGCCGCCCCCGCCCCGCCGAGGTTGTGGGAGATGTTCCACATGCCGAGGTACGAACCCCGCTTGCGGCGCGGCGTCCATTTGGTAATGGTGGAGTAGCTGCACGACCCGCCGGTGCTCTGGAAGAAACCGCTCAGGGCGTAGAAGGCAATCATCAGGAACAGGCTGACGGAGCCCGCGCCCATGCTGGCGCTGAAGCCAAGCATACAGATGGCGGAGAGGATCAGCATAAACGGCAGGAACTGCTTGGTGTTTTTGCCGTCCGCGTAGTAGGACACAACCGTTTTCCCCACCCCGTAGGTGATGGAGAAGCCCAGGCCAATCATCCCCAGCTGCGTCATGCTCAGCCCGTAGGTGGAGATCATGTCGTTCTGCGCGATGTTAAAGTTTTTGCGGATCAGGTACATGGTCAGGTAGCCGATGAAGACCACCAGATAAGACTGCATGAACGGTTTGAACCACATCTTGCGCCGCACGTCGAGCGGCAGATCCAGGGTCGGCTTGCGCACCTGGTTTAAGAAGGCCAGCATGGTTGGTTTACTCCTGAGCTGATTTTTGCAGCATTGTAAAAATCAGCCGGGAGAGATGCCTGAGACAGCGTCCAGGTGAAACCGGGAAAATTTCTTAGTTTTGCGCCATTCGGCAACAAAAGGTGAGGCACGTCACGCTTCGCGCGGCGCCTGGGCGTGCAAAAACGGCAGCAGCAGCAGGGCGGAAATGCCCGCCGCGATGGCGATCGCCGCGAAGAATCCGCTCCAGTGCCAGACGTCGATGACCCGTGCCAGCGGCCAGCCGGAGAGCGATGCGCCGAGGTAGGCAAACAGCCCGACAAAGCCCGTCGCCGCGCCTGCCGCCTCTTTGTGCGAGCACTCTGCCGCCGCCATGCCGATCAGCATCTGCGGACCAAACACGAAAAAGCCGATGGTGAAGAAGCACGCCGCCTGCATCACGTAGCTGGCGAACGGCATCAGCCACAGCGAGCCCACGGAGAGCAAAATCCCGGCGGCAAAAATCAGATTCATCGGGCCGCGGTTGCCGTTGAACAGCTTGTCCGAGCCCCAGCCCGCCACCAGCGCGCCGATAAACCCGCCCAGCTCAAACATCGTCACCGCAGAGTTGGCGGTCACCAGGTCCACGCCGAGCGTCTCGGACATATACAGGTTGCCCCAGTCGTTGATCGCCGCGCGCACCACGTAGACCAGCACGTAGCAGAGGGACAGCAGCCAGATGTACGGGTTTTTCAGCACGTATTTGGTGAGGATTTCCTGGCGGGACAGCCCGGCGCCCTCCTGCTGCTGGGCGATCTCCATCTCGTCGTGCCGCCAGTCGCCCACCGCAGGCAGGCCGACGGTTTGCGGCCTGTCCCGCAGGCGCCAGCAGAGGAACAGCCCGGCGACAATCGCGAGGCCACCAGCAATCATCATCCCCGTGCGCCAGCCGTAGTGCAGCGCTGCGGCTCCCACGACCATCGGGATCAGCGCCCCGCCAACGTTATGCGCGGTGTTCCAGATCGCCCACCATCCGCCGCGCTCGTTGCGCGAGTACCAGGCGGTGAGCAGGCGGGCGCAGACCGGCGCGCCCCAGCCCTGGAAAAAGGCGTTCAGCGCCCACAGCAGGGCGAAGGCCCACAGCGAGGTGGAGAAGCCGAACAGGATGTTCACCACGCCGGTGGCGATCAGCCCAACGCCCATGAAATAGCGCGCGTTGGAGCGGTCGCTGACGATGCCGGAGAAGAACTTCGACAGCCCGTAGCTGATGTAAAACAGCGTCGCCAGCAGGCCGATATCGGTGCGCGTCATCACGCCGCTGGCGAGGATTTCCGGCGCGGCGGCGTTGAAGCTTTTACGGGTGAAGTAGAACAGCGCGTAGCCGAGCCAGATGGTGATCAGGATATGGCGACGCCAGTAGCGGTAGCGGGCGTCGATTTCCGCCTTGTCGCGCAACGGAGCCGCGCTGGTTGGGGTTTTAAACATGGTACGTCCTTAACGGCAAACTGACGCTGACGCGCGTCCCGTGGGTGCAGGAGAGGGTCAGCGTGCCGCCCAGCGCCTTGACGCGCTCGCGCATGCCCGCCAGGCCAAAGCCCTGCTGGCCGGAGCCCGGCGGCAGGCCGCAGCCGTCGTCTTCAATCACCAGCATCAGGCGCTCGTCCTGCTGCCAGCCCTGGATCGTCACCGCGCTTGCATTGGCATGTTTAACGATATTGTTCAGCCCCTCCTGACAGACGCGGAACAGCGTCACGCGCTGGCCTTCGCTGAGCAATGATTCATCAATGCGCCAGTCGAGATGGCTGACAATGCCGCGGCTTTCCAGCTCCATCTCGCGCATCAGGGAGCGTATCGCCTGCTCCAGCGACAGATCATCAAGCTGGCGCGGACGCAGCCGTCCCAGCAAACGGCGAACGGCGTCATAGACACCCAGCGAAAGCTGTTCGATATGCGCCCCGCCCTGCTTCACGCCCGCGTTATCCGCCGCCAGACGCTGGACGATGCCCGCCTGCGTGCGGATGGCGGTTATGGTCTGGCCGATATCATCGTGCAGTTCGCGGGCCACCTCCTGCCGCACGCTCTCCTCGGTCTCCAGCAGACGCTCCGCCAGACGACGGTTGCGCGCCAGCTCGGCTTGCAGGGACTGGTTCAGCTCGCGCAGACGCTGAATGCCCGCCCCGAGCAGCAGCCCGGTCAGGCTCTGGGCCAGCAGCGAGAGCAGCAGATCCACCGGATGATCGTGCCAGGTCTGGCTGGCGATCAGCGCGATGGCGTTCATCAGCGTGGCGATCAGCGCCCCCTGCCAGCCGTAGTGCAAGGCCAGAGCGATGATCGGCAGCGCCAGGCAAAACGGCGTGAAGCGCGAAAGCTCGGCGGGCAGACCAAGCTGCAGCCACAGGCTCACCATAAACAGCAGCAAATACCAGATGAGGTGTCGGGCGCGCCAGTTCACCGGTTGGGAGACCAGCGCGGGGCCGAGCGGCTGCCAGACGGTGCTTGTGAGGTAGTGCCAGAAAACCAGACAGGTCGGCGCGAGGGTCAGACCACCGGTCAGGGTCAGAAGCAGGGCGTTAAGCATCTCCTTCTCGCCGATCCACGGCAGGGATTGTAACAGCGCGGCGGCAATCAGCGCCGCCCCCTGACGCAGCAGCGTGCGCCAGTCGCGCTGGTAGCGGTAGCGGGAAATCAGGGCAACGGGGAGAAGCGTAAGCAGGCTTCCGGTCATCAATAAGGGAAGATGCGCGAGGGCCACCTCCTGCGCCAGCCAGACCAGCATCAGCCACTCCGCGCCGAGCAAAACGGGCCAGTAGCCGCGCGGGCACTGGAGCATTAGCCCCAGACGCAGGCCGAAGGGAAACAGCAGCACCGCCAGCTCCGGACGCTCCACCAGGTGCAGGCTGATGCTCCACAGGCAAAACCATGCGGCGGAGAAGATAAAAAAGCTGGCAACGACGGCGATCAGCCGCGAAAACACGGGACTCATTGCCAGCTGTCGAACATGCGGCGCGCCAGCTCGACGTCGTTGCTGACGTTGAGTTTTTCCATCAGGTTGGCGCGGTGGACGTGCACGGTTTTCGGCGACAGATCCAGCTCGGCGGCAATCTCTTTCACCGACATGCCCTGGGCAAGCTTCTCCGCCACCTGGCGCTCGCGTCTGGTGAGCGGATCCTGACGTCCGGCCGCCAGCTTGATGGCGATATCCGGCGTCAGGTAGCAGCCGCCGGTGGAGACGGTGCGCACGGCAGCGATCAGCTCGTCCGGGCTACAGCGTTTGGAGAGGAAGCCGCGTGCGCCCGCGTTGAGCGCCTGCTCGACCAGCGCCGGGCTGTCGTGGACCGAGAGCATGATCGTCGCCATCCCTTTCGGCAGCTGGCTCAACAGCTCCAGCCCGGAGAGATCCGGCATCGAGATGTCACAGATACAGACCTGCACCCCGCGCCCCGGCAGGCCCGCCAGCGCCTCGTGACCGGAGCCAAACTCGGCCACGACCTGGAAATCCGGTTCGAGGTTAAGAAGCTGGGCAAAGCCGGAGCGGACGATAAGGTGGTCGTCGATGAGAGCGATGGTGGTCATGTGTGTTCCTGCGGTCTGAAAAAGCCGGATGACGCTGCGCTTATCCGGCCTACAAGAGCGAAAGACGCTTACCTTAAGCGATTTACTCGAAAAACACCGCAATTTTGTTAAACATGGTGGGATCGGACTGGTTGCGCGCCACTTTGGTGACGTCTTCCAGCTTGTCGATCTGCGCTATCATCTGCTCCAGACGCTGATCGTCGTTGACCAGTAGCCAGATGCGGCTGTGCTCGCTGCCCTGAATCGGCAGGCAGAGAATACCTTCCACGTTAAACGCCCGGCGGGCAAACAGCCCGCAGACGTGGGTCATAACGCCAGGGTGGTTGCGGACGGTGAGTTCCAGAATGACGTTATCATGTTGTTTCTGCATGGTTTATTCCCCCACCATCTCAGTATTGGCCGCACCCGGCGGCACCATCGGATACACTTTTTGTTCAGGGTCGATACGCACGTGGATCAGCGCCGGGCCAGGACGCGAGATCGCCGCCTGCAGCGCCGCGTGGGCGTCTTCTTCCGCGTTCAGATCGCAGGTGTGCAGGCCAAAGCCGGCGGCAATCTGCATAAAGTTAATCATTCCCGGATAGGTCGCCGCAAACACGCCCTGCTTGTAGAACAGGCTCTGCTGCTGGTGCACCAGACCCAGCGCCTCGTTGTTCATCAGGATGATTTTCACGTCTAACTGGTTTTCGGCCGCAGTCGCCATCTCCTGAATATTCATCATCAGGCTGCCGTCGCCGGAGAAGCAGATAACCTTGCGGTCCGGGTTGGCGAGCGCCGCGCCTACTGCCGCCGGCAGGCCGAAGCCCATGGTGCCGAGGCCGCCGGAGGTCAGCCACTGGCGCGGACGGTTCAGCGGATACGCCTGCGCGGCCCACATCTGGTGCTGGCCCACGTCGGTGGTGATAATCGCGCTGTCGTCCACGCAGGCGGCCACGGCGTTGATCAGCCCGTAGTGGCTCAGCGGGTCGCCCTCAGCTGGGATGGCACCCGGGAACTCGCGCTGCAGATCGGCCACCAACTGACGCCAGTCGGCCCGGTCAGTTGCGTCAGTCTGCGGGATCAGCTGCGCCAGCACTTCGGCCACGTCGCCCTGAATCGCCACGTGCGGCTGTTTGATTTTACCCAGCTCGGCGCGGTCGATATCCACGTGAATAATTTTGGCGTTCGGGCAGAACTGCTCGGTTTTGCCAATCGCCCGGTCATCAAAACGTGCGCCCATAACAATCAGCAAATCCGCCTCTTGCAGGATGTAGTTGGTGCTGCGCGCACCGTGCATGCCCAGCATGCCTAATGACAACGGATGCGCTTTAGGCAGCATACCCAGCGCCATCAGGGTCATGGTGGTCGGCAGGTTGGCCTTTTCCGCAAACTGGCGGATTTCATCCGCAGCGTTAATCGCCCCGCCGCCCAGATAGAGCACCGGGCGTTTAGCGGCGTTAATCATGGCGGCGGCGTCGCGAACGCTTTCAGCGCTGAATTCCGGCGCGGGGGCGCGCTCGCCCGGCTCCGGCAACACGTCGATCTCGATCTCTGCGGTCTGGACATCCTTAGGAATGTCTATCCACACCGGGCCCGGGCGGCCAGACTGCGCAATGCGGAACGCATCGCTGATAACCTGAGGCAGCTCGCTGATATCGCGAACTAAATAGTTATGTTTAGTGATGGGGATAGAGATGCCGTAGGTGTCCACTTCCTGGAACGCGTCGGTGCCGATCATCGAGGACGGCACCTGGCCGGTAATGCAGATCAGCGGAATGGAGTCGAGGCGCGCGTCGGCGATGGCGGTTACCAGGTTGGTTGCGCCGGGGCCGCTGCAGGCCATACAGACCGCCGGTTTGCCCTGCGTACGCGCCATGCCCTGAGCGATAAATCCTGCCCCCTGCTCGTGACGCGCCAGCACGTGGCGGATCTGCGTGCTTTGGCTCAACGCATCGTACAGCGGCAACACGGTTCCACCCGGGATACCCGCAACCGTGGTGATGCCCTGTCGTTCCAGTAAATGAACAATCAGCTGCGCGCCTGTAAAACGCGTCTTTGTGGATGTTATGCCCGAACTTGCCATGCTCCAGTCCTTTTCTTCTGGGCCGACTTTCCGGGGAGGGTCCTAAACGAAAAACCCCGCCCGGTTTGCGCCGGCGGGGTTTTGGATTCGTGTGTTGATCCAGTCCCTACGGCGCATTGCCGACGACCACCACCACACGCACGACGACCACTGCGGCTGGTTGCGCAGTTTTTAGTAGGGTCGAAGTGAAGATGGATGAAGTCATTGGGGACCTGTGTTTGGAATCATTGCTTGAATTTATACAAACACAGGTTTTCGGGCGTGACAATGGAAATATTTTCATCTGCGCAAAAATGCGTCAGGGATCACGTTTCAGTACGTTGCTCGCTCATTCCAGGAGTCACTATAGATGACATTGCCGTCGCAATGCTTCCAGGTGATTTTCTCATAGCGTATGAGAACCGTTTCAAGGTGTGTTCCCGTGTTTGCGCCGGGATACAGGTCAGGTGTGATTGAGGTTATTTTCACATTCTCCAGGAGGATATTAAAATATTCCTGTTCTAAACCCGCCTCATTAATCTGATACATCTTAATGGTGGCTGACTGGAGTGTTCTTCCCGTACTCAGCGCGCGAAAGAGAAGCGGGGTTACACGATCAAATTCTTTCTGGAACATGATGGGCATGTGTATGCGCGTGCCCGTCAATTTCCCGGTATTCCCGTCGACTGGAATGTTGACATTATGAGTGAATGATTTGAGTTCAATTGCACCTTCACGCCCTGTCACAAGGCAGGGGCCAACCATGGGGGAACCATTTTCATCTGTAAGAAATAAATAAGCCGGGTTTGACATAAAGAATACCTTTTTTTTAAAAAATCAATCGTACTTATCAAAACGACCAAAAATTATTGGATGAACAAGGATAAATACACCGATAGCAATAAATGTGAGTAATACCCAGTGGTCAGGTATCAACCATAGAAAAAAAGAGGCGCATACAAAAACATAAACGGGAAATAAAATATCCGTAAATAGAATTGATAACAGACTCTTAAACACGCTACTTGTCCCTTAAGTCGTCATAAATCGCTTCAAAATCCCTGTAGAAACCCATTTGAACCTTCTTAATCAGTTCAGACAGGAATGGTTCAATAAAGTAATAGAGCATTTCCAGTTGTGCGGCATAGAGGGTAGCGTAATACTTTGGGTCCAACGTTTTCAGGCGACGAGCAGCAAGCGCGCACTTCTGGTCCGTGCCAATCAATTGAAATGCCATGACAACGTTCGGTACGCGACGTGCAAGCCGTTCGACGACGATTTCTGAGAGCAGGCCAGATTTGGAAAGATATATTGCCAACCCCCATGCTATTGCTAAACGCGCTGCTTTGCTTGTCGGGATATTTTTAACAAATCCGGTTACTTGTGAACCCGTCTTGCGGGCGCGATTTTGTTCATTTCCATTTTTAGAGTCATTTAGAACACTTTTAAAATAAAGATAGAGCATCTGTGCTATTACATCGCGATAACGGTAAAGAGACACAATGGAGAGGTACATTCTCTTTTCTTCTGAGAGAAGCTCATCACATACATCGTGATAGCTGGGGATTAAGCATGATGAGTACCAGCTTACACGCTCCATTCCTGAATAGATATCAGAGCCGATTCCCTTTAATGCTTTCCATGTCCCGGCAACGCCTTGCTGTCCATAAATAGCCAACTGTCTGTCGCCCTGGAACTTCATCTTCAAATAATCCGATGCTTGCATAAGATATCCATATCATGATTGTGGCTATAGAAATATACAATGAAAAGCAGTGTAATTCAAACTGGTGAATTGCCTAAAAAATACATTCACGAGAAAAATAATTCGATTGAATATTATTTTTTACGGCTATATCCGATGCGGTTTTAATATCCTGGCGAGTCTGTTTTTTATATTAAATGACTTATTTGGTGCTGCATCTCGTAAAACTATCCTGGTTCCCCTGCATAAAATTGATTTCTTAAGAAGCCTGACCAGGCCACCGCTTATCCCGGTATTTTTTTGTGGGCAGACCAGAAAACAAAAAACCCCGCCGGAGCGAGGTTTTTATCAGGGTTTTGCGGTTGGTCGCCGCAGAACACACTGTGTTACGTCAACGGAAAAAGTATACGCGATCGAACTCGAACGCGCAATTCCGGCACGGATTTTGACGTTTTTGAGTATGGATCACCTTCCAAATTTTGTCCAAAAAATACTGTTCATGCATACAGTATTTATCTATACTGAGGGTGTTCGCAGTGAGCGAGGGGGCCGCAGTTTACCGGCGCAACGAAGTCCTGGCTGAAACGGGTGGTGCCGTCAGTGCCTTAACCCCTGAAGTGAGCACACTGTGTTACGTCAATCCAGGTGCTGGCAACAGGCGGCGGAAAGGTACGCCAGCATCGTGCTCCTTTTAACCAAAAGGAGACGCGTATGAGCGTAGTGGATATGGTGATACTTATCCTCAAACTCATTGTTGCAGTACTGCAACTGCTTGATGCTGTCCTGAAATACGTTCGGTAATTCAGGTTCAAGTCGCACCTGAGAGGGGCGGGCAACCGCCCCTCTTTAATAACGAGGGAATGCTATGTCGCGTCTGTTAATTGAGCCTGTCACACCGGATGAGCCGGGGTATATCGCCCTGAAGGCGGAAAGTATCGCGCTGAATTTCAACATGCTGCGCAGGCTGGAAGAGAACTGGCTGCGGGGTGAGAACCGCTTTAACGCGCCGGGTGAAAAGCTGCTGGGTGCGTTTCTTAACGGCAAGCTGGTGGGCGTGTGTGGCCTCAACCGCGATCCGTTCAGCCAGCAGCCGCGTGCCGGACGCATTCGCCATCTCTACGTCAGCGAGAAGTGCCGCGGGCTGGGCATTGGAAAACAGCTTTTAACCGTAGTGATGGCGGATGCCAGCATCTGGTTTGATTTTCTGAATACTCACGCGCCAGACAGCGCGTACGGATTTTACAATTGAGCCGGTTTTACGCTGGTCTCAGACGAACCGCGGGTGACGCACCGCCTTTTTTGTGCGGTGTAACCGGCTGGCGGCATCAGGATGTGAATGTTACAGTTGAGTGACAATTCATCACCCAATACGCCATGACCATCACCGTTTTCTGCATTTTGCTTTTCGCCGCACTGCTGCATGCCAGCTGGAACGCTATCGTTAAAGCCGGAACGGATAAACTCTACTCTGCGATCGGCGTTAGCGGCTCAGCCGCGATTATTGCCCTGATTTTACTGCCCTTCTCACCACAGCCTTCTGCGGCAAGCTGGCCTTTTTTGATCGTCTCCTGCGCCTTACAGGTGGTCTACACCGTGCTGGTGGCGAAGACCTATCAGGTCTCGGACATGAGCCAGACCTATCCGCTGATGCGCGGCACCGCCCCGCTGCTGGTGGCGCTGATCAGCGTGCTGGCGCTCGGCGACCATCTCTCCTGGCTCGCCTGGTCCGGTATCGGAGTCATTTGCCTGTCAATTCTGGCGATGGCGATGAATGGCCGCATGCAGTCACGCAGGGGGATCTGGCTGGCGCTGCTGAATGCCTGTTTTATCGCCGGGTATACGCTGGTGGACGGCACCGGCGTGCGGCTGTCGAACACCGCGCTGGGCTACACGCTCTGGACCTTCTTTATGAACGGCTTCTGCCTGCTGGGCTGGGCGATGGTGGCGCGTCGGCGCGAGGCGTCCAGCTACCTGCGCCTGCACTGGAAAAAAGGGCTGCTCGGCGGCGTGGGAACCATGGGCTCTTACGGTCTGGCCCTCTGGGCGATGACGCAGGCGCCGCTGGCAGTGGTCGCCGCGCTGCGTGAAACCTCGATTCTTTTCGGGGCGCTGATCGCCTTTGTCCTTTTAAAAGAGAAGGTTGCGGGCCTGCGCATCGCGGCAGCGCTGGGTATTGCTGTCGGCGCTATTCTGCTGCGTCTGGCGTAAATCGCTGGCAACATTAGTTGCCGTTCTTGTTTACAAATCCTGCCTTTACCGGTTTTTTCATTCACCGCCACAATGCTTAAATTGTCATCTCTCTGTGGTAGATTCCTCGCGCATTTATGGTAATGCGTAGTCACTTATTCTTCATTTCTCTCTTTTGGCAAAAGTATTCAGCGACATGAAAAAGCAAAGGAACGTTAACTTATTGTTGATGCTGGTGTTACTGGTGGCCGTCGGTCAGATGGCGCAAACCATCTACATTCCGGCGATTGCCGACATGGCAAAGGAACTGAACGTCCGCGAAGGCGCGGTGCAGAGCGTGATGGCAGCCTACCTGCTGACCTATGGCGTTTCACAGCTCTTCTACGGCCCGCTCTCCGACCGCGTCGGGCGTCGCCCGGTGATCCTGGTGGGCATGAGCATTTTCATGGTAGCGACGGTGATTGCCATTACCACCCACAGCCTGACCGTACTGATTGCCGCCAGCGCCCTGCAGGGCGTTGGGACGGGTGTCGGCGGGGTGATGGCGCGAACTTTACCGCGCGATATGTATCAGGGCACCCAGCTCCGCCACGCCAACAGCCTGTTAAATATGGGCATTCTGGTCAGCCCGCTTCTCGCTCCGCTGATTGGCGGCCTGCTGGACACAATGTGGTCCTGGCGCGCCTGCTACGCCTTCCTGCTGGTGCTCTGCGTAATTGTCACCTTCAGCATGGCGCGCTGGATGCCGGAAACCCGCCCAAAAGACGCGCCGCGCACGAAGCTTCTCACAAGCTATAAGACGCTGTTCGGCAACGGCGCGTTTACCTGCTACCTGCTGATGCTGATCGGCGGCCTGGCAGGTATTGCAGTGTTCGAAGCCTGCTCCGGCGTGCTGCTGGGCGCGGGTCTAGGCCTGAGCAGCATGGTGGTGAGCATTCTGTTTATTCTGCCAATCCCGGCGGCGTTCTTTGGCGCGTGGTTTGCCGGGCGTCAGAACAAGCGCTTTTCAACCCTGATGTGGCAGGCCGTGATCAGCTGCCTGCTGGCGGGTCTGATGATGTGGATCCCGGGGCTGTTTGGCGTGATGACCGTCTGGACGCTGCTGATTCCGGCGGCGCTGTTCTTCTTCGGCGCGGGAATGCTGTTCCCGCTCGCCACCAGCGGCGCGATGGAGCCGTTCCCGTTCCTCGCCGGCACGGCGGGCGCGCTGGTGGGCGGTTTGCAGAACATCGGTTCCGGCGCGCTGGCCTGGCTCTCGGCCATGATGCCGCAGACCGGGCAGGCTAGTTTGGGCCTGCTGATGACGCTAATGGGGCTGTTGATTTTACTGTGCTGGCTGCCGCTGGCGTCGCGCGTTCCGCATCACGAGCAGCCGGTTTAACCGCATGATGGCCCGGCTTCTCGCCGGGCTTTTCACAGACGGGCGCAATCATCGCCTGCAATAACGGCTCCGGCGCAGGCCGCCAGGCCCCCTCTTCCCCGTCATAAAACTGGAAATCCGCGTTAAGCGCATACGGGATTTTCGCCTTTTGCAGCTCGCAGGCCATAAAGGTGGCGAAGGCCATTTGCGAAGCGGTTGGCGTGAGGTGGTTTGACTCCCCCACGCCCCAGCCCCCGACCCAACTGAGGTGCCCGGTTTTTTGCTGCCAGCGCAGCGCGGTGCTGATGCGGTTACGGATAGCCGCCTTCTCCGCCGCCGTGCCGGACGTCCACGGGTATTTACCGCTATTTTTCAGCGGCCCCCACGGGAAAATATGCCACTCCGCCAGCAGGTAGTTTTGACTGTGCGCAGGCAGCTTCAGGCCGGATAAATCTTCCGGCGCGGCACGCAGGCGCGGCGCAATGAAAATCATGCGCTGCGGGTCGATGTCGTGGATCGCTTTAATGGTTTTTTCATACACGCGGTTTAACGACGCGAGGTTGTGGTTAAGCTTGTCGGCTGGCTCATAAATGAGATCAAAACCCAGCTGCGGATAGCTCTGGCCGAAATAGTGCGCCACGGCAATCCACCAGTTGATCGTCTCTTTCTCGTTATCGGCTTTGGGGTCGTTTTTATATTCATCGGCCTGATAAGCGATAATCGGGATCACGCCATACTGCTCGCAGGCTTCCACCAGCTTGCGCAGGTGGATCAGCCGCGCTTCCGTCGGCTCATCGGCCACGCGAATGCGCACGTGGGTAATGCCTTTTGCGCGAAAATCGCGAACCACCAGCGGGTCGAACTCGCGTATGCCGCGCTCGGTGCGCGCCCAGTCCACATCCATCCCGACGCCAAGCTGCTGCGCATAACGGGCAGCCGTCAGCGGCGGCTCAGCGGCAATGGCCCAGCCGGAAGAGATCAGTAACGCGGTCGCTATAAGAGGCTTTAACACGGTTTACCCTGGATAAATCGAAAGCATTACCTGTATTTAGCATGCTTTTTCACATTTGGTGTAGCGCGAAAGCGTAATAATTCTTCAACCTGCCAGTTCTCTCAGCCAGCCGATAAAGGCGTCTATTTTCGGCCACTGTCGGCCCGAAAGCGTCGAAACATAGTAGTGCTGATGGCATTTCAGGGTCTTGTCACCAAACGGGGCGATCAGTTCGCCTCGTTCAAGCCGTTTTTGCACCAGCCGCTTTCTCCCCATCGCGACGCCGACGTGGTTGATGGCCGCAATAATCGCTAAGTCGGAACGATCGAAACCAATACCCGACGATGGCGGCATATTCACCGCAAAGTGCTGCGCCCAGCTCAGCCACTCATCCGTACCGGAATCATTGCTCCAGGCCTGACGGTCGTGCAGCAGCGTGCAGTGGCTAAGGTTATCGGGGTTTTTCAACAGCTCATGCTCGCGGGCATACTGCGGCGAGCAGACGGGCAAAATCTCTTCGTCCATCAGGAAGTGATGAGACAGATGGTTTGGCGGCGTATCGTCGAAATAGAGCGCCAGATCGACCCCCGTTCGCTGCATATTGATGTAATCATTGCCGGTCAGGACGGTGAGCGAAATCGACGGATAGCGGCGGGTAAAATCGCCCAGCATGGGTACCAGCCAGCACTGAGCGATCGACGGCCGGGAGTAGACCGTCAGCGTGCCGGACAGCGCCTGGTTTTTGATGTCCAGGATCTCCTGATTCAGGGTGTCGAGGGACGATTTTAGCGTCCAGTAAATGCGCTTTCCCTCCTGCGTCAGCTCGACTTTACGGTGCGAACGGACAAACAGCTGAATACCGAGCTCTTCTTCGAGCAGGTTGATGCGGTGGCTCACCGCGCTGGGGCTGAGCGACAGCTCCTCCGCCGCCAGCGCGAAGGATTCATGTCGAGCCGCCACTTCAAAGGTGTACATTTTCGACAGCTGCCAGCCGTTGAGCAGCCGGTTTCTGGCTTCATTTGCATCGGTCATCACAATTCTCACGCGTGGTTTCTGCGCTCAGCATACTGTTTAAGGGTGAATATATGTGAACCTAATGCGGTTTAAGTGCGTTTTTTAGAGCGCAGTCACTCAGTTGATTCAATCTGGCTCACCTGAACGCCAATTTATATCGTTTGTCAGCCCACGCCGCTTTTTCGTCCAATACCCCCAGATGACATAAGGGTGAGGTGAGATATGGGATCTCAGGTCTGGGTTGTGGCAACGCTGCTGGTCAGCATTGTGTTGATTGTTTTAACCATCGTTAAGCTAAAGTTTCACCCGTTCCTCGCGCTGCTGCTGGCGAGCTTTTTCGTCGGCGCAATGATGGGAATGAGCCCGCTGGATATGGTAAACGCCATTGAGAGTGGGATTGGCGGCACGCTGGGCTTCCTGGCGGCCGTGATTGGTCTTGGGACCATTCTCGGCAAGATGATGGAGGTTTCCGGCGCGGCAGAGCGCATCGGGATTACGTTGCAGCGCTGCCGCTGGCTGTCAGCAGACGTGATTATGGTGCTGGTGGGCCTGATCTGCGGCATTACGCTGTTCGTGGAAGTGGGCGTGGTCCTGCTGATACCGCTGGCGTTTTCCATCGCCAAAAAGACCCACACGTCGCTGCTCAAGCTGGCCATTCCGCTCTGTACCGCGCTGATGGCGGTGCACTGCGTGGTGCCGCCGCATCCGGCCGCGCTGTTTGTGACCAATAAATTAGGGGCGGACGTTGGAACGGTCATTGTCTACGGTTTGATGGTCGGCCTGATGGCCTCTCTGGTCGGCGGCCCGCTGTTCCTGAAGCTGCTCGGCAATCGTCTGCCCTTTAAACCGGTTCCGGCGGAATTTTCAGACCTGAAGGTGCGGGAGGAGCATACCCTGCCGTCGCTGGGCGCCACGCTGTTTACGGTGCTGCTGCCGATTGCCCTGATGCTGGTGAAGACCATCGCTGAACTGAATATGGCAAAAGACGGCACGCTGTATACGCTGCTGGAGTTTATCGGCAACCCGATCACCGCCATGTTTATCGCCGTGTTTGTCGCCTACTACCTGCTGGGCATCCGCCAGCACATGGGCATGGGCGCGATGCTGACGCACACCGAGCACGGCTTTGGCTCTATCGCCAACATTTTGCTGATTATCGGCGCGGGCGGCGCGTTCAACGCCATCCTGAAAACCAGCGGACTGGCGGACTCGCTGGCGCAAATTCTCTCGAACCTGCACATGCACCCTATCCTGCTCGCCTGGCTGGTGGCGCTGGTGCTGCATGCCGCCGTAGGCTCCGCCACGGTCGCGATGATGGGCGCCACGGCCATCGTCGCGCCGATGCTGCCGCTCTACCCGAACGTCAGCCCGGAGATCATCACCATTGCCATCGGTTCCGGCGCCATTGGCTGCACGATCGTGACCGATTCTCTCTTCTGGCTGGTGAAGCAATACTGCGGCGCGACCCTGAATGAGACCTTCAAATACTATACGACGGCGACGTTTATCGCCTCGGTGCTTGCACTTGGCGGCACATTCCTGCTTTCTTTCATTATCTGAGCGCGAAGAGACATATTATGGAAAACGCAACTATCACCACTTTAACCGCACAGTTTCCTCTGGTTGAGGATCTGATTGCCCTGAAAGAAACCACCTGGCTTAACCCGCGCACCACCACGCTGGCGGAAGGGTTACCCTATGTCGGGCTGACCAAAGCCGACGTGGACGACGCCCACGCGCGCCTCAACCGCTTCGCGCCGTATCTGGCGAAAGCCTTCCCGGAGACGGCGGCAACGGGTGGGATTATTGAATCTGAACTGGTCGCCATTCCGGCAATGCAGGCGCGGCTGGAGAGAGAATCTGGCAAATCCATTCCCGGCACGCTGCTGCTGAAAAAAGACAGCCACCTGCCGATTTCCGGCTCGATTAAAGCGCGCGGCGGCATCTATGAGGTGCTGACCCACGCGGAAAAACTGGCGCTGGACGCCGGGTTGCTGACCACCGAAGACGACTACAGCATTCTGCTGGAGCCACGCTTTAAGGCCTTCTTCAGCCAGTACAGCATTGCCGTGGGCTCCACCGGCAACCTGGGGTTATCCATTGGCATAATGAGCGCACGCATCGGCTTTAAGGTGACGGTCCATATGTCCGCCGACGCCCGCGAGTGGAAGAAAGCCAGGCTGCGCAGCCACGGCGTCATCGTCGTGGAATATGAGCAGGATTACGGCGTGGCGGTGGAGCAAGGGCGCAAAGCGGCGGAAAGCGATTCGAACTGCTTCTTCATTGACGATGAGAATTCCCGCACCCTGTTCCTGGGCTATGCGGTGGCGGGCGAGCGCCTGAAAGCGCAGTTCACCGAACAGGGCCGCGTGGTGGATGCGGATCATCCCCTGTACGTCTATCTGCCGTGCGGCGTAGGCGGCGGGCCTGGCGGCGTGGCGTTTGGCCTGAAGCTGGCCTTTGGTGATAACGTGCACTGCTTCTTCGCGGAGCCAACGCACTCGCCGTGCATGCTGCTGGGCGTTTACACCGGCCTGCATGATGCGATTGCAGTGCAGGATCTGGGCATTGATAACGTGACGGCGGCGGACGGTCTGGCGGTTGGGCGCGCGTCCGGCTTTGTGGGCCGCGCGATGGAGCGCCTGCTCGACGGGTTCTATACGCTTTCCGATCGGAGCATGTACGACATGCTTGGCTGGCTGGCGCAGGAGGAAGGGATCCGCCTTGAGCCTTCAGCGCTGGCGGGGATGGCCGGGCCGCTGCGCGTTCATTCGCATACCAACGTTACCCACCTGGTGTGGGCAACCGGCGGCGGCATGGTGCCGGAAGACGAGATGGCGAAGTATCTGGCTAAAGGGAAGTAATTAAGCCGCCACCGGGCTTACAGGCTCAAAATTTGCTGAATATTGGTTACCGCAAACAGCAGCGACAGCGAGAGAACAGCCAGCGCAATCAGGAACTTATCCCGCACCGCTTTCGGCTGTACAAAATCGTTCTGCGCCACGTCCATCAGGTTACGGCTGCGGGTATAGCGCCATAAAATGATGGCCACCAGCGCCAGCACAATAATAGAGATCCAGAATGGCACCCCGGTTCGGTGCCAGTTGTGCTTAATCGCCAGGGCAATCAGCGAGCCATATCCCAGCAGCGTGCGCAGCCAGGCCAGCGACGTCCGCTCCGGCTGCAGGCCGGGGTCCGCTTCGCGTCGCGCTTTGCGGCTATCCGCCATAGAACACCAGCCCCATCACCACGCCCGCCACCGCCAGCAGAATCACGCTGATGATGAGTAACCCGCGCGTATAGGGCAGATCCTGCTTCAGGCGCATCGCCTTCTCATTGCGCAGCCATCGCAGGTAGCCGTAAATCGCCAGCACGCCCGCGAACAGGCACAGCAGCAGCGCCAGCACTTCACGAATCAGCGGCGTGGCAAAATCGGGGGCGAGCTGGTCAAGGCCGACACCTGCGGCCAGAAAGCCCAGTGCGGTGCGGATCCACGCTAAAAACGTGCGTTCATTAGCCAGAGAGAAGCGGTAGTCCGGCGCTTCGCCGAGGCGGGAAATTTTCATGGAGGTTCCTTGTCGTGCTACGGGCAGGCTTCAGCATAGCGTAAATCGACAAGGACAAGGAGACCGGCATCGGGCGATGCCGGTCAGGACGATTAATGCAGCTCTGGCCAGTACTCTTTGTTGGCCTCGATCAGGTCATCCAGAATCGCTTTCGCGACGGAGGCGCTCGGCACGGTTTTCGACAGGGTAATGGCCTGCCAGAGCTTCTGGTACGAGCGCTGCTCCCAGGCATCCACCACCAGTTTTTCCACCGCCACCTGCTGGCTCATCAGCCCTTTCTGGAAGTGCGGAATATCGCCCACCGTAAGCGGCTCCGGTCCGTTATGGCCCACCAGGCACGGGATCTCCACCATCGCGTCGGCGTCAAAGTTATGGATGGCACCGTTGTTTGGTACTATCAGCAGCATCCGCTCCTGGGTGTTAAAGGCAATCGCAGTCGCCAGATCGACGATGTACGACGCATGTTCGTCGATTTCCAGCTCACCGGCGGCGGAGTTGCCGGCTTCGATAATCGCCCGACAGGAACTGAACACATGCTTCTCACGGTGATCCATAACTTCATTGGCGCGGGTCCGTTCCGGGTTGGAATGCGCGACCACGTAGTCCGGGAAGAGGTAATACTTCAGGTAGGTGTTCGGCATGGTATCCGGATCCAGCGCCTGCACGTCTTTAGCTTTGGCAAAGGTATCGTTCCAGCTCGCTTCGGTATGCGCATCTTCCGAAGGCGGAACATAGCCGTTTTTTGCCACGTATTCGCGCAGCTTCGGCATCAGATCGTTGCCGTTCAGGTCTTCAATCGACGTCCACCAGCCGAAGTGGTTCAGGCCGTAGTAGCGCACGCGCATCTCTTTGCGGTCCTTCAGGCCGACAATCTGCGCCATGCGCCCTTCAATGCCGATCGGCATATCGCAGATGTTGAGGATTTTAGCGTTCGGACGCAGGCGGCGCGTGGCTTCCGCGACAATCGCCGCCGGGTTGGAGTAGTTCAGCATCCACGCGTTCGGGGAGTACTGCTCCATATAATCCACCAGCTCCAGCACGCCGCCGATAGAGCGCATGCCGTAAGAGATACCGCCCGGTCCGCAGGTTTCCTGGCCCAGCACGCCGTGGCGCAGCGGGATTTTTTCATCTTTTTCGCGCATCGGGTATTTTCCCACGCGGATGTGCGCCATCACGAAATCGACATCGGTAAACGCCGCTTTTGGATCGGTGGTGTAGCTGAATTCAATCTCCGGGGCCTGCTCCTTAAGGATGATTCTGCACGCTTCGGCGATGGTCTCCTGACGCGCGCCGTCGTTGTCATAGAACTTCAGGGCGCGCAGCGGAAAACGGTCACGGTTGGCTAACAGCATCAGGACGATACCAGGCGTAAAGGTGCTGCCGCCGCCTGCAATGACAACTGAGAATTTTTTCATGATATAGCCTCTGTCAGGGTGGTTTGTTCATTTGTTAAAGGGGTTTTCATCAGCGATTCCAGCTGGTCACGCACCTGAGGAACGTGCAGGCCGACAATCACCTGGATGCCGTTGCCGCGTCGCACTACGCCGTGTGCGCCCAGGGCTTTGAAGACGTCGTCGCTTTGGGTTTTCGCCATATCCACCAGTGCGATACGCAGGCGGGTGGCGCAGTTATTGATGCTTTCGATGTTGGCCGCGCCGCCGAGCGCCTGCAGGAATCCGGCGGCTTGCCCAACCTGCTGGCTGGCCGCCGCCGGGGCGGTGGTTTGCCCGCGCGCCGCCTTATAGTCGGCCTTGCTGTAGAGTTTGATTTCGCTCTCTTCCCGGCCCGGCGTTTTCAGGTTCAGACGCTCAATCAGCGTTTTGAAGATCACGAAGTAGATGCCGGTGAAGCAGACGCCAATGCCGATCTGGGTGAACACCATCGAGGCATGGTTATGGAACATCGGGATCCAGTTTTGCGGCAGGAACTGGTCCAGCAGGCCGCCGCCCATATTCCCCACGACGCCGAAGGCGTACATCACCGTCGCCATGGTGGCCGCCAGCACGGCGTGCACGGCGAACAGCAGCGGCGAGATAAACAAGAAGGTGAACTCAAGCGGTTCGGTAATGCCCACCAGCACGGCGGTGAGCGTGGCCGGAACCAGCAGGCCCGCCACCTTGACGCGATTTTCTGGCGACGCGGTGTACCAGATAGCGAAGGCAATCCCGACCGAGCCAAACACTTTTGAGTTGCCGTGCAGCGCGAAGCCACCTTCCGGGAAGAGGGTCTTCAGCGGCAGGGTGCTCTGGCTGAATTCCTGCAGATGCTGCGCCCAGTAGACCTGAATACCGCCCTCCACCGCCGCCGGGCCGAAGATGAACGGACCGTAGACGAAGTGATGCAGGCCAGTTGGGATCAGAATGCGTTCCAGGAAGGTATACACCCACACGCCCAGCGCACCGGCAGAGCGCAGGAACGCCTGCAGGGATTCGATGCCCATCTGCACTTTCGGCCAGCCCAGCAGCGTCAGCCAGGCACAGGGGATCATCACGAAGAACGCGAGGATAACGACAAACGAACTGCCCTGGAAAATCCCCAGAAAGACCGGCAGCGGCTTGTCGAAATAGCGGTTGTGGATGGCGGTGACGATGCCTGAGATCACGATGGCACCGATGATGCTGGTATCGAGTGTTTTGATCCCGGCAATCATCGCCAGCCCGCTTCCCGCCGTTGGTTCGGCGGAGAAGTCGACGCCAAAGAAGTGGCCCCAGGTCATCCCCATCGCGTTAATGAAGTAGTTCCAGGTCAGGAAGCTAATCAGCACCGCCAGGCAGGCGCGGCCCTGGGCCTGCTTCGCCAGCCCAATCGGCAGGCCGACGGCAAAAATCAGCGGCATATTGCGAAACACCGCCCAGCCGCCCTCTTCAATGATGTGAACGATCTGCGCGAAAAGATGATCGGGGGCGGTTAAGGCTTCGCCGACAAACAGCGGGTTGCGAAGCATGATGGCGATTCCCACCACGATCCCGGCAAACGGAAACAGCAACACCGGGGTAAACATGGCACCGCCAAAACGTTGTATTTGACTGAGCATTTTTAAATCCTCACGTAACAACCTGTAGGGGTAGAGGCCTTTATGGTTTTGTGCTGGCCTGAGGTGAGCATAAGAACTTACTGATGTACGAACATGGCGTGCCGCTGCGATTCGTGATCGCATTCATGGTTTTATTTTGACCAGTCAGGTCTACTTTTTGAGTTAAATATGGACATGTCAGGACGCATTCCACGCCCTGATAAGGGCAGAGAGGTCTACTGGTGATCTACAAATCAATTGCTGACAGGTTGCGGCTGCGGCTGAATTCATCGGACTACAACATCGGCAGCCCGCTGCCTGGTGAAAAAGCGCTGGCGCAGGAGTTTGGCGTGGCGCGCATGACCATCCGCAAGGCGCTGGATCTGCTGGTGAGCTGGGGGCTGGTTGAGCGCCGGCACGGCAGCGGAACGTTTGTCTCGCGCAAAGACGTTCACCACGAAACCACTAACCTGACCGGGCTGGTGGAGGTGCTGCGTCAGCAGGGAAAAGAGGTGCAGAGCAAGGTGCTGCAGTTCGAAGTGATGCCCGCCCCGCCCGCCATCGCCAGCCAGCTGCGGATCCAGGTGGATGAGCGGATCTACTTTTCACGGCGGGTGCGCTACGTGGACGGAAAGCCGCTGATGCTGGAAGACAGCTTTATGCCGGTGAAGCTGTTCCGCAACCTGTCGCTGGCGCATCTTGAGGGGTCTAAGTTTGATTACATTGAGAAGGAGTGCGGGATCACCATCAGCGGCAACTACGAGAGCCTGACGCCGGTGCTGGCAGATAAACAGCTGGCCGGTTATATGAATCTGCCGGAACAGACGCCGCTGCTGCGCATTACCTCTCTCTCCTACAGCGACAGCGGCGAGTTCCTCAATTATTCCGTGATGTTCCGAAATACCAGCGATTACCAGGTGGACTACCATCTGCGGCGCATCCACCCGGAAGAGCTGTTAACCCATCCCCCAGAACAGCACCGCCAGTAGCTGCGGGGTGATGATGCGCAGGAACATCACCAGCGGGTAGACGGTGGCATAGGAGAGCGCGGCCGCGCCGCTGGTGGCGTGCAGGTTGTTGGCAAAAGCGAGCGCTGGCGGGTCGGTCATGGAGCCCGCCAGCATGCCGCACAGCGTCAGGTAGTTCATTTTGGCGAACATCCGCGCCAGGATTGCCACCGTCAGCAGCGGGATCGCCGTGATAAAGATGCCGTAGCCGACCCAGCTCATCCCTTCGCCCTTGACCAGGGTATCGACAAAATCCCCGCCGGACTTCAGCCCGACAACCGCCAGGAACAGCACGATGCCCAGCTCGCGCAGCGCCAGGTTAGCGCTCGGCGGCATAAACCAGTAGAGCTTCCCGATACAGCCGATACGCCCGAGGATCAGCGCCATAATCAGCGGCCCGCCCGCCAGGCCGAGCTTGAGCGCCACCGGGAAGCCCGGCACGTACAGCGGAATAGAGCCGAGCAGCACGCCAAGCCCGATGCCGATAAACACCGGCAGCATCTGCACCTGCTGCAGTTTTTGCTGGGCGTTGCCCACCATATCCGCCACGGCATCGATGGACGACGGGCGTCCGACCAGGTTGAGGATATCCCCGAACTGCAGGCTGGCCTCCGGGATGGCAACCAGTTCGACGCCCGCACGGTTGAGGCGGGAGATGACCACGTCGTAGCGCTCTTTTACCTGCAGATCGCGTATTTTCTTGCCCAGAACGTGCTCGTTGGTCACCACAACACGCTCTACGCGCATATCGGTGCCGCGGGTTGAAAGCGAGGTATCCACTTCCTGACCAATCACCAGCCGCGCGTTGTTCAAATCCCCCGGCTGGCCGACCAGGTGCAGCAGGTCACCCTGCTGGATCATCGTGCCGGGCGCAGGCACCATCAGCACGTCGTCGCGCTTAAGGCGGGAGCAGATAATATTGGCGCTGTTCAGAATCGGTACGTCCTGAATCGCCATATTGTTCAGGTTGGGGTTATCGACGCGAATGTTGATGGTTTTGATCGGCATGTGGCCGTTGGTGAGCGTGGTTTCGTGATCCTTCGCCTCTTTGTCGACGTTAACGCGAAACAGGACGCGGACCAGCCACATGGAGAGCAGAATGCCGCAAATCCCAAACGGATAGGCCATGGCGTAGCTCATCCCCATCTGGTCGACAATGCCGGGTTCAATGCCCAAATCGCGAAGAATTTGCTGCCCGGCTCCGAGCGCTGGCGTGTTGGTAACCGCCCCGGAGAAAATGCCCAGCACCACGGGCAGGGGGATAGCAAAGATTTTGTGCAGGATCGCGGTGACCAGCCCGCCCATCACCACAATGCCGAGGGCAAACAGATTGAGCCGTAGCCCGGAGACGCGCAGGGAAGCGAAAAAGCCCGGCCCTACCTGAATCCCGATGGTGTAGACGAAGAGGATCAGGCCGAACTCCTGAATAAAGTGGAGCATATCGGCGCTGAGAACCAGCCCGAGCTTGTCAGCAAAATGCCCGACAAAAATGCCGCCAAACAGCACCCCGCCAATCCCAAACCCGACGCCACGGATTTTGATATTGCCAATCCATAGCCCTACAACCGCGGCCAGGGCCAACACGCTGACGGTTAACGCGATATCACTCATGATCCACATCCTTGGCATAACCTTAGTTATAACAAGGATTTTCTCAGAGCCGGATGCGGTTGTATGGGCGATGGCGCACAAAAAAGCCCTGCCGGGGCAGGGCTTTGTGCAGTCTGTGAGTAAAGCGGATTAGCTGTTCAACGCCGGCCGCTCGCTAATGGCGATACGCTGCGGCGCGATGGCTTCCGGCACGTTACGGATAAGGTCGATATGCAGCAGCCCGTTGGTAAACGTCGCACCGGACACTTCCATATGGTCTGCCAGGGTAAAGCTCAGGCTAAACGGCTGATTAACCAGACCCTGATGCAGCCACCGGGTTTCGGTCTCTTGTTTTTCCGGCGTACCCTTCACGGTCAGGCGCGCGCCTTCAAGCTGGATATCCAGATCTTCCTGGCGGAACCCGGCCAGCGCAAGGGTGATGCGATAGTGGTTATCGTCGCTTTTTTCAATGTTGTACGGCGGAAATGTCTGTTGCTCGGTGGTGCTTTGCAGGGCATTAGCCAGTTTGTCAAAACCAATCCACTGACGCATCAGGGGGGATAAATCGTAGTTACGCATACTAAATCTCCTTCTGAGAAGCGAGTTCGGCACAGTTTAATTTTGTGCACAGTTGTTCCTGCAAATCCTGATGGATTCGCATATGCTCCCGTTACGGCAAGCAAGTCCGGGTGGGCCGCTCGCGCGACCCGCGTAATTAGTTAATTTCGATACGGCGCGGTTTTTTCTCTTCCGGAATCACGCGTTCCAGTTCGATAAACAGCAGGCCGTTAACCAGGTTCGCGCCTTTAACGTGAATGTTCTCGGCTAACTGGAACTTGCGTTCAAAGTTGCGCTCGGCGATGCCCTGATAAAGGTAGGTACGTTCTTTCTGCTCGGCCGTATGGGAACCTTTCACCACCAGCAGGTTGTCCTGCGCGGTGATTTCCAGCTCGTTTTCTGCAAAACCGGCGACGGCAATGGCGATGCGGTAGTGGTTTTCGTCAACCAGCTCAACATTGTATGGAGGGTAGCCGTTGCTCTGGCTTTGGTTATTTTCTAAATGGTTAAACAGGCGGTCAAAACCAATTGCAGAACGGTATAGCGGAGAAAGATCGAAGTTACGCATAGATAATACTCCTGAAATCAGCGAGAAATTGTAGCCTTCCACCATGGACAGGCCTTTGCGCCCCCGAGCACCCATCAGGCGTGTTCGTTATCGGGTCACATTCTTAAAATGGGTCTGGAACCGGGCTTTTCAAGACTATTTAATCGAGATTTTTTTGCACTTTGCTGGTTGTCGCATAGACTCTGGGACAACAGCACAAAGGGTTAAATTGCGATGGCTGCCACAGTGCGGGGTTATCGGGCTATTCATTTCGGATAAGGCTCGCTATAACCCTGAGTTGCAGGTCTATGCAGTGCCATTAACGATGACTGAGTGATGATGAAAAATGTTCTGATAAAGCTGACGACGTTCAGCGGGGTGGTTTTACTTTGCGGGTGTTCGAGCGTGATGTCTCACACCGGCGGTAAAGAAGGAACATATCCGGGGACGCGCGCCAGCGCGGCGATGATCTCCGATGACGATACGAACTGGGGCACCAAATCCCTGGTTATCCTGGATATGCCCTTTACAGCAGTGGCGGATACGCTTCTGCTGCCGTGGGATGTATTCCGTAAAGACGATTCCGTGCGCTCACGGGTAGAGAAAAGCGAGCAGGAAAATCTGGCGACAAACGCCGTTATCCCGCCCGCCGAGATGCCGCCGCGCTAGTCCTTCGCGGTTTCCGTTACCCAAAGCTGACGGAAACCGCCCGTCTCTTGCATCCACGCAATAAAGCGCCCGTCCGGGGAAAACACGACCGCATCAGCAGACGGCGGATTGCCGTGATCGGACGTCAAAAACGTCACTTCTCCAGTCTTCGCGTCACAGCAGGCGATTCGGTTTTCAAGCACAAATCCCAGCATGTTCCCGGAAGGGTGCCAGTTAAACGCAGACTGAATACCGCTCCCGGTGCGCGTCAACTGGCGCGGCTCGCCGCCCTCAGGAGAGATCAGCCACAGCTGCACAATGCCGTTATCATCACGCATCAGAAACGCGATTTGCGTCCCCTGGGGGTTACTGCGCACCCAGTGACGCGGCACGTTCACCAGACCCGGGTAAGCCCTCTGGTGGGTAAAGGTCAGACGACGCTGCTTCACCCCGGCAGGCGGCGCTGGCAGGGTGTCTGGGGTGCCCTGCAGCGGCGCATCGCCCGCTCGTTTCCAGCCCTGCTCGTCTTCTGGCAGGTTAACAATAAACAGTTCAGGCACTTTTTCGCCCTGCGCGGAGAGGGTGTCGCCGATAAATGCCAGCCTGTTGTTGCCCACCCAGCCCTCTTCGTAGGCGCGGTTAATTTCATCGCCGCCCGGCTGCGGGTTGGGTGTTGTACGGCTGACCAGCACGCTCCAGAACGTGCCTGAATATTCACGTGGATGATTCCCCTGCGGGTTCACCGGGCCAAACGGTGCCGCCACGCCGACGTTGCGTAAATCGAGCTTCGGATCGCGCTCATGTAAAACATGGTCGTTATAGGTAAAGCTGACGAACTGCCCGTTCGGGCTAAAGACGTGCACGTGGCTGCCGCCGCGCAGCGCGCCTGCGGTATAAGGCGCGGTGATATCCATCGCGTCCAGGTTGCTCACCTGACCGTGATGCACAATCACACCCTGACGATGATGAAAATCGTAGTGCCAGTCAGCATCCGGGTTTTTCGGACCGTGGATAAAGACGTATGTGTCCTGTGCCGGATGAACGGTCACCACGCCGACATGCGCGCCGTCAGTAGCGCGATAAACCACCTCCACCTCGCCCGTAACGACGTTGACCTGCTCAACGGTTTCGCCGGTAAATGACGCGCCTGACGGGCGCACGTCGTAGACCAGCCACTGGCTGTCCGGCGTCCAGGTATTGATGTTGGTCAGCTGGTGGTTGCGGGAAGCGAAGGTGATTTGTTTCATGAGGATACCCTGATGCACGGTGAGTGCATCAGGGTAAAACATCCGCAGGGATTAGCCTACTCGTTTCACATCGCCCACCAGCAGGATGTAGGAGAGTGCCCCGATCAGCGCCACGGCAGAGATGTAGACCAGCGCCGGGCCGAAGCCGTAGTCCTGCGCCAGGTAGCCGATGACCAGCGGTACGGTGATCCCGCCCAGTCCGCCGACAAAGTTGAACACACCGCCAGTCAGGCCAATCAGCCGCATCGGCGCAAGGGACGACACCAGCGACCAGGTGATAGAGGCGAAACCATTACCAAAGAACGCCACCGCCATCAGGGCCATAATCCACACCGGATCGTTGGTGTAGTTGGCACCCATGATGCAGGTTGAGATCAGCAAGCCGCAGATAATCGGCGTTTTACGCGCCACGCCCAGCGAGTACCCTTTTTTCACCAGCTTATCGGCCAGCCAGCCGGAGAGCAGCACGCCGAAAAATGCGGCGAGGAACGGCACGGTGGTCATAAAGCCCGCCTTTAGCGCCGCGATCCCCTTTTCCTGGGTCAGGTAGTTCGGGAACCAAGTGAGGAAGAACCACAGCGTAGAAGTAACCGCGAACTGACCCAGATAAACGCCCACCAGCTTACGGTGGAAGACCAGCTTCCAGTCCGCTTTGGTCAGCGGCTGGCGCGCCTCTTTTTTCACCGGCGCATCACCATCCACCAGACCGCCACCGTCGCGGATGTAGTCCAGCTCGGCCCTGGTGATACTTTTGGTCAGACGCGGCGGCTGGTAGACCTTGAACCAGATTAACGACCAGATAATGCCAATCCCGCCGGTGACGATGAACACCCAGTGCCAGCTCAGCAGCTCCTGGATCCAGATCAGCAGCGGCGTCAGGAACGCCAGGCCGACAAACTGGCCAGAGGTGTAAAAACCAACGGCGGACGCGCGCTCATGTTCCGGGAACCAGCTGGTCACCATACGGTTGTTGGTCGGAAACGCGGGCGCTTCGAAAACCCCGGTGATGGCACGCAGGCCAATCAGCGATATCAGCCCGGTGGCGAAGCCCTGGAATAGGGTCGCCACGGACCAGCCTAATATGGCGATAAAGTAGGTCAGACGTGAACCCACGCGGTCAAGAAACCAGCCGCCGGGGATCTGGCATAAGGTATACAACCAGGCAAACGCCGAGAAGACGTAGCCCATTTCCGCTTTGGTGATGCCAAACTCTTCCTGAATATGGGCCGATGCCACGGCAAGGTTGGCGCGGTCAACATAGCAAATGACCACGGTAATAAAGATCATCATCAGCGTCAGGTAGCGGCGACGCCCGATTTTTGTAGCGGTAACTGGAATATCCATCGCAATCTGTCTCCAGATTTTGGGCATAGCGAAGCCGCTCACCATGCCCTGTAATTTACAGAGGGTTATATTTTTGTATGTATGATTTTTGCCCGGAGGCTTACCGGGTCTACGGGATGGCGATTACCATTCCGCTACGCTGCCGTCCTCATGACGCCACAGCGGGTTTCGCCAGTCCGGCGCATTCTTACTCAGCTCAATGACTTTAGCTTCGTCAATTTCCACGCCAAGGCCCGGCTTCGTAAGCGGTTTAAAGAAACCGCCTTCCATGCAGAAGTCTTCTTTATTTTTCACAAAATCGAGCAGTTCCGCGCCCTTGTTATAGTGAATCCCCATGCTCTGTTCCTGGAACACCGCATTGCGGGAGACGAAGTCGACGTGCAGGCAGGCCGCCAGCGCGATTGGGCCGAGCGGGCAGTGCGGCGCCAGCGCCACATCGTAAGCTTCTGCCATCCCGGCAATTTTGTAGCATTCGGTGATGCCGCCCGCATGAGAAAGGTCCGGCTGCAGGATCGCTATGCCGCCCGCTTCAAGTACGCGTTTAAACTCGAAGCGCGAGAACATACGTTCACCCGCCGCGATAGGAATGTGGGTCTGTTCAGCCAGCTTCGGATAGTACTCCGCCTGCTCGGCCAGCACCGGCTCTTCGATAAACAGCGGGCGATACGGCTCCAGCTCTTTGATCAGCACTTTGGCCATCGGCGCGCTGACGCGGCCGTGGAAATCCAGGCCAAACTCAATCTCGTTGCCGAAGGCTTCACGAATTTGCGCCACGGTATTGACCGCCCGGTCTACCGCACGCGAATTGTCGATAACGCCCATCTCTTCGCAGCCGTTGAGCTTGAAGGTGTCAAAGCCGATATTGCGCAACTGCGTGATGCCGTCGATCACTTCCGCAGGGCGGTCGCCGCCCACCCAGCTGTAGGCTTTGATTTTGTCGCGCACCAAGCCGCCCATAAGCTGCCATACCGGCGCGTTAAGCACTTTACCTTTGATATCCCACAGCGCCTGGTCGATACCGGCGATGGCGCTCATCAGGATCGGACCACCGCGGTAGAAGCCCGCGCGGTACATCACCTGCCACAGGTCGTTAATGCGCGCCGGATCCTGACCAATCAGGTATTCGCCCAGCTCGTGTACTGCCGCTTCAACGGTGCGCGCGCGCCCTTCAATCACCGGTTCGCCCCAGCCTACAACCCCTTCATCGGTTTCGATTTTCAGGAACATCCAGCGCGGGGGTAAACGGTACGTGGTGAGTTTGGTTATTTTCATTTCACTGCCTCTCGATACGCTTTCACAAATGCTGCCGCCTGCTGTGCGGTACGTTCCACGGACTGTCCGGCACGATAAAGATCGCTACCCAACCCTGCGCCCACACAGCCAGCGCTCATCCACTGGCCCAGGTTTTCTGGCGTTACGCCGCCCACGGCAAAGACCGGCACGCTGGCGGGCAATACCGCTTTCAACGCCTTGATGTAGTCCGGTCCAAAAGCCGATGACGGGAAAATTTTGAGCGACTGCGCGCCCGCATCAAGGGCAGTAAAGGCTTCCGTGGCGGTGGCGCAGCCCGGGCAGACCGTCATGCCGTAACCCACCGCGCGGCGGATCACCTCAGGCTGAATATTCGGCGTGACGATAAGCCTGCAGCCCATCGTTGCCAGCCGATCGACCTGCTCAGGCTGTAACACGGTGCCTGCGCCAATCAGCGCCTTATCGCCGAAAACCTCCACCACGGCCGGAATGCTTTTTTCCCAGTCGGGCGAGTTGAGCGGGATTTCTACCGCGTCGAATCCGGCGTCGATAACCGCGCCGACGTGGTCTAACGCCTCATCGGGCGTGATGCCGCGCAAAATCGCGATAAGGGGAAGATCAGTTTGCCACTGCATGAGCGATGCTCCTTATTCCTGCCTGAAATGCCGTGTCGCCGGATACCGTCGAAACATCACGCCCAACGGCGCGAAATGCCTGTTCGTAGCGCGACGTTAGCGATGCGCCTGCGACAATCGTAATGGCCTGCTCGTGCGCGATGAACTCACGCATGCTGGCGACCTCTGCGCCAATCAGCAGGCCGGAGAGAAACTCGCTGACCTGCTCGCGCGGGAGAAGTCCCAGCACGTGCGAGGCGCGAACCTCAAAAAGCTGCGGCAACACATCAGGGGAGGCGATCCCACGTTCAAGCCCGGCGGCAAACGCCTCTGACGAGGATTCCTGCTCAGGTAAACCGGCCCCGACCAGCGAATGGTTGAGCAGCAAATGGTGCAGCTCGCCGGTCATTACGGTGCGAAATTCGTGGATTTGCTCAGCGTCAGCCTGGACCCACTTACAGTGCGTGCCGGGCATGACGTAGACAGAAGAAGGAGAGAGAGCGCGCGCGCCAAGCAGCTGCGTCTCTTCGCCGCGCATCACGTTGTGGTTATCGTCGCGAGAGACGCTCAAACCGGGAATAATCCAGATATTGTCGCCAACGGACGTTAACTGCTCGCCAATAGCAGAGAAATGGGCGGGAACCGGCAGATAAGGTGCAATTTTCCAGCCTACGTTACTGCCCACCATTCCCGCCATTACCACCGGCGTGGCGCTGTCGCGCCAGTTTTGTGTGACCTCTGCTAACACCGCCTCGGGGGATTTACCGTTCAGGCGCGTCACGCCTGCTTCTGATTGCCTGCTCTCCAGGCACTGCTCGCCCTGATAAAGCCAGGCGCGCAGATTGGTCGATCCCCAGTCAATTGCGATGTAGCGAGATGTCATGTGATTTCCTTCAGCCTTCGTGTCGAGCTGGCAATCATGGTAAGCGCCGCCTGCTCTGCCGCATCGCCGTCCTGATGCCGTATCGCATCGAACAGCGCTTTATGTTCCTGGAGAGTTTTTGGCATGTTGGCCTCATCACCCATCCAGGTACGTTCAAATACCGCTCGCTGTAGCGAGCTGATCGCCACGCTAAGCTGCTGTAAAACCGGGTTATGCACCGACTGCAGCACCGCTTCGTGGTAGCGAATGTCCGCCTCGTTGAACGCCTCCCGGTTCTGGTTATTGGCGATCATGTCGTTTAAAGCCGATTCAATCTGGGCCAAATCACCGGAGGTCGCGCGTTCCGCCGCCCAGCGCGCAATTGCCGGCTCCACCAGGTTTCGAACTTCACTCATCGCGCCGATAAGCCGCGGGTCGTAGTCGTTTTCCAGCACCCACTGCAGCACGTCGGTATCGAGGTAGTTCCACTGGTTGCGCGGAGCAACAAACGCGCCGCGATAGCGCTTCATTTCAATCAGCCGCTTCGCCATCAGCGAGCGGAACACTTCCCGGATGATGTTGCGCGAGGTTTCAAACTCCTCGCACAGTTCAGCCTCTGCGGGGAGCGGCGAACCGGGAACGTATTTACCGCCCACAATTTGGGTGCCCAACGTAATAACGATGCGATCGGTTTTATTGAGTGTCATGGAGAGTCCTTGTGCTCTGTATGTCCATCACTACTTTACCGCGACCGCTGAATTTCGCCTCACTTTTGCAGTACAAACGTGAGGCCATTCGTCTTTGCCGTGGTGACAATGTAGTACAATCAATTAATGTTGTACTACAATCAAGATCACAAAAAGAACAATTCGATAAATTCAGGGCAAAAAAAGCCCCGGTTGATAACCGGGGCTGATGATTGAAAATAAGCGTTACTACAGCACAAACTTTTCGATCGCGTAGGCAACGCCGTCTTCCAGGTTGGATTTGGTGACGAAATCAGCCACCTCTTTCACCGAAGGAATGGCGTTATCCATTGCCACGCCAACGCCCGCGAATTCAATCATCGCGATGTCGTTTTCCTGGTCGCCGAGCGCCATGATTTCTTCCTGCTTAATCCCTAACGCATCAGCAAGTGATTTCACGCCGGTGCCCTTATTGACGCGTTTATCGAGGATTTCGAGGAAGTACGGCGCACTTTTCAGCACGGTGTACTTCTCTTTTACCTCCGCCGGAATGCGCGCGATGGCTTTATCCAGGATCTCCGGCTCGTCGATCATCATCACCTTCAGGAACTGCGTCGCCGGATCCATTTTCTCGGCTTCACAGAATACCAGCGGAATGGTCGCAACGTAGGATTCATGCACCGTGTAGTAGCTGATATCGCGGTTGGCGGTGTAGAGCGTATTGCGATCGAGCGCGTGGAAGTGGGAGCCCACTTCACGGGACAGTTTTTCGAGGAACAGGTAGTCATCATAGCTCAGCGCAGTTTGCGCAACCGTGCTGCCGTCTGCGGCTTTCTGCACCAGCGCGCCGTTATAGGTGATGCAGTAATCGCCCGGCTGATTCATGTGCAGCTCTTTCAGGTAGCTGTGTACGCCCGCATATGGACGCCCCGTGGTCAGAACCACATTCACGCCCTTCGCTCGTGCGGCGGCGATCGCGTTTTTAACGGCAGGAGAGATAGTGTGGTCTGGCAGCAGCAGCGTGCCGTCCATATCGATTGCAATGAGTTTGATAGCCATGAGTTCCCCGGGATAAATGAGTGCTACCTCATGCTAACGCGATTAAGCACACAAAAATAGAGCTACATTGCGCAACAGAAACACCCCTTTTACGCTTATCCCGGGGAACGACGACTTACTCGCGGATGAGAACGATTTTACCGAATGCGCCGCGATCCAGATGTTCAAGGGCCTGTTCAAGCTCGTTAAAACGGTAGCGATGCTCAATCACCGGCTTCAGTCCCGTGACGTCAACAGCGCGGACGAAATCCTCCAGCGCCCGGCGGTGTCCCACGCCAATCCCCTGAATGACGGGGGATTTCAGCAGCAGCTCACCAGCAGGCAGTGAAATGTCAGTCCCGGCCAGCACGCCAATGACGGAGATACGCCCGTGAACGGCAACGGCACGCAGGGAATGCTTCAGGTTTTCCCCACCTACGGTTTCGATAATATGGTCGATGCCGCGATCCTGAGTCAGCGCCAATGCTTCTTCAGCCCAGTCACTTTTCAGGCGGTTGACGCCCTGACTGGCGCCCAGTTTTTTGGCGAGCGCCAGCTTTTCATCGCTCCCGGACGTGACAATAACCTCTGCGCCGTGCGCTTTTGCAATTTGCAGGGCGAAAATCGCCACGCCGCCCGTCCCCTGTACCAGCACCGATTGCCCGGCGCGGAGCTGACCCCGCTCCACCAGCGCGAACCAGGCGGTAAGCCCTGCGCAGGATAACGTGCTGGCCTCTGCGTCATTCAGAGTTTCCGGAGAGGCCACCAGCGCGTTTTCATTTACAACCACATATTCGGCCAGCATGCCCTGGAAATAGCCGCCGGACGTTTTGTAGGGCAAATCACGCGCGTCTGCCTGCGGCTTGCCGTCGATCCACTCCGGGAAGAAGGTTGAAATGACGCGAGCGCCGGGTTTGAAACGCGTGACACCTTCACCTACGCTGTCCACCACGCCCGCCATGTCAGACGCCGGAGTGAACGGGAAGGAAAGCGGAATCGGCATCGTGCCTTCGATGACCATTTTATCGCGATAGTTGAGCGCAACGGCATTTACCCGTACGCGAACCTCACCGGGGCCTGGCTGTGGAACCGATTCATGAATGAGTTTGAGATTCTCGCGCCCGAGGGCGTTCATTGACCAGCGCTGCATTGTCTCTGTCATTTTTTTCTCCTGCCATCAGATAAGCTTCAGTAATGACAGTCTACCGTTGACTCCTCGTCACCAGTGGCGATAAGTTTTCTCTTCATTGACGCCTGAATGGATACAAACCGTGACCGATACGCTGAAAGATATTCCTGTTTTTGTCGCTGCCGTGGAGGCAGGAAGCTTTGCGCAGGCCGCAGTTCGCCTGCACCTGTCGCGCTCTGCGGTGGGTAAAAGCATTGCTCGACTTGAGGAACGTCTGGGAGTGCGGCTGTTTCAGCGCACCACCCGCAGCCAGCGGCTCACCGATAACGGCGCCCTGTTCTACGAGCGCTGCCTGCGCGCGCTGGAGGAGATCAGGAGCGCGGAATCCCTGCTGGAAACGGGGAAACATCAGATCAACGGTCGGCTTCGTGTTGCCATGCCGGTGCTGTTTGGACGCCAGTGCGTCGCGCCGCTGCTGATTGAACTGGCGCAGGAACACCCTGGGCTTGAGCTTGAAATGTCGTTCAGCGACCGCGTGGTGGATCTGGTCGAGGAAGGCTTCGATATGGCGGTTCGTAACGGCACGCTGCAGGACAGCAGCGTGCTGGTGGCCAGAAAGCTCGGAGAACACCGCATGGTCCTGTGCGCCTCGCCCGACTATCTGCAAAAAAGAGGTCATCCAGACGCTGTGGATGATTTATCCCGGCACGCGGCCATTAACTATCTGCGCGCAGGCCGCGTGCTATCCTGGCAGCTTATGGACAGCGACGGAACGCCGCGCACGTTTACGCCGCGGTCATCACTCAATATGGATGATTTGCAGGCCATCTGCGACGCGGCGGTGACCGGGCACGGCATTGCCTGGCTCCCCTGCTGGATGGCCATCAAAGAAATTCATCAGGGAAAGCTTGTCCCGCTCTTTAAGCAGGCGCCGGATGTCCATTTTGACGTCCATGCCGTCTGGCAACAGACGCCGTACCTGCCCCTGAGGGTAAGAATGGCCATAGATGCGCTGGCGAGCCGTTTACCGGCGGCGATGTCGCTGGACATTCCTGCGCCCATAAAAAAGCCGCGCTAAAAGCGCGGCCAGTTTTCATGCGGGATAGCGACTGTTAAATATCGATATTCGCCGCTTTCAGCGCGTTCTCTTCAATGAACGCACGACGTGGTTCTACCGCATCGCCCATCAGGGTGGTGAACAGCTGATCCGCAGCAATCGCGTCTTTAACGGTGACGCGCAGCATGCGACGGCTTTCCGGATCCATGGTGGTTTCCCACAGCTGATCCGGGTTCATTTCGCCCAGACCTTTATAACGCTGGATAGACAGACCGCGACGGGATTCTTTCACCAGCCAGTCCAGCGCCTGCTCGAAGCTTGCTACCGGCTGACGACGCTCGCCACGTTCGATGAAGGCATCGTCTTCGATCAGGCCGCGCAGCTTCTCGCCGAGGGTGCAGATACGGCGGTATTCCGGGCCGGTCACGAATTCGTGCTCCAGCGGGTAGTCGGTGTCGACGCCGTGAGTACGCACGCGAACAATCGGCTCAAACTGCTGTGCCGCATTCTGTTGAACGTCGAACTTCCACTGGCTGCCGTGCTGCTCTTTCTCGTTCAGCTCGCTCACCAGGGTATTCACCCAGCGGGTCACGGCCTGCTCGTTGCTCAGATCGGCTTCGGTCAGGGTTGGCTGATAGACCAGCTCCTTCAGCAGCGCTTTTGGATAGCGGCGTTCCATACGGCCAATCATTTTCTGCGTGGCGTTGAACTCGGAGACCAGACGCTCCAGCGGCTCGCCTGCCAGTGCCGGCGCGCTGGAGTTCGCGTGCAGGGTCGCGCCATCAAGGGCGATCGCGATTTGGTATTGATCCATAGCGTCGTCATCTTTAATGTACTGTTCCTGCTTGCCTTTCTTCACCTTGTACAGCGGCGGCTGGGCAATGTAGACGTGGCCGCGCTCAACGATTTCAGGCATCTGACGATAGAAGAATGTCAACAGCAGCGTACGGATGTGCGAGCCGTCGACGTCCGCATCGGTCATGATGATGATGCTGTGATAGCGCAGCTTGTCCGGGTTGTACTCGTCGCGGCCAATGCCGCAGCCGAGCGCGGTGATGAGCGTCGCCACTTCCTGAGAAGAGAGCATCTTATCGAAGCGCGCTTTCTCAACGTTGAGGATTTTACCCTTCAGCGGCAGGATCGCCTGGTTCTTACGGTTACGGCCCTGCTTCGCAGAACCGCCCGCGGAGTCCCCTTCCACGAGGTACAGTTCGGACAGTGCCGGGTCGCGTTCCTGGCAGTCAGCCAGCTTGCCCGGCAGGCCTGCCAGGTCCAGCGCGCCTTTACGACGGGTCATTTCACGGGCTTTACGCGCCGCTTCACGGGCACGTGCCGCATCAATAATTTTGCCCACCACGATTTTCGCATCGTTCGGGTTTTCCAGCAGGTATTCGCTCAGCAGTTCGTTCATCTGCTGCTCAACCGCCGATTTCACCTCAGAAGAAACCAGCTTGTCTTTGGTCTGTGAGGAAAACTTCGGATCCGGCACCTTCACGGAGACCACGGCAATCAGGCCTTCACGGGCGTCGTCACCGGTGGCGCTGACTTTCGCTTTTTTGCTGTAGCCTTCTTTGTCCATGTAGGCGTTCAGGGTACGGGTCATCGCCGCACGGAAGCCCGCAAGGTGAGTACCGCCGTCGCGCTGTGGAATGTTGTTGGTAAAGCAGTAGATGTTTTCCTGGAAACCGTCGTTCCACTGCAGCGCCACTTCCACGCCGATACCGTCTTTTTCGGTGGAGAAATAGAAGATATTCGGGTGAATTGGCGTTTTGTTCTTGTTCAGATACTCAACAAACGCCTTGATACCGCCTTCGTAGTGGAAGTGGTCTTCTTTGTTGTCGCGTTTGTCGCGCAGGCGAATAGAGACGCCGGAGTTCAGGAACGACAGTTCACGCAGGCGCTTCGCCAGGATGTCGTACTCGAATTCAGTGACGTTGGTGAAGGTTTCAAGGCTCGGCCAGAAACGCACCATGGTACCGGTTTTATCGGTATCACCGGTAACGGCCAGCGGGGCTTCAGGCACGCCGTGCTGATAGATCTGACGGTGAATTTTGCCTTCGCGCTGAATAACCAGCTCCAGCTTTTGCGACAGGGCGTTTACTACGGAAACGCCTACGCCGTGCAGGCCGCCGGAAACTTTATAGGAGTTATCGTCGAACTTACCGCCTGCGTGCAGTACGGTCATGATCACTTCCGCAGCAGAGACGCCCTCTTCCGGGTGAATACCGGTCGGGATGCCACGGCCGTCATCGGTAACGGAGACGGAGTTGTCCGCATGGATGGTGACCACGATGTCTTTACAGTGACCCGCGAGCGCTTCGTCGATAGCGTTATCTACCACCTCGAATACCATGTGGTGCAGACCGGTGCCGTCATCCGTGTCGCCGATATACATACCCGGGCGCTTACGCACCGCATCCAGCCCTTTCAGGACTTTGATACTGGAGGAGTCATAAGAATTCGACATCAACGTTTCTCGCTCATTTCAACTTGGGTTAATCCGTTATTTTACCCTTTTCCACGGTAAACATCTTCGAATTTTCGTCCGACATGTCCATAACGTGTTCAGCGCTAATGGCGCTGACGAAAACCTGCGACTGCGTGGCTTTTAAGCGGCTGGCAAGCAGCCCGCGCCGCGCGTCGTCAAGTTCCGAGGCAAAATCATCTATCAGGTACAGGCAGCGTCGTCCGCTCTCACGGGTGAGGAACTCCCCCTGCGCCAGGCGTAGCGCGCACATCAGGAGCTTGAGCTGCCCGCGCGACAGCGTGTCTTCCACCGGCGCACCGTCGGCACGAATGCGGAAATCCGCCTTGTGCGGGCCGTGCGCGGTGTAGGTCAACATCCGATCGCGCTCGAAGCTTCTCTCTAACACCTCGGCATAATCCGTCTCTTTCTCCCAGCCACGCTGGAAGGAGAAGGTGAGAGAGAACTCGGGTAAAAACTGTTTGCAGGTGTCGGCCATATCTTCGGCGATACCCGCGCTGTATTCGGCACGCCAGCGGCTTATCTGTTCCGCAAGAGGGATGAGTTCCATGTCCCACGGACGCAGCTGGGCGTAGCGCGTGACCTGGCGTAACGCGGCGTTACGCTGTTTAAGCAAACGCTTCAGGTTGCTCCAGGCGTTAAAGAAACCGGCTTCATTGTGAAAGCATCCCCAGTCGAGGAACGCTCTTCTGTATTTGGGGCCGCCGTTGAGTAAAGTAAACCCCTCGGGCGTAATCAGCTGCATTGGCATCAGCAGCGCCAGCTCCGCCACCTTATGGCCGTCGGTGCCGTCGATGCGCACCTTGCTATCGCCCTGCTTGTCTTTGGTCAGGCCGATGGCGGTTTCCCGCTCTGCGCCCTGCAAACGCCCGTGCAGAACAAAGGATTCCTGCTCGTGGCGAATGACGCGACCAATCTGCAAACTGCGAAACGCCCGGCCATGGCCGAGCGTATAGATGGCTTCCAGCACGCTGGTTTTGCCGCTGCCGTTCGCGCCAACCAGGAAGTTAAAGCCGGGGGATAAAGCGAGATCCGCGCTTTCAATATTGCGAAAGTCGCGGATCAACAGACGGGTGAGCGACATTACAGTCTCATTGGCATGACAACATAAGCCGCGCTTTGGCTGGCCGCATCTTCAATCTGTACGCTCGAAACGGAGTCGGTCAGCAGAATGCGCACATTCTCGCATTTCAGTGCATTGAGCACATCCAGCACGTAGCTGACGTTGAAGCCGATTTCCATCTCAGCCCCGGCGTAGGTAACGTCCAGAATCTCTTCTGCCTCTTCCTGCTCCGGGTTGTTGGCGGTGATTTTGATCTGGTTTTCACTCACGTACAGACGTACGCCGCGGAATTTCTCGTTCGAGAGAATCGCCGCGCGGGCAAACGCCTGCTTGAGGCTATCGCAGCCCGCTTCCAACGTTTTGTCCGGGTTCTTCGGCAATACGCGGCGATAATCCGGGAAACGGCCATCAACCAGCTTCGAAGTGAAGACAAAATCGCCCACGTGGGCACGGATGTTATTGCTGCCAATCTGCACCCGCAGCGGCGTGTCACCGCCGTCGAGCATACGCATCAGTTCAATCACGCCTTTACGCGGCACGATCACCGAATGGTTCGGCAGCGAGTCGCCAATCGGCATGGAACAGACCGCCAGACGGTGGCCGTCGGTGGCGACGGTACGCAGCTCTTCACCTTCGGTTTCGAACAGCATGCCGTTTAAGTAGTAACGAACGTCCTGATGCGCCATGGAGAACTGCGTGGCTTCAATCAGACGCTTCATCGTCGCCTGCGGAAGAGTGAATTCAACTTCACTCTGCCAGTCGTCCAGGTTCGGGAAGTCCGCAGCGGGCAGCGTGGAGAGCGAGAAACGGCTGCGGCCAGAGCGCACCAGCATGCGGTCGCCCTCCAGCTGCACGGCGATTTCAGCGCCTTCCGGCAACCCGCGGCAAATATCAAAGAATTTACGTGCCGGAACCGTGGTCGCGCCCGCGTCGTGCGGCTGCGTCAACGTAACGCGCGCGATCATTTCCATTTCCAGATCTGTACCGGTCAGCGACAGCGTACCGTCCGCGACCTGAAGCAGCAGGTTTCCGAGAATAGGCAGCGTTGGGCGGCCGCCTAATGGGCCACTCACCTGTTGCAGCGGTTTTAATAAATGTTCACGTTCAACGGTAAATTTCATAGCGTCACGATGATAATGTTCTGATTAGATTGGAAAAATCTTCTTTTATGTCGTGGCTTTCTTCGCGTAACTGCTCAATCTTGCGACAGGCGTGCAGCACGGTCGTATGGTCACGGCCACCAAACGCATCGCCGATTTCCGGCAGACTGTGGTTGGTTAACTCCTTTGCCAGCGCCATCGCCATCTGACGCGGACGCGCCACCGAGCGGGAACGACGTTTAGACAGTAAATCTGCCACTTTGATCTTGTAGTACTCAGCCACCGTCTTTTGAATATTGTCGATGGTGACCAGTTTTTCCTGCAATGCCAACAAATCGCGCAGCGCTTCACGCACAAAATCGATGGTGATCGCACGACCTGTGAAGTTGGCATTGGCGATAACGCGGTTCAGCGCCCCTTCCAGCTCACGCACGTTGGAGCGCAGGCGCTTGGCGATAAAGAACGCCACTTCACCCGGCAGGCGGATGTCGTTCTCATCGGCTTTCTTCATCAGGATCGCGACGCGGGTTTCCAGCTCCGGTGGCTCGATCGCCACGGTCAGGCCCCAGCCGAAGCGGGATTTCAGACGATCTTCAACGCCGTTGATCTCTTTAGGATAACGATCCGAGGTCAAAATGATCTGCTGATTACCTTCCAGCAGGGCGTTGAAGGTGTGGAAAAACTCTTCCTGCGATCGTTCTTTATTGGCAAAGAACTGGATGTCATCGATCAGCAGCGCGTCAACGGAACGGTAGTAGCGTTTAAACTCTTCGATCGCATTGTTTTGCAGGGCTTTTACCATGTCCTGAACGAAGCGCTCGGAGTGCATATACACCACTTTCGCATTCGGCTTACGCGCCATAATGCCGTTACCCACCGCGTGCAGAAGGTGCGTTTTACCGAGACCCGTGCCGCCATACAGGAACAGCGGGTTGTAAGCACCGCCGGGGTTATCGGCAACCTGACGGGCTGCCGCGCGCGCCAGCTGGTTCGACTTACCTTCAACGAAGTTATCGAACGTGTGTTTCACGTTAACGTTAGAGCGGTAGGTTGGCTCTGCGGGGGCAGGGACGTTATCCCAGCCCTGACGAGCAGGTGCAACGCGAGGCGCCGGAGCCGGAACAGCCTGAGCGGGCGCAGCCACATTCACGGTTTCACGTACGGTTTGGGTGACCGGCTTTGTGCCCACTTCAAAACGCAGCTGTGGGACATCTGACCCGCAAAAATCGTTCAGCAGGCCATTGATGTTATTAAGGTACTTGTCTCTTACCCAATCGAGCACAAAACGGTTTGGCGCATACAAAGCCAGCGTGTTATCGCTCAGCTCCGCCTGCAACGGGCGGATCCACATACTGAATTCTGTGGCTGGTAACTCATCCTGCAATCGGGCAAGACACTGCTGCCAAAGCGAAAGTGACACGGCGGACTCCACTCGAACAATAAAAGAAAACTATTGAATATTCATGATTGTTGGCGCACATCGACATGACCCTGTGTAAAGGGGGACGTGCGAATTGCTATCTGCAATTTATCCTGACCAGGATCCTGGGATCCCGATCGGGACCGCGGATCATAGCGTAAACTGAGCCAGAGATCTTCTGTTTCTCACAGATTCTTCCCGATTTATCCACAGGAAGATCCGAAACCGGGTAAGTGTAAACGATCCTGGCGCGAGTGCCCCGCGATTTAGCCCGCATATTGGAAAATTTAATGAGCAGCGACAATTTATTGCTTAAATGATCTAACGAAGATCCGGGACGATCCTTGCGCTTTGTTGGCGAGGCCGTATAATCCTCGACCCGGCGCGTGATGCTCATCTTCCTGCGTCGTCCGTTGCTCATTTTCCACGCGAAATCGTGCGGAAATACGCGGGAAATAAGGAAAGAGAATTGACTCCGGAGTGTACAATTATTACAATCCGGCCTCTTTAATCACCCACGGCTTCGGCGTCCGTCATTCGAAACTCGGTCGGGCATCCGCAAAAGTCATGAATTTTTTCAAGTTTAGGTAGAAATCGCCATGAAACGCACTTTTCAACCGTCTGTACTGAAGCGCAACCGTTCTCACGGCTTCCGTGCTCGTATGGCTACTAAAAATGGTCGTCAGGTTCTGGCACGTCGTCGTGCTAAAGGCCGCGCTCGTCTGACCGTTTCCAAGTAATAAAGCTAACCCCTGAGTGGTTAAGCTAGCATTTCCCAGGGAGTTACGTTTGTTAACTCCCACTCATTTCACTTTCGTCTTCCAGCAGCCACAACGGGCTGGCACGCCGCAAATCACCATCCTCGGCCGCCAAAATTCGCTGGGGCATCCCCGCATCGGTCTCACAGTCGCTAAGAAAAACGTTAAGCGTGCGCATGAACGCAACCGGATTAAACGTCTGACGCGTGAAAGCTTCCGTTTACGTCAGCACGAACTGCCTTCTATGGATTTCGTGGTGGTGGCTAAAAAGGGGGTTGCCGACCTCGATAACCGTGCTCTCTCGGAAGCGTTGGAAAAATTATGGCGCCGCCACTGTCGCCTGGCTCACGGGTCCTGATAGCCCTCATTCGGGTCTATCAACGCCTGATTAGTCCGCTACTCGGGCCGCACTGCCGTTTCACACCAACATGCTCAAGCTACGGAATTGAGGCATTGCGCAGGTTTGGAGTGATAAAAGGCAGTTGGTTGACGGTGAAACGCGTATTAAAATGCCACCCTTTACACCCCGGTGGAGACGACCCCGTCCCCCCAGGACCTTTTGATACCAGAGAACACTAACGATGGATTCGCAACGCAATCTTCTTATCATCGCTTTGTTGTTCGTGTCTTTCATGATCTGGCAGGCATGGGAGCAGGATAAAAATCCTCAACCCCAGCAGCAGACCACGCAGACCACGACCACCGCAGCGGGTAGCGCCGCCGACCAGGGCGTACCGGCCAGTGGCCAGGGGAAACAGATTACGGTTAAGACCGATGTGCTTGAGCTGACTATCAACACCCGTGGTGGTGATGTTGAGCAGGCGCTGCTGTTGACCTACCCGAAAGAGCTGAAGTCTAACGAACCGTTCCAGTTACTGGAAACCACACCGGAGTTTCTGTATCAGGCGCAGAGCGGCCTGACCGGTCGTGATGGCCCGGACAACCCGGCTAACGGTGCGCGTCCACTGTATAACGTCGAGAACGACACCTTTGTACTGGCCGATGGCCAGAACGAACTCGTTATCCCGATGACCTACACCGACGCGGCAGGCAACACCTTCACCAAAACCTTCACCCTGAAACGCGGTGAGTATGCGGTGAACGTGGGCTACAGCGTACAGAACGCCGGTGCGAAACCGCTGGAACTGTCTACCTTCGGTCAGCTGAAGCAGTCCATCAATCTGCCGTCACACCGTGACACCGGAAGCAGCAACTTTGCGCTGCATACCTTCCGTGGCGCGGCGTACTCCACGCCTGATGCGAAGTACGAGAAATACAAATTCGACACCATTGCCGATAACGAAAACCTGAACGTCAGCTCCAAAGGCGGTTGGGTCGCAATGCTGCAGCAGTATTTCGCGACCGCGTGGATCCCGAATAACGACGGTACGAATAACTTCTACACCGCGAACCTGGGCAACGGTATTGCAGCCATCGGCTACAAATCACAGCCTGTTCTGGTTCAGCCGGGTCAAACCGGTAAGCTGGCAAGCACCCTGTGGGTCGGCCCGGAAATTCAGGACAAAATGGCTGCCGTCGCGCCGCACCTGGATCTGACCGTTGATTACGGCTGGTTGTGGTTCATCTCTCAGCCGCTGTTTAAGCTGCTGAAGTTCATCCACAGCTTCCTGGGTAACTGGGGCTTCTCCATCATCGTTATCACCTTTATCGTTCGTGGCATCATGTACCCGCTGACCAAAGCGCAGTACACCTCCATGGCGAAGATGCGCATGCTGCAGCCGAAGATTCAGGCGATGCGTGAGCGTCTGGGCGATGATAAACAGCGTCAGAGCCAGGAAATGATGGCCCTGTATAAGGCAGAGAAAGTGAACCCACTGGGTGGTTGCTTCCCGCTGCTGATTCAGATGCCAATCTTCCTTGCGCTGTACTACATGCTGATGGGTTCCGTTGAGCTGCGCCACGCACCGTTCGCTCTGTGGATCCATGACCTGTCCGCACAGGACCCGTACTACATCCTGCCGATCCTGATGGGCGTGACGATGTTCTTCATCCAGAAGATGTCTCCGACCACCGTGACCGACCCGATGCAGCAGAAGATCATGACCTTTATGCCGGTCATCTTCACCGTGTTCTTCCTGTGGTTCCCGTCAGGTCTGGTGCTGTACTATATCGTCAGCAACCTGGTGACCATCATCCAGCAGCAGCTGATTTACCGTGGTCTGGAAAAACGTGGCCTGCATAGCCGCGAAAAGAAAAAGTCCTGATTCGGTAAGATAACGCTAAAATAAGGGCGGTCGATTGACCGCCTTTTTTATTTGTATTGAACGAGAGCAACCATGAGCCATAACGACACTATCGTCGCCCAGGCAACCCCACCGGGACGCGGTGGTGTAGGCATTCTGCGCATCTCCGGCCTGAAGGCGCGCGAGGTGGCTGAAGCGGTGCTGGGTAAATTGCCAAAGCCGCGCTACGCTGATTACCTGCCGTTTAAAGATGCCGACGGCACGCCGCTGGACCAGGGCATTGCGCTGTGGTTCCCCGGCCCGAACTCCTTTACCGGCGAAGACGTGCTGGAACTTCAGGGCCACGGCGGTCCGGTGATCCTCGACCTGCTGTTAAAACGTATTCTGACCCTGCCTGGCCTGCGCATTGCGAAGCCGGGCGAATTTTCCGAGCGTGCGTTCCTGAACGACAAGCTCGACCTGGCGCAGGCGGAGGCGATTGCTGACCTGATCGATGCCAGTTCTGAACAGGCGGCCCGCTCCGCGCTGAACTCGTTGCAGGGCGCGTTTTCCGCACGTGTGAATCACCTTGTGGAAGCACTTACTCACCTGCGAATCTATGTCGAAGCGGCTATCGACTTCCCGGACGAGGAGATCGACTTCCTCTCTGACGGTAAAATCGAAGCCCAGCTGAACCAGGTGATGAGCGATCTGGATGCCGTCCGCGCCGAAGCGCGTCAGGGCAGCCTGCTGCGTGAAGGGATGAAGGTCGTCATTGCTGGTCGCCCTAACGCCGGGAAATCGAGCCTGCTGAACGCCCTGGCGGGCCGTGAAGCGGCGATCGTCACCGACATAGCCGGGACCACCCGCGACGTGCTGCGCGAGCATATCCACATCGACGGGATGCCGCTGCACATTATCGATACCGCGGGTCTGCGCGATGCCAGCGACGAGGTTGAGCGCATCGGTATCGAGCGCGCCTGGCAGGAAATCGAGCAGGCCGACCGCGTGCTGTTTATGGTAGATGGCACCACGACCGACGCCGTTGACCCGGCGGAGATCTGGCCGGACTTTATCGCCCGTCTGCCGGCCAAACTGCCGATCACCGTAGTGCGCAACAAGGCAGACGTGACCGGCGAAACGCTGGGCATCAGCGATGTGAATGGTCACTCACTTATTCGCCTTTCGGCACGTACAGGGGAAGGCGTGGAAGCCCTGCGTAACCATCTCAAGCAGAGCATGGGCTTTGATACCAGCATGGAAGGCGGCTTCCTGGCGCGTCGCCGTCACCTGCAGGCGCTGGAAGAGGCGGCACGCCATCTTGACCAGGGCAAAGCGCAGCTGATTGGTGCGTGGGCGGGTGAACTGCTGGCGGAAGAGCTGCGTCTGGCGCAGCAGAATCTAAGCGAGATCACCGGGGAGTTTACGTCGGACGATCTGCTGGGACGGATCTTTTCGAGCTTCTGTATCGGTAAATAGTTTCCGCTAATTGATGGTGATTTCCTCTCAGGAAATCACCATTGTCCAAATGGCAACTCGCTTTAACCCTTTTCACCCCCTATTCTGCTTGCCTGCATTTATGGGGGGTTTATGGCGCGTTTTCTGTTTTGTAGTTTCGCATTAGTTCTGCTTTATCCGTCGGGTATTGATATGTATCTGGTGGGATTACCGCACATCGCCCGCGATCTGGGTGCCAGCGAAGCGCAGCTGCATATCGCGTTTTCGGCCTACCTCGCAGGAATGGCGTCGTCGATGGTCTTTGCCGGGAAGATCGCGGATAAGGCTGGCCGTCAGCCCGTCGCAATAACCGGAGCCATCATCTTTGCCCTGGCCTCTCTTCTCTGCTCACAGGCACAGAACAGCACCTTGTTCCTGGCAGGACGGTTCATCCAGGGCATTGGTGCCGGCGGCTGTTACGTGGTGGCGTTTGCTATTTTGCGCGACACCTTAAGCGCCCAGCGCCGTGCTAAGGTGCTCTCCATGCTGAACGGGATAACCTGCATCATTCCGGTGCTGGCACCGGTTGTAGGCTATCTGATCATGCTGAAATTCCCGTGGCAGAGCCTGTTCTGGACCATGGCTGCAATGGGCGCCCTGGTCTTTGTGCTGTCGATCGCCGTACTGAAAGAGACCCACCCGGGCTCGCAGAATCCCAGCCATACCGCGACCATTCATCCGGCAGAGAAACTTCTCAATCGCTTTTTCCTCAGCCGTCTGGCCGTAACCACGTTAAGCGTGGCGGTGATCCTGACGTATGTAAACGTTTCCCCGGTTTTGCTGATGGAGACCATGGGTTTCGATCGCGGTGAGTATTCCACGGTAATGGCATTAACCGCTATGGTCAGTATGGCCGTCTCATTTTCTACCCCCTTCGCGCTGAATCTCTTCCGCCAGCGCACGCTGATGCTGACCTCTCAAGTACTGTTTCTCGCCACAGGTGTGGTTCTGGCAACCACCAGCTCTCATGCGCTGATGCTGGTGGGCATTACGCTCATCTGTGCCGGGTTCTCGGTTGGCTTTGGCGTGGCGATGAGTCAGGCGCTCGGCCCGTTCTCGCTGCGGGCAGGCGTGGCAAGCTCGGTGCTGGGGATCGCGCAGGTCTGCGGCTCGTCTCTGTGGATATGGCTGGCGGCGGTCATCGGACTTAACGCGCTCAATATGCTGATCGGGATTCTGATTGGCTGTAGCATAGTCTGCATCACCTTACTTATGGTCATCCAGCCCGCGGCACAGTATGAAGAAGCCCATCAGCAGTCTCGATCTTAACCTGTTGCTTTGCCTGCAGCTTTTGCTGCAGGAGCGCAGCGTCACCAAAGCCGCGAAGCGGATGAACGTGACGCCGTCGGCAGTGAGTAAATCGCTGGCCAGGCTGCGCGACTGGTTTGACGACCCGCTGTTTGTCAAAACGCCGTTAGGGCTGCTGCCTACGCCGCTGACGGTCAGCCTGGAGCAGGATTTGGCCGACTGGATGCAGATCGGCAACCAGATCCTCGATAAATCTCACCATGATTCGCCTGGCGGGCTGACGTTTGTGCTGGCCGCCGAAACGCCGCTGATGCTCATCCGCTTTAACGCCCTGCTTGAGCAGGTGAACCAGCGTTATCCGCAGGCGACGGTGAAGATGCGTCACTGGGATTACGACTCGCTGGACGCCATTACGCGCGGGGAAGTGGACGTTGGCTTCACCGGTCGCGAAACCCACCCGCGCTCGCGTGAACTACTGAAGCTGATGCCGTGGTTTATCGACTACGAAATCCTGTTTAGCGACCGTCCATACGTCTATTTGCGTGAGGACCACCCCGCTCTGCAGGAGGAGTGGAATCTGGAGACCTTCCTGCGCTATCCCCATATCAGTATCTTCTGGGAACGGAGCGACACCTGGGCGCTGGATGAGGTGCTAAAAGAGATGGGGCGGGAGAGAAACATTGCCATGTGTTTGCCGGGCTTTGAGCAGTCGATGTTTATGGCGGCGCAGCCCGGCCATAACTATATCGCCACGGCTCCCCACTACTGCCGCCACTACAATGAACTCCACCAGCGGAAGCTGATCGCGCTTCCTATTCCCATTGACGAAGCGCAGGCTGAAAAGCTGACCGTTCCCTTCACGCTGATCTGGCATAAACGGAACAGCCATAATCCGAAAATCCTCTGGCTGCGGGAGACCATCAAGGCGTTGTACGGTGGCAGCGATCCAATTTTTGCCTAAGAAAATGTAAAGTTCGGCCTTCAGGCTTCTCTTACTCCGATTTACTGATTAAAACAGGAGTCAAGTTAAGCGATAATCATGTAACCGTTTAACCGATTACGACCATTATCAAGGAGCGAAAAATGGCAACGCACTTTGCAAGAGGGATACTTACAGAAGGACGTCTCGTATCGGCCAGACTCTCTTCAGCCTGTCACAGTGAGGCGCTCAAACTCCCCGAACACCGCAGGACGCGGTTTTTAGCCTCGAGAGCACTTCTCGCAGAACTGCTGTTTATGCTGTACGGCACCAGCGAACTCCCGGAGATCGTCACGCAACCAGAAGGCCGCCCGGTCTTTGCTGACCCGGAACTCCCCCGTTTTTCCATTGCCTATACGGGCAATATCATTGGCGTGGCGCTGACCACCGAAGGGGATTGCGGGCTGGATATGGAGCTTCAGCGTGCGACGCGGAGCTTCCACGGCGCAAGCCCGCACGATGACTACCCGCTCTCCAGTAATGAGAAGCTGTGGGTACGCAACCAGAACGACTCCGTCGAGGCCAGAGCCCAGCTCATCACCCTGCGCCAGAGTATTCGCAAACTCTGCGGATGCGCTTCAGACGACGCCAGCCTGTTGCAATTGTTGCCCGGCTCCGGACGCCTGCGTGCCGCTAAAGCTACGCTTGTAGAGGCGCTCAGCGATGCAGAAGATGTGTTGATATGGTCTGTTGCAGTTAGCCCAGCCATCGAACGGCTAAAGATTTGGGAATTTGACAGTAAAGAGGGATGGAATAGCCTTCCGGATGTGCCCGAGCGCGCCAACGAGCCCGCCGCACGCCTGATGCGTTTAACCAGTTTACCGGCAGAAAAAGCATTTACCCATAGCTGATCCAATCAGGGTCATCATGATGAAACAGGAGTAATCATGTCTGATACGTTGAAAGTAGTTACGTTACTGGGAAGCCTGCGCAAAGGTTCATTTAACGGAATGGTTGCCCGCACGCTGCCGCAGTTGGCCCCGGCAGGTATGGAAATTAGCGCCCTGCCATCTATTGGCGATATCCCGCTGTATGATGCAGATGTCCAGCAGGAAGAGGGGTTCCCGCAGAGCGTGGAGGCGATAGCCGAGCAGATCCGCCAGGCCGACGGTGTGGTCATTGTCACGCCGGAGTATAACTACTCGGTTCCGGGTGGCCTGAAGAACGCGATTGACTGGTTATCCCGTTTACCGGAGCAGCCGCTGTCTGGCAAACCGGTGCTGATCCAGACCAGCTCAATGGGCGCGATTGGTGGCGCACGCTGCCAGTATCACCTGCGTCAGATCCTGGTGTTCCTGGATGCGATGGTGATGAACAAGCCGGAATTTATGGGCGGTGTGATTCAAAACAAGGTTGACCCGCAGACGGGTGAAGTGGTGGATCAGAGCACGCGTGACCATCTCTCTGGCCAGCTGACCGCGTTTGGGGATTATATTAAGCGGGTGAAGGCGTAAGCCGGAGCGGCCTGATGCCCTCACCCTGGCCCTCTCCCACGTGGAGAGGGAACAAACCTGTTTATTTCGCGTCAATAAACACAATCTTCAACACAAACAGCAGCGCAACGATAATCACGCACGGGCTGAGTTCGCGGAAACGGCCGGTACCGATCTTCATCACGCAGTAAGAGATAAAGCCCAGCGCGATACCTTCGGTGATCGAGAAGCTGAACGGCATCATCACGGCGGTAATAAAGGCCGGCACCGCTTCGGTTAAATCTTCCCACTTCACGCGCGCCAGGCTCGAGGTCATCAGCACGCCCACGTAAATCAGCGCGCCGGCAGCCGCATACGGTGGAACCATACCCGCCAGCGGAGAGAGGAAGATCACCAGCAGGAACAGGATACCCACCACCACCGCCGTCAGGCCGGTACGGCCACCCACGGACACGCCGGAAGAGGATTCAATGTAAGCGGTAACAGATGAGGTGCCAATGAAAGAACCCGCCACGGAAGAGATGCTGTCCACATACAGCGCCTGCTTCATGCGCGGGAATTTGCCTTTCTCGTCAGCCAGACCCGCTTTGTCCGTCACGCCAATCAGCGTACCGGAGGAGTCAAACAGGTTGACCAGCATGAAGGAGAAGATCACGCCCGCCAGGCCCAGGTTCAGGGAACCCGCCAGGTCAACGTGACCAATCACGGTAGAGACGCTCGGCGGCGCAGAGACAATACCGCTGTAATGCACGTCACCCAGCATCCAGCCCAGCAGCGTGGTCACGATGATAGAGACCAGCACCGCAGCGTGGATGTTGCGCGACGCCAGGATCGCGATGATGAAGAAGCCCAGCACGCCCAGCAGCACGCTGTGCGAGGTCAGGTTACCGATGCTCACCAGCGTTTCCGGGTTCGCCACGATCACACCGGCGTTTTTCAGCCCCATCATGCCGATGAACAGACCGATACCGCTGGTGATACCCACGCGCAGGCTCACCGGGATATTGGCAATCATCCAGTAGCGGACGCGGAAGATGGTCAGCAGCAGCAGGCCGACCGCACCCCAGAAGATAGCGCCCATACCAACCTGCCACGGCAGGCCCATCGCCTGAACCACCACGAACGCGAAGAACGCATTCAGGCCCATAGCGGGTGCCAGCGCCACGGGCAGGTTAGCGAAAACGCCCATCAGGATGCTGCCAAGGGCCGCGATCAGACAGGTGGTAACAAAGACGGCGCTGGTGTCCATGCCAGCGACGCCCAGAATTTGCGGGTTCACAAAAACGATATAGACCATCGTCAGGAAGGTGGTGAAACCGGCGATCACTTCGGTGCGTGCCGTTGTGCCGTGCTCGCGCAGTTTGAATACGCGCTCAAGCAGACCCTGACCAGATGTCTGGGTTGTGTGTTGTTGACTCATCATCAATTTCCGAACAAGGAGGGAAAATTCGTCGCTATCCTATACCAAAATGCGACAATAGTGGCGGTTACGGGATACTTTTTTCATTGATTATGCTTATACGGCAACGATTGCGTCTCGTAAATCTGTCGTACGTAAACGTTAAACTTGTTAAAAGGGAAGGGCATGTCCGGAATTGAAGCGGTATTTTTCGACTGTGACGGTACGCTGGTCGACAGTGAGGTCATTTGTTCCCGCGCGTATGTCGCCATGTTCCAGGAATTTGGCATTACGCTCGATCTCGAAGAGGTGTTCAAACGCTTTAAGGGCGTGAAGCTGTACGAGATCATCGACATCATTAACGAAGAGCACGGGGTAGATCTGGCGAAAGCGGAGCTGGAACCAGTGTACCGCGCCGAGGTCGCACGCCTCTTCGACTCAGAACTGGACGTTATTGCCGGGGCTAACGCGCTGCTGGATGCGATGACGGTGCCAATCTGCGTAGTTTCCAACGGTCCGGTCAGCAAAATGCAGCATTCACTGGGCAAGCTTGAAATGCTGCACCACTTTCCGGAAAAACTGTTCAGCGGCTACGATATTCAGCGCTGGAAGCCCGATCCGGCCCTGATGTTCCACGCGGCGAAAGCGATGAACGTCAACGTGGAGAACTGCATTCTGGTGGATGACTCGCCTGCGGGTGCCCAGTCGGGGATTGATGCAGGGATGGAGGTTTTTTACTTCTGTGCCGATCCGCACAACAAGCCGATCGATCATCCAAAAGTGACGACCTTTACCGATCTGGCGCAATTGCCAGAGTTGTGGAAGGCACGCGGGTGGGATATTACGCGTTAAGCTAACGTAGGGCGGGTAAGCGCCAGCGCCACCCGCCACAACCATCACTCTTTCGGATCTTTACCCGCCAGCAGCTTGTCCAGCTCGTCGCCGCCCACGTGACGGAAGTCCTGTCCCTTCACGAAGTAGAAAATATATTCGCAAATGTTCTGGCAGCGGTCGCCGATACGCTCGATTGAGCGCGCGCAGAACAGGGCCGTCAGCACGCTTGGGATGGTACGGGAATCTTCCATCATGTAGGTCATCAGCTGACGCACAATGCCTTCATACTCCTGGTCGACTTTCTTGTCTTCACGGTAGATACGCACCGCTTCGTCCAGATCCATACGCGCAAAGGCATCCAGCACGTCGTGCAGCATCTGCACAGTGTGGCGGCCCAGCGACTCCAGGCTCACCAGCAGCGGCTGATGCTGCTGGGAAAACTTCTCCAGCGCGGTGCGGCAGATTTTATCCGCCACGTCACCAATACGTTCCAGCTCGGCGATGGTTTTAATGATCGCCATTACCAGACGCAGGTCGCTCGCGGTCGGCTGACGCTTGGCGATAATACGCACGCAGGCTTCATCGATCGCCACTTCCATCATGTTGACGTTATGGTCGCCTTCGATGACGCGCTTCGCCAGCTCGCTGTCCTGGTTATGCATTGCCGTAATCGCATCAGAAAGCTGCTGCTCGACCATGCCACCCATGGTCATCACCTGCGTGCGAATACTTTCCAGCTCTGCGTTGAACTGGCCTGAAATGTGTTTATTAAGATTGAGGTTGTCCATGGTTTCTCCACATGCACTAAGGCAAATCAACCGTAGCGGCCAGTAATATAATCTTCGGTTTGTTTCTTCGCGGGCCGGGTGAACAGCGCGTCCGTATCGCTGAACTCAATCAACTCGCCCAGGTACATAAACGCCGTGTGATCTGAGCAACGCGCAGCCTGCTGCATGTTGTGGGTCACGATAACCACGGTGTAATCCTGCTTCAGCTCGGTGATCAGCTCTTCAATACGGCCGGTTGAGATCGGGTCCAGCGCTGAACATGGTTCATCCAGCAGCAACACTTCCGGGCGAATGGCGATACCGCGCGCAATGCACAGACGCTGCTGTTGACCACCGGAGAGAGAGTACCCGCTCTGATGAAGTTTATCTTTGGTTTCGTTCCATAATGCGGCCTTGGTCAATGCCCACTGCACGCGCTCGTCCATGTCCGCACGGGAGAGCTTCTCAAACAGGCGAACGCCAAACGCGATGTTGTCATAGATGGACATCGGGAACGGCGTCGGTTTCTGGAACACCATCCCCACTTTAGCGCGCAGCAGGGCGATATCCTGGGCCTGGGTCAGAATGTTTTCGCCATCCAGGATAATTTCACCTTCAGCGCGCTGCTCCGGATAGAGCGAATACATTTTGTTAAAGGTACGCAACAGCGTGGACTTGCCACAGCCAGACGGACCGATGAATGCCGTGACCTGGTTCTTCGCGATATCCAGGTTGATGTTCTTCAGGGCATGGAATTTGCCGTAGTAGAAGTTCAAATCACGAACCTGAATCTTACCCGGGGCAGTATCAACCATACTCATTGACTCATTTCCTCATTCGACGCCGCGAGCTGCCGCGCCGTAAAAAATTAACCGTGTTTCTTCTTCGCGAAAATGACGCGCGCCAGAATGTTCAGCAACAGTACGCAAAGGGTGATGATCAGCACCCCGGCCCAGGCCAGCTGCTGCCATTCCGCGAATGGGCTCATCGCAAATTTAAAGATCGTCACCGGCAGGTTGGCGATCGGCTGCATCATGTCCGTGCTCCAGAACTGGTTGGAGAGGGCAGTAAACAGCAGCGGTGCCGTTTCACCGGCAATACGGGCGATAGCCAGCAGGATACCGGTCATGATCCCGGAAACCGACGCTTTGAGGGTGATCGCAGAAATCATTTTCCATTTCGGCGTACCCAGCGCGTAAGCTGCTTCACGCAGGCTATCCGGCACCAGTTTCAGCATGTTTTCGGTGGTACGAATGACGATAGGCACCTGCAGCAGCGCCAGCGCAATTACGCCCGCCCAGCCGGAGAAGTGTTCCATTTGCGCGACTACAATGGTGTAAACAAACAGGCCCACGACAATCGACGGAGCGGAAAGCAGGATGTCGTTAATGAAGCGAATCACCTCTGCCAGCCAGGATTTACGCCCGTACTCGGCCAGGTAGATGCCGGCCATGATGCCCAGCGGCGTACCGAAAACGGTCGCCCACAGGATCAGCAGGCCGCTGCCCGCCAGGGCGTTCGCCAGACCACCACCCGCCGTATTTGGCGGCGGCGTCATCTCGGTGAACAGCGCCAGAGACATTCCATCAATACCACGGGTGATGGTGGACATCAGGATCCAGATCAGCCAGAACAGGCCGAATGCCATCGTTGCCATGGAAAGCGTCAGCGCAATGCGGTTTTTAAAACGACGCTTCGCCTGCATTTTGCGGCGAGATTCGGCAAGCTGGGCGGTGCTTTGCATTTCGAGAGTTGCCATCAGCGTGCCCCCTCATTTTTCGCGAGACGCAGGATCATCAGCTTGGAAATCGCCAGAACAATGAAGGTGATAACGAACAGAATCAGCCCCAGTTCCATCAGCGCTGCGACGTGAAGCCCGGATTCCGCTTCGGCAAATTCGTTTGCCAGCGCGGAGGTAATACTGTTACCCGGCATATAGAGTGAAGCGCTGTCGAGCTGGTAGGTGTTACCGATGATAAAGGTGACCGCCATAGTTTCACCCAGCGCGCGACCTAAGCCCAGCATTACGCCGCCGATCACCCCATTTTTGGTGAACGGAAGGACAATGCGCCAGATAACTTCCCAGGTGGTACAGCCGATGCCGTAGGCCGACTCTTTCATCATCACCGGGGTTTGTTCGAAGACATCGCGCATTACCGCCGCAATGTACGGAATAATCATGATGGCGAGGATCACACCTGCCGCCAGAATACCGATACCGAATGCCGGGCCAGAGAACAGGGCTCCCACAAACGGAACGGCGGAGAGAACATTACCTACCGGCTCCTGGAAGTACGTGGCAAACAGCGGCGCAAAGATAAACAGGCCCCACATGCCGTATACGATACTTGGGATGGCCGCCAGCAGTTCGATGGCAATACCCAGCGGGCGACGCAGCCAGCCCGGCGCCAGTTCCGTCAGGAACAGCGCAATACCGAAGCTTACCGGAACCGCAATCAGCAGGGCGATGAACGAGGTCACCAGCGTGCCGTAAATCGGCACCAGCGCACCGTAGATATCGTTCGGCGCGTCCCACTCTTTGGTCCACAGGAAGGAGAAACCGAATTTCTGAATGCTCGGCCAGGAGGAGAAAATCAGAGACACGATAATGCCGCCCAGCAGCAATAGCACAATCAGCGCAGCCAGTTTGACCAGCGCGCCGAAAATCATGTCACCTTTTTTACCCGGAGGGTTAAATGCAGGCTTGGTTGCAGCCATAAATCACTCTTCTGTTAAACGCGTTTACGAAATCGGCGGGTAAGCGCAAGCGCCACCCGCCATTTTCGTCAGAATGCTAAATTAATACAATGCTTTACCGCTGCTGTCTTTCACGTTGGTTTTCCATGCAGCACGAATCTGCTCAACCACGCTGTCTGGCAGGCTGGCGTAATCCAGGTCGTTAGCCTGTTTGCCGCCGTTTTTGTATGCCCAGTCAAAGAACTTCAGCACTTCAGTACCTTGCTCTGGTTTCTTCTGATCTTTGTGAATCAGAATGAACGTTGTAGAAGTGATTGGCCACGCGTTGTCGCCTTTCTGGTTAGTCAGATCCTGTGCGAAGGATTTGCTCCAGTCAGCGCCTTTCGCGGCGTTAGCGAAGTTCTCTTCGGTTGGGCTAACCGGTTTGCCGTCAGCAGAAACCAGTTTGGTGTAAGCCAGGTTGTTCTGCTTAGCGTAAGCGTATTCTACGTAACCGATAGAGCCCGGCAGACGCTGTACGAAGGCAGCGATGCCGTCGTTACCTTTACCGCCCAAGCCGGTTGGCCAGTTAACGGTAGAGCCGGAGCCGACTTTCGATTTCCACTCTTCGTTCACTTTTGCCAGGTAGCTGGTGAACACGAAGGAGGTACCAGAGCCGTCAGCACGGCGAACCACAGCGATGTTCTGCGAAGGCAGCTTAACGCCCGGGTTCAGCTTAGTGATGGCTTCGTCATCCCATTTTTTGATTTTGCCCAGGTAGATGTCGCCCAGGGTTTTGCCGTCCAGCACCAGCTCGCCTGATTTCAGGCCAGGGATGTTAACGGCCAGCACAACGCCGCCGATCACGGTCGGGAACTGGAACAGGCCTTCCTGATTCAGTTTTTCATCAGACAGCGGAGCGTCGGATGCGCCGAAATCAACGGTATTCGCGGTAATTTGTTTTACGCCACCGGAGGAGCCGATACCCTGATAGTTAACCTTGTTACCGGTTTCTTTCTGGTAGGTATCCGCCCATTTGGCATACACCGGCGCAGGGAAGGTTGCACCAGCGCCAGTCAGGCTTGCTGCTGCAAAAGCAGAGAAAGCGCTCAGAGATAAGGTCGCGGCGACAACAGTTGCGACAGTGGTACGCATAACTTTCATAATGTCTCCTGCAAGGATTTCGTAAATCATTGTTTAAGTGGCTACGATGAGCAAAATAGGACAAACAGGTGACAGATAAATGTACGAAATATGACAGTTTTATGACAATCAACGTGTTTGAGTTAAGCTAATGATTTTAATAAAAATAAAATCATATCCCTGTCATGATAATGTCACACTGAGATGCGTTAAGCCTGGTTCAAAGATGTGAATATGACAACGGCTGTCATAAACAGCCGTTGTCATTAATTTTGAATTTCGAGGGTCAGGGTTGCCCAGGCTTCAAAGGCGCCGGGCTTCGGAATACTCCCCGTCGCGCTGGCCGGGGCAGCAGAGAAGGTGAGCGAGTTAACTTCGGCGCCCCCCTGGTTGGCTCCCATATCCATCTCCATGCTCCCCCCATTGACGTTGACGACGCGGTCCCATTTATCATAAATAACGATCCCTACGTCATCATTGCCGTTCACTTTCATCATCGTGGCGTCAGCGTCAACGGGATCGGCATGGAAAGCGGATCGGACGATGTTCTCATCCAGCATGCCGGTACATTTCACCTGTATCATCTTGCGGATTTTGCGGCTACCGACCGCCTCGCCTTTGGTGGCGGAAAACGCGCTGGCGGGAATTTTTCCAAAATCAATTTCCAGCGACTGACCCGGCGCGATCTCGCAGTTTTGCGGTACCACGATGTCTCCGGCAATTTTTATTTCGGCGAGCTTCTCGGTACTTGCCAGAGAGGACGCTTCATCGATACCGCCATAGAGCGTGGCAATCGTCGTACCCGGAACGGTAACTTTTCCAATAAAGGGCTTGTCGATTAAAAACGATAATTTTACCTGAGAACCGGTATCAAGCGTTGCCTCTGAGCCTTCTTCACCGGAGGCATAGCAGTAAAGACCGGATGTCACCCGGTTGGGCTCGGCCTCAAAGGGAACGGGAAGGTAGTCGCGTCCCAACACGTGAATAGAGGACGCAATGCTGAGCTGGTCGTTCAACCTGTAGTAGGTATACCCGTTTTTTACGGTATCAACGCTTAAGGGCGAACGCGCGGTGAAGTAGATGCTACGAAAAGTGGTGGTGAAATGGGTCAGGCAGTTACATCCCAGTTTATACCGGGAAGGCGATTGCAGGGTCGTCAGATCGCGCACCTCGGTTCCCGCCTGATTTTTATCTGCCGGTATCTCTGCCCCGTTAAGATTAAGGTTGAAAATATAGGTGCCGCCGATGGCGAAACACACCCCGCCTTCTGTCGTCGCGGCGTGGGAAAAAGGGGTAAAAAGCAGCATGGCGACTGCTATAAAAGTGATACGTCGTTTCATCTCATTTCCCTATTGGCACACGACCGCTGTTTGAACCAGTTCAACACCCGTTGGTTTGGGGAACTGATAATGGACCTTGCAAGGTTTTGTCTTTTCACTCCCCCACTTCAGCGTGAACGTTCCCTCTTCCGGCATGCCCGAAAGATAGAGTTCGCCATTCTCGCCGGTAATGCCCGACACGCTGCCCGTCGCCAGTTCGGCAGACGCCACTGCGCCAAAGGGAACCGGTTTGCCGTTGGCCTGTGTGACCTCAAAGAGCACGCGATAGCCAACGTGGGTGATAAATTCCGCCCGCACCACCGCACCTCGCGTGGGGATGACGTTAAGCACGCTGTTCTCCAGCTCGACGTTCGCTTTTTCAAAATAGCCGCTCTCAATTTCCACACGGTTTTCATCGTAAGCGTTAAGCTGCGTTTGAACGGTGTAGCCTCGCCAGTCGGTTGCCGTACCGGTGCCGTTTTCCATTGCCAGACCGGCTGCACCGGGTGCTTTAATCAGCGCCACGGTTTCGCCCATCTCCTGCGAGAACGTCACTCCATCGCCATGCAGCAGGATCCCGCCGCGCGCGCCGTAGTTGAGCCGCTGGCTGTCCTGGTTGTAGTCATAGCTGCCGTTAACCGAACCATAGGTTCCGTCATATCCCACCCCCGCGCTGCTGCTGTACACACTGTCATCCGCATCCCAGGACTGCTGGAGGTTCCAGGAGAGATTACGGTTATCAAGCGCCGTACCGTTCAGGCCAAGCTGGTGCATTCCTTTTCCGCTGTTGTTCTGCGTGAGGCCGTAGCTCACATAGCTGTCCGGCAGCAATGCTGACAGCGGCACGGAGAACGACAGCATAAAAACCTGTTCGCTTTCTCGATCGTCGCTATCTGTATACTCCGCGCTCTGCGCCGTGGTGATGGAATCGCTGTAGTTCCAGGAGAGGTTCCAGGAAAGCGACCGCCAGACATTGCTGTAGCCAAGCTGAACCAGGCGTTCAACTTCGTCGGTTTTCCAGTACTGCTGGCGGCTCAGCGTGAGATAAATGTTCCCCATGCCATCGCCGAAATTCTGCGTCCAGGACCCTTCAAGCCGGCTGCGTCGGTTGCCCGTTACCCAGAAATCGCGCTGACTGTTCTGGCGTGACGCCCATTCATTGAGGGTGTAGTAGCCCTGTGTTGAGTAGCGATACCCCACCAGCCTCAGCGTGGTATCCGTCTCATCAAACCGTTTCGAATAGAGAAAACGCCAGGACTGGCCGGACTCCTCTGAGTCCTCGTCCGTAAACTGCGCGCGTGCCTGGGTGATATCGACGGAAAACGCGCCAACTGCACCCATATCTTTGCCGACCCCCACCGCTGCCGAGCGATACGCTTCCGCGGCCTGCACGCCACCGTATACCGTTATCCCGGCAGGAAAGCCGTGCAGAACCTGCGCCTGAAAAACGTTGGGCTGGAATTCGCTTTGATCGCGCAGTTCACCCGCGCTGATATCAACGTCGGTCTGATCTTCACGCTTGAGGATGGCCAGCGAGGCGTAGGGCTGCGTGAAGTGTTGCTCACTGCCGTCTTCTTCTTTTATGGTCACGTCCAGGTCGCCGCCGGAGCTGGTGGTGTTTAAATCTTTAAGCGCAAATGGCCCCTGCGGCACGGCAGATTGATAAATGACGTAGCCATTCTGCCGAATAATCACCGTCGCATTGCTTTTCGCTACGCCCCGGACGACCGGCGCAAAGCCCGTCAGGCTGGAAGGAAGCATTTCATCATCGGTATACAGGCGCACGCCGCGCACCTGGGTACTGTCAAAGACATCGCTTGCGGTCCAGGTATCACCCAGCATGATCTGGCTGCGTAACGTCGCAAGGTTTCGCTGCACATAGGTGCTGATGGAATGGTAATCCGAATGACCGTCGATGATGTTTAGCGTGCTGTAATTGCGTAAACGCCACGCGCCAATGTTCGCCCCGTTTCGCAGGTTCAGGTAGTAGAAATCGCTGTTGTCGTCATCATCAGACTGCAACGTGCTGGAGCCGGAAAAGTCATAGTTCATCATTAGCGCATTAATACCTTCATCCCAGCGGGCAGGATTGATGGTGCCGCGGGCGGTGGTATCAATGTAAATCTGCGGCAGCGTGACGTTGAGCAGCAGCTTATCGGTATCGAATGTCCATGTGGCGCCAGGGATCAGCGGGGTAGGGTCCACACAGGCGTTTTCGTCCAGGCGATCCAGCGAACCGATCGCCGCCACCTTAGCCCCGAGCTCCGCAAGCACCGTCCTGACGTGCTTAAAACAGGGATGCAGCCTATCGCCAGCCTTATCTTCAATAAAGGTGACCTCCCGGCTACCGATAAACTCATCGTTAACATGAATATCAACCTTATAAGAGCCCGCAGGTAACGTATTGGCGCGGTTAAACTGGTGGATATCAACATCCACCGGATGGTCAATTTCAAGAAGCGCAGGGTTAAAGATATCTTTTGCCAGCGTCACGCCTGAAAAGCCGAGAGATACCCCCGAGGCCAGCGCAATGAAAAAACGGAAACACCCCATATCAAACATCCCTATGTTTACAGCGTGACGTGAATTTCCTGACTGATTGCCCCAAAATCGTTAACGAAACGCCAGACCAGCGCGCGGCCGTTAATGCCATCCGGAAGCGGCAAACGCACGGTGTCAAAAGGGGGAATAATATTTAACGTAACGTCTTTACCATCGACGGTAACATTCATAACGTTAATATGTAGCGGGCTCGGATTTTCAATCACGAGCTGCCGGTTTTGAACACGCCATTTAACCTTCGCCGCAGCCCGTTCAGGCGTGATATTCAGGGTCGCCGGACGCCAAAAAAGTTTTATCCGCGTCTTAATCGCAATTTCGAGCGAATTGGGGTTTGAACTGGACGGCGGAATATTTTTGATGTTGAGCCAGAACAGCGATTCCCGATCGTGAGGCAGTTCGCCCTTCACTTTCATGATGCGCAATACTTTCTCCTGCCCGGCCTCCAGCCTTGAAACCGGCGGAATAACGGTAAAAGGAGGTTTATTCGACGCTGTATCGCCTTTAAAAGGATCGACCCACGTCTGTATGAGATAAGGCGTGGTCGCTTCGTTATTTTTTATGCTAATTGTCGCATCGGATTTATCGCTACTATAAACAACGCGGGTTCCGCCAATAATGACGCCAGCCGTCGACAAGGGTGTTAAAAATGAAAAAGAGAGCATGATGAACAGAGTCAACAAACGCCGTAAATACATCAGTTATCCTCACATCCTGTGGAGGAGCCTGCAAAAGGATAAAACAGGCTCCTGGCGAACAGCTGAAGATTATTTCAGGTATTCAATGGTGAACTGGGAATCCGCGTTCGCTGTACCCGGCGTAACCGTAGCCAGCGTCTGCACAAACTTCGCTTTAAAGCCCATGTCCGCTTTGCCGTCGGTGATAGCAACATAATTTGAATTGTTATACAGCGGGATCGCCGTATCATCGTTCAGGTTGAAGAGCTTGATTGCAACGCCGGTAGCCGTAACGGCTTCACCTTCGCCGGTGTAAATACCGTCAGTATCCGCTTCACCGTTAACAGGCGTGCCAATAGACAAATATCCTTTGCCGATGGTGTCTTTATCTTCTGTTCCGTCAAAACGAACTGCTGCCTGAGTATAGGTTGCAGGGCATTTCTCCAGTTTAATATGGAAATCTTTTACTGACGCCGTTGAGTCAATGCCGGAGAACGTCGTTTTGGCAACGCGGCCGATATTCACCGTCTGATCGGCGGTATCAGGCGTCACTTCACACGTTGAATCAATAACCTCTCCGCGGAAATGAACCGTACCATCCGCAGCAAATGATTGTCCTGCCATTAAGGCCGATGCGAGTGCAATCGCCACCGTAATTCCATTATTTTTCATGATAACTCCATTAATTAAATCAATATTGCGTTTATCATAAAGACAACGCCATCCCAAATGCGATGAAATAATATTCTTCGGGAAGAATGATCTTCAAGGGGGGAGTTTAAATTAATGGAATAATGACAAACCAGAGCTGGAATAATAATAGAGAAAAACAAATATAATATTATTTTTGCTTTATCATTAAAATTCCTTTTCAGTATACACATAAAAAGGGCACATATTTTATAAACAAACCATTTTTAGGATTCCGTTAATAAAAGCTGATCGTTTAGTGATCAAAATAGAAAATACTAATGCTCAGAAGCAATCTCGTTCATTATTCACACAATAAAGTAACGAAATGCGTCAGAATAAGATGATTGATAGCAAAGAGAAAGCTGATGAGAAAAAAGTAAGGAAAAAATGGCTACACGTCGTGTAGCCATTAACAGAAGGGATTATTCTACGGTGACCGATTTCGCCAGGTTACGCGGCTGGTCAACGTCGGTGCCTTTGATCAGCGCCACGTGGTAAGCCAGCAGCTGCAGCGGAACGGTGTAGAAGATCGGTGCAATCACCTCTTCCACATGCGGCATCTCGATGATGTGCATGTTGTCGCTGCTGGCGAAACCGGCATCTTTATCAGCGAAGACGTACAGCACGCCGCCGCGGGCGCGTACCTCTTCGATGTTGGATTTCAGTTTTTCCAGCAGTTCGTTGTTCGGTGCGACAACAATGACCGGCATATCCGCGTCAATCAGCGCCAGCGGGCCATGCTTCAGCTCGCCTGCCGCGTAGGCTTCCGCATGGATGTAGGAGATCTCTTTCAGCTTCAGTGCGCCTTCCAGCGCAATCGGGTACTGATCGCCACGACCCAGGAACAGGGCGTGATGTTTGTCAGAGAAATCTTCCGCCAGCGCTTCAATGCGTTTGTCCTGAGACAGCATCTGCTCAATACGGCTCGGCAGCGCCTGGAGACCGTGAACGATGTCGTGCTCAACGGAAGCATCTTCGCCTTTCAGACGCGCCAGCTTCGCCACCAGCATCAGCAGAACGGTCAACTGAGTGGTAAACGCTTTGGTGGAGGCCACGCCGATTTCGGTACCCGCTTTGGTCATCAGCGCCAGATCGGACTCACGCACCAGGGATGAGCCCGGGACGTTACAGATGGCCAGCGAGCCCAGATAACCCAATTCCTTAGACAGACGCAGCGCTGCCAGCGTATCCGCCGTTTCGCCGGACTGGGAAAGGGTGATCATCAGGCTGTTACGACGCACCGCAGACTTGCGATAGCGGAACTCAGACGCGATTTCCACGTCGCATGGCACGCCCGCCAGGGATTCAAACCAGTAGCGAGAGACCATACCGGAGTTATATGAGGTACCGCAGGCTACGATCTGAATATGTTCAACCTTGCCGAGCAGTTCGTTGGCGTTTGCCCCCAGCTCGCTCAGATCCACCTCGCCGTGGCTGATGCGCCCGGTCAGAGTGTTTTTGATAGCGTTCGGCTGCTCGTAGATCTCTTTCTGCATGTAGTGACGGTAAGCGCCTTTGTCGCCCGCGTCGTATTGCAGGTTAGATTCGATCTCCTGACGCTTCACCTGCTCGCCTTTGGTGTCGAAGACGGTCACGCTGCGGCGAGTCACTTCCGCGATATCGCCCTCTTCCAGGAAGATAAAGCGACGGGTCACCGGCAGGAGCGCCAGCTGATCGGAAGCGATAAAGTTTTCACCCATGCCCAGACCGATAACCATCGGGCTACCGGAACGCGCGGCCAGCAGGGTAGATGGATCGCGGGAGTCCATGATCACCGTACCATATGCACCGCGCAGCTGAGGGATAGCGCGCAGCACCGCATCACGCAGCGTACCGCCCTTTGCCAGCTCCCAGTGCACCAGGTGAGCAATCACTTCGGTGTCGGTTTCAGAGACGAAGGTATAGCCGCGCGCTTTCAGTTCTTCGCGCAGCGGTTCGTGGTTTTCGATAATGCCGTTATGCACCACCACGATGTGTTCAGACACATGCGGATGCGCGTTACCTTCAGACGGTTCGCCGTGCGTCGCCCAGCGGGTGTGCGCAATACCGGTACCCCCGTGCAGCGGGTGTTCTTCCGCGGCCTGGGCCAGCATCTGCACTTTACCGAGACGACGCAGACGGGTCATATGCCCTTCTGCATCCACGACAGCCAGACCGGCAGAGTCGTAACCACGGTATTCCAGACGACGTAAACCTTCGAGAAGGATTTCAGCAATATCACGCTGCGCAACTGCGCCAACAATTCCACACATATTTTAGATTCCGAATTTAGGCATTATGCCTGCGTTGTCGCTGACCTGTATTTACCCTTTCCGGGCGCCCCGAGCCTTGTAGAGAGTGGGGTTATTTTTATGGGTACTGCTTGTGGGGGGAGATATATATTTATCTCCTCTCCCGGGTTTGCCTGATGACGGCTACGCCTTATCAGGCCTACTCAATCGTAGGCGGGTAAGCGTAGCGCCACCCGCCTTGTTGTTACTTTTTCTTCACCGGGCGTTTCCAGCCCTGCTTGTGTACCTGCGGCACGCGGCTTAACACCAGCTCGTTATCCGCTACGTCGCGCGTGACGGTCGTGCCGGCGGCAATGGTCACGCCGTTACCCACGGTAACCGGTGCCACCAGCTGCGTGTCCGAGCCCACGAACACGTCATTGCCGATGATGGTTTTAAACTTATTGGCGCCGTCATAGTTACAGGTAATGGTTCCTGCACCGATATTCACGTTGTCGCCAATCTCCGCATCGCCCAGATAGGTTAAATGACCCGCTTTGGAGCCTTTACCCAGACGCGCTTTTTTCATTTCCACGAAGTTACCCACGTGCGCGCCTTCCAGCAGCTCAGCGCCCGGGCGCAGACGCGCAAACGGGCCGATGGTACACGCTGCTTCAAGATGAGCATCTTCCACCACGCTGTACGGGCTGATTTCGCAGTCGTCGCCGATAACGCTGTTTTTAATCACGCAGCCGGCGCCAATTTTGACGCGGTTGCCCAGCGTGACGTTGCCTTCAAGAATAACGTTAGTATCGATCTCAACGTCGCGCCCGTGAGACACGGTGCCGCGCAAATCGAAACGCGCCGGATCGCGCAGCATCACGCCCGCGAGCAGCAGTTTTTCGGCCTGCTCGGACTGATAAATACGCTCAAGACGGGAAAGCTGCAGGCGGTTATTCACGCCGTCCGTTTCGCTGATGCGCGCCGGATGAACGGCGGCGATCTCACGCCCTTCGTGATATGCCATCGCAATGATGTCGGTGATGTAGTACTCACCCTGCGCGTTATTGTTGTCGAGCTGAGAGAGCCAGCGCTTCATGTCCGCACCATTGGCAATCAGGATGCCGGTGTTGATCTCCTGAATCTTGCGGTGTTCATCACTGGCATCTTTATGTTCAACGATACCCGTTACGTTGCCGTTTTCACGCGTGATACGGCCATAGCCCGTTGGATCGTCCAGCACAACGGTCAATAAACCGATGCCGCCCTGCGGCTTGGCTGCACGCAGGCGAGTCAGCGTTTCAACGGAGATCAGCGGAACGTCGCCGTAAAGCATCAGAATATCTTCGTCATCGGCAAAGAACGGCGCAGCCTGCTGCATCGCATGACCGGTACCCAGCTGTTCAGCCTGAAGCACCCAGTTGAGCGCATCATCGCTCAGCGTCTTTTTAAGCAGATCGCCGCCGTGGCCGTAGACCAGGTGAACCTGACGGGCACCCAGTTCATTCGCTGCATCAATGACATGCTGCACCATTGGCTTTCCTGCCAGCGTGTGGAGCACTTTAGGCAGATCGGAATACATGCGGGTACCTTTGCCAGCGGCAAGGATCACCACGCTCATCGCACTGTTTGACATACGCATCCTGACGGTAGTTTGAGTGAGAAGTAAAAACGTTTGATGCCTAAAATTCTACATCTTTTTCATCATGAATTAAGGATCAAAAAAAAAGCCAGTCTGGTATCCAGACTGGCTTTTGTGCTTTTCAAGCCGGTGTTACATCGCTTTTTTGGTCAACTCGATAACGCGCAGTTTCGCGATCGCTTTGGCCAGCTCCGCAGACGCCTGAGCGTAATCCACGTCACCATGAGAGCTGCTAATGTGCTCTTCAGCCTTACGCTTCGACTCCAGGGCTCGCGCTTCGTCGAGATCCTGGCCACGAATAGCGGTATCGGCCAGAACGGTCACACTGCCAGGCTGCACTTCAAGAATGCCGCCGGACAGATAGATAAACTCTTCGTGACCGAACTGTTTAACGATGCGGATCATACCAGGCTTAATGGCGGTGAGCAGCGGTGCGTGACCCGGGAAAATACCCAGTTCACCTTCACTGCCCGTTACCTGGATTTTCTCGACCAGACCAGAGAACATTTGTTGCTCTGCGCTGACGACGTCCAGGTGGTAAGTCATTGCCATATCACCCTCCGATTAAGGCGTTAAAGTTTTTTGGCTTTTTCCACGGCTTCTTCGATGGAACCAACCATGTAGAACGCCTGCTCTGGCAGGTGATCGTATTCGCCTTCCATGATGCCTTTAAAGCCACGGATGGTGTCTTTCAGGGAAACGTATTTACCCGGAGAACCGGTGAATACTTCCGCAACGAAGAACGGCTGGGACAGGAAGCGCTGGATCTTACGCGCACGTGCTACCACCAGTTTGTCTTCTTCAGACAGTTCATCCATACCCAGGATGGCGATGATGTCTTTCAGCTCCTGGTAACGCTGCAGCAGGGACTGTACGCCACGCGCGGTGTCGTAGTGTTCCTGACCAACAACCAGTGGATCCAGCTGACGGCTGGTGGAGTCCAGCGGGTCAACGGCCGGGTAGATACCCAGAGACGCGATCTGACGGCTCAGTACCACGGTTGCGTCTAAGTGCGCAAAGGTGGTGGCTGGAGATGGGTCAGTCAAGTCATCCGCAGGTACGTATACCGCCTGAACGGAGGTGATAGAACCGGTTTTGGTAGAGGTGATACGTTCCTGAAGAACACCCATCTCTTCCGCAAGCGTAGGCTGATAACCTACCGCTGAAGGCATACGACCCAGCAGTGCAGATACTTCGGTACCGGCCAGGGTGTAACGATAGATGTTATCAACGAACAGCAGAACGTCACGGCCTTCGTCACGGAATTTCTCAGCCATTGTCAGGCCGGTCAGCGCAACGCGCAGACGGTTTCCTGGTGGCTCGTTCATCTGGCCGTAAACCAGGGATACTTTGTCCAGAACGTTGGAGTCGGTCATTTCGTGGTAGAAGTCGTTACCCTCACGAGTACGTTCACCTACGCCCGCAAACACGGAGTAACCGGAGTGCTCGATCGCGATGTTACGGATCAGCTCCATCATGTTTACGGTTTTACCTACACCCGCACCACCGAACAGACCAACTTTACCGCCCTTCGCAAACGGACACATCAGGTCGATAACTTTGATGCCGGTTTCCAGCAGTTCCTGAGAGCTGGACAGCTCTTCGTAGGAAGGTGCCGCGCGGTGGATAGCCCAACGCTCTTCTTCACCGATGTCGCCTTTCATGTCGATTGGCTGACCCAATACGTTCATGATACGACCCAGTGTTGCTTTACCTACCGGGACTTCGATCGGGTGCTCAAGGTCTTTAACTTCCAGACCACGACGCAGACCGTCGGAAGAACCCATCGCGATGGTACGCACGATACCGCCGCCGAGCTGCTGCTGAACTTCCAGCACCAGGCTCTCGTTACCATTCTGTACCTCAAGCGCGTCGTACACGCGTGGTACGGCGTCCTGAGGGAACTCGACGTCCACCACGGCGCCGATTACCTGGACAATCTTTCCAGTAGCCATCTTGAATCCTCTACGTAATTCGTAAACCTGGTTAAACCGCGGCGGCCCCCGAGACGATCTCGGTGAGTTCCTGAGTAATGCTGGCCTGACGAGCTTTGTTGTAAACCAACTGCAGCTCTTTAATCAGGCTGCCGCCATTATCGGTCGCGGCTTTCATCGCCACCATTCGTGCGGCCTGCTCGCTGGCCAGGTTTTCTACAACGCCCTGATAAACCTGAGATTCAACGTAACGACGCAGCAGGGTATCCAGCAGCGGTTTCGGATCGGGTTCATACAGGTAATCCCAGGCTTTCTGCTTCAGCTCGTCATCTTCTGATGCCGGTAACGGCAGCATCTGAGTGAGCGTTGGAACCTGAGACATGGTGTTAATGAATTTGTTGCTGACAACGTACAGTCTGTCCAGACGGCCTTCATCGTAGGCCTGCAACATCACTTTAACCGGGCCGATCAGTTCGGACAGGGACGGGTTATCACCCATACCGGTCACCTGAGCGACAATGTTGCCACCAACGGAGTTAAAGAAAGAGACGCCTTTAGAGCCAATCAGTGCCAGATCGCACTGAACGCCTTTATCAGACCAGCCTTTCATATCCGCCAGCAGTTTTTTGAACAGGTTAATGTTCAAGCCGCCACACAGACCACGGTCAGTCGACACCACCAGGTAGCCCACGCGCTTAACGTCGCGTTCTTCCAGGTAAGGGTGCTTATATTCCAGATTACCGTTTGCAAGGTGACCAATCACTTTGCGCATGGTCTCTGCATAAGGACGGCTGGCCGCCATGCGATCCTGCGATTTACGCATTTTGGAAGCGGCGACCATCTCCATCGCTTTAGTGATCTTTTGCGTGTTCTGGACGCTTGCGATCTTACTACGTATCTCTTTTGCGCCGGCCATGAGCTTCTCCTCAATGCCAGGCGGCTTGCCCTGAGACAAGCCGCCGGACGATTACCAGGATTGGGTTGCTTTGAAGGAATCGAGGATAGCTTTCAGCTTGCCTTCGATTTCGTCGTTATAGCCACCGGTCTGGTTGATCTCTTGCATCAGCGGAGCGTGATCACGGTCGACGTAAGCCAGCAGAGCGGCTTCAAAGCTACCGATTTTCGCCAGTTCCACATCTTCGAGGTAACCGCGTTCAGCCGCGAACAGTACCAGGCCCTGCTGAGCAACAGACATTGGAGCGTACTGTTTCTGCTTCAGCAGCTCGGTCACTTTCTGACCGTGGCTCAGCTGTTTACGGGTTGCTTCGTCCAGATCGGATGCGAACTGAGAGAACGCAGCCAGTTCACGATACTGTGCCAGCGCGGTACGGATACCACCGGACAGTTTCTTGATGATCTTGGTCTGAGCAGCACCACCCACACGGGATACGGAGATACCCGGGTTAACCGCCGGACGAATACCGGAGTTAAACAGGTTGGTTTCCAGGAAGATCTGACCATCGGTAATGGAGATTACGTTGGTCGGAACGAACGCAGAAACGTCACCCGCCTGGGTTTCAATGATCGGCAGCGCGGTCAGAGAACCTGTTTTACCCTTCACTTCACCTTTGGTGAAGTTCTCGACGTATTCCGCGTTAACGCGGGAAGCACGCTCCAGCAGACGAGAGTGGAGGTAGAATACGTCGCCCGGGAATGCTTCACGTCCTGGTGGACGACGGAGCAGCAGGGAAACCTGACGATAAGCAACAGCCTGTTTAGACAGGTCATCGTATACGATCAGCGCATCTTCACCGCGGTCACGGAAGTATTCGCCCATTGCGCAACCGGCGTATGGCGCCAGGTATTGCAGTGCAGCAGATTCAGACGCGGTTGCTACCACAACGATGGTGTTAGACAGCGCGCCGTGCTCTTCCAGTTTACGAACCACGTTAGAAATGGTGGACGCTTTCTGGCCGATAGCCACGTACACACATTTGATGCCGGAGTCACGCTGGTTGATGATGGCGTCGATTGCCATCGCGGTTTTACCGGTCTGACGGTCACCGATGATCAGTTCACGCTGACCACGACCGATTGGGATCATGGCGTCAACGGACTTATAACCAGTCTGCACTGGCTGATCAACGGACTGACGGTCGATAACGCCTGGTGCGATAACTTCGATTGGGGAGAAGCCATCGTGCTCAACCGGACCTTTACCGTCGATTGGCGCACCCAGGGTGTTAACAACGCGACCCAGCAGGCCACGGCCAACCGGCACTTCCAGAATACGGCCAGTACACTTAACCTTCATGCCTTCGGCGAGGTCAGCGTATGGACCCATCACAACTGCACCTACGGAGTCGCGCTCCAGGTTCAGTGCGATAGCGTAACGGTTACCCGGCAGGGAAATCATCTCACCCTGCATACAATCGGCCAGGCCGTGGATGCGGATAACACCGTCACTTACAGAAACAATAGTACCTTCGTTGTGAGCTTCACTCACAACATTGAACTGAGCAATGCGCTGCTTGATCAGTTCGCTGATTTCGGTGGAATTCAGTTGCATGCTCCAGTCCCCTTAAGACTGCAAGACGTCTGCAAGGCGCTCAAGACGGCCGCGTACGCTGCCATCAATGACCATATCACCCGAGCGGATGATTACGCCTGCCATTACAGACTTATCGATTTTGCAATTCAGCTTAACTTTGCGTGACAGACGTTTTTCCATCGCGGCGGTGATTTTCGCAAGCTGTTCGTCACTCAGTTCAGTCGCGGAAGTCACTTCGACTTCTGCAGTTGCTTCACTAAGGGCACGTAAGTGCTCAAACTGCTCGAGAACATCCGGGAGCACACGGAGACGACCATTTTCTGCCATGACCTTAATCAGGTTCTGGCCGTTGGCATCCAGTTGCTCTCCGCACACGGCGATAAACGACGCGGCGAGGGTTTCAGGCGCTAACGCACCGGAAAGCAACTCGGCCATTTGTTCGTTTTTCGTCACCTCAGCGGCAAACGCCAGCATATTCTGCCAGCGATCGACATTTTGGTGTTCGACAGCAAAGTCAAAAGCTGCTTTGGCGTAGGGGCGAGCTACCGTAACAAATTCAGACATCAGCCCCTCCCTCCTTACAGTTCAGCGACAAGTTTGTCCACGATGTCGCTGTTAGCAGCTTCATCCACGGAACGTTCGATGATCTTCTCGGCGCCAGCAACAGCCAGAATCGCAACCTGCTTACGCAGTTCTTCACGAGCACGTTTACGCTCAGCTTCAATTTCAGCCTGAGCCTGTGTCACGATCTTAGTACGTTCCTGTTCTGCTTCAGCTTTGGCTTCGTCCAGGATCTGAGAACGGCGCTTGTTAGCCTGTTCAATGATTACCTGAGCTTCAGCTTTCGCTTTTTTCAGCTGGTCTGTCGCGTTGGCCTGTGCAAGGTCCAAATCTTTCTTAGCGCGTTCTGCGGAAGCCAGACCGTCAGCAATTTCTTTCTGACGTTTTTCGATGGCAGCCATTAAAGGCGGCCATACATACTTCATGCAGAACCAGACAAAGAGAATAAACGCGATGGCCTGGCCGAGGATTGTTGCGTTCATGTTCACAGCACAATACCTCTTAAATTTCTGTGGCTTGGGGTTTTAAAACAACTACTACGCGACAGCAAACATCACGTACAGACCCAGACCTACAGCGATCATTGGGATAGCATCCACCAGACCCATAACGATAAAGAACTGAGTACGCAGCAGAGGAATCAGATCAGGTTGACGCGCTGCGCCTTCCAGGAATTTACCTCCGAGGATGCCGATACCGATCGCAGCACCGATAGCCGCCAGACCCATCATCACAGCGGCAGCCATGTACAGCAGATCCATATTCAGGTTTTCCATGACAGTCTCCAGTTTGTTTCAATTAAAACGTAGTAGTGTTGGTAAAAAATCAGTGCTCTTCAGACGCCATCGACAGATAGACGATCGTCAGAACCATGAAGATAAAGGCTTGCAGCGTAATGATCAGGATGTGGAAAATGGCCCATGGCACATTCAGAACCCACTGTGACCACCACGGCAGAAGACCCGCGATCAGAATGAAAATCAGCTCACCCGCATACATGTTGCCGAACAGTCGCAGACCCAGTGAAACAGGTTTGGACAGCAGGCTAACGCCTTCCAGGATCAGGTTGACCGGAATAAACGCCCAGTGGTTGAACGGCTGCAAGGTAAGCTCTTTCACAAAGCCGCTTACGCCTTTCATTTTGATGCTGTAGAAAAGAATCAGGATAAACACGCCCAGCGCCATCGACAGGGTGATGTTCACGTCCGCAGACGGTACAACACGCAGCGCAGGCAGGCCGAAGATGTGCTCGCCGATGAACGGCAGCAGGTCAATTGGCAGCAGGTCCATCAGGTTCATCAGGAAGACCCAAACGAACACGGTCAGGGCCAGCGGAGCAATCAGCTTGCTCTTACCATGGTACATGTCTTTCACGCTGCCATGGACGAAGCCGATGATCATCTCAACGAACGTCTGGAATTTCCCTGGAACACCGCTGGTCGCTTTTTTAGCAACGCTGCGGAACATGGCCAGGAACAGAAGACCCAAAACCACCGAGAAGAACATGGAGTCGATGTTGATCGTCCAGAAGGTGGCCGGGGGGTTATGTGGATCCACCAGCGAGAATGTACGCAGGTCCAGCTGAAGGTTATTCAGATGGTGACCTATGTAATCCTGCGGCGTCATATTTTCTGAAGCCATGATGCCTTTTACCCTTTGTTATTGATTACAGCTGGAGCCAGAACTTGTACCACCAGCACCAAAACCCACGTTGCTATCAGCGGCATGAATACCACTTTCAAAACCGCCAGCGCCATCACCAGTAGAGCAAAGGTCAGCAACACCTTACACACTTCGCCGAGGGCGAAGGACCAGGCCACGCGGCCTTTGGCGGGTGTATGCGCCTGATGACGCCAGGCAAAAATCATAAACAACACGTTTGGCAGCACGACCGCCAAACCCCCGCACACGGCGGAGATGCCCCAGAAGGGGTCTTTGAGGCTAAACAGCAGTCCACTTGCTATCACAGCCAGAAACTGAATGAACAGAAGCTTACGAGCAACGTTTCTACTCAAGAGCGACACAGACATCACGTTTTTACTCCTGCTCCCTTCGAGGTATGCCGCGTGTCGTATAAAACGTCCTTTAAGGCTCAGAGTCAAGCATCAAAAAGCGGACAAATTATACGGTGCGTACCCGTGATTTCAAACATTAAGTAGCGAAAAGGTGAATAAATGTTTAAATATTTTTCCCCAGCGCTATTTTTTAACTTTCGTAGAAAGCATCGACCTTCGAGCAAAACTGCAAACAGCGCGAAAACGTTGACTACAAAGCGTGCACGAGATCACAAAACACACATTTGCGATAAGGTTGTATTTATCAAAGCCGTAAATCGCCAAGGATTATCTTTCTGAAATTAAACACAAAATATCGCAACTATTTTCAAAACAGCCCCGTACACAATAAAAACCTTTTATTGACATTCTTAATAAATAATTAACATTGCGTTCTGGTTACAGCCTTCCACTTTTAGCAGACTGATATTTTCATAGTTGACTATCTTCACGATGAATAATCGACGTGAGGTTAACCGCAAGAAAATCCCTGGTAAAAAAGCGGTTAAACGCTCTCTGGTTAATCCCGGTTAGTTGTGCTGTTTTTTAACATACTCAGAACAGCACAAATTCCACATTTTTTATTATTTTTTTAAAAATTGTTTGGCTTAATTATCACCAGATGACGTTCACCGTCGAGCTGCGGAACGTTTAATTTCTCGATGGTTTCAACGCTAAAACCGTCCGGAAGCTGTTCAATTTCATCACCGGGCAGCTGCCCTTTCAGCGCATAAAAACGGCCATCTTCTGCCGGCAGATGCTTACACCAGCTCACCATGTCATTGAGTGAAGCAAACGCACGGCTGATAACGCCGTCAAACGGCGGCTCTGCCGGAAACTCCTCTACCCTGCTCTGTACGGGCGTGATGTTATCGAGCTTCAGTTCATGCTGAACCTGGCGTAAAAAGCGCACGCGCTTGCCCAGGCTGTCCAGCAGCGTGAAATGGCTCTCGGGTCGGACAATCGACAGCGGAACGCCCGGCAAACCCGGCCCCGTCCCCACGTCGATAAAACGTTCACCTTTCAGGTACGGCGCCACCACGATACTATCGAGAATATGGCGAACCAGCATCTCGTTGGGATCGCGCACAGACGTCAGGTTGTACGCTTTATTCCATTTGTTCAGCATATCGACATACGCCACCAGCTGGTTTTTCTGGTGATCGGTGAGCGAAATACCTGCCTGATCCAGCAGACGAGAGAGTTTGTTGAGCACGGTGAATACCTGTTGAGAGTTTTTTTGCCCGGCGGCGCTGCCGCTTACCGGGCCTACGAATAAGTAGGGCGGGCCAGCGAAGCGCCACCCGCCAAAAGCAATGTCAATTACGCGCTACGGCGCAGCATGCCCTGCTTTTTCAGCCACACCAGCAGGATCGAAATCGCCGCCGGCGTAACGCCCGAGATACGGGAGGCCTGGCCAATCGATACCGGTTTGTGATCGTTCAGCTTAGCGATCACTTCGTTGGAAAGGCCCGTCACCTGACGGTAGTCCAGCATTTCCGGCAGCAGCGTGTTTTCGTTGCGCTGCTGTTTTTCGATCTCATCCTGCTGACGCGCGATGTAGCCTTCGTACTTCACCTGAATTTCGACCTGCTCGGCAGCTTCAGCGTCTTCAAGGCCCGGTGCGAACGCGGTCAGTTTGACCAGATTCTCGTAGGTGACTTCAGGACGACGCAGCAGATCTTCGCCGCTGGCTTCACGCGACAGCGGCGCTGTTAAGTGAGCGTTCACTTCGGCAGCGGTTTCCGCCTGTGGGTTTACCCACGTGGTTTTCAGGCGCTGACGTTCCTGTTCAATACGTTCCAGCTTCTCGTTAAAGCGCGCCCAGCGTTCGTCATCCACCAGACCCAGCTCGCGGCCTATCTCGGTCAGACGCAGGTCGGCGTTGTCCTCGCGCAGCATCAGACGATATTCCGCGCGAGAGGTAAACATACGGTACGGTTCTTTGGTGCCCAGCGTGCAGAGATCGTCGACCAAAACGCCCAGATAGGCCTGAGAACGCGACGGCGCCCAGCCCTCTTTCTCGGCAGAGAAGCGGGCAGCGTTCAGACCGGCAAGCAACCCCTGCGCTGCGGCTTCTTCGTAGCCGGTGGTGCCGTTGATCTGCCCCGCGAAAAACAGACCGTGGATGAATTTGCTCTCCAGCGTCGGCTTCAGGTCACGCGGGTCGAAGAAATCGTACTCAATAGCGTAGCCAGGGCGAACGATTTTCGCATTCTCCATCCCCTGCATTGAGCGAACAATTTGCATCTGCACGTCGAAGGGCAGGCTGGTGGAGATGCCGTTCGGGTAAATTTCGTTCGAGGTCAGCCCTTCCGGCTCCAGGAAGATCTGATGCTGGTTACGATCGGCAAAGCGCATCACTTTGTCTTCGATCGACGGGCAGTAACGCGGGCCGATCCCTTCGATCACGCCAGCGTACATTGGGCTGCGATCGAGGTTATTGCGGATCACGTCATGGGTTTTTTCGTTGGTATGCGTGATGTAGCACGGTACCTGCTGCGGGTGTTGCGCCGCGTTGCCCATGAACGAGAAAACCGGCATCGGGTTATCGCCGTGCTGTTGGGCCAGTACGCTGAAATCAATGGTGCGCGCATCGATACGCGGCGGCGTGCCGGTTTTCAGACGGCTGACGCGCAGCGGCAGTTCACGCAGACGACGAGACAGCGGAATGGACGGCGGATCGCCAGCACGGCCACCGCTGTAGTTGTCCAGACCAATATGGATTTTGCCGTCCAGGAATGTCCCGACCGTAAGCACCACGGCTTTGGCGCGGAACTTGAGGCCCATCTGGGTCACGGCGCCCACGACGCGATCGTTCTCAACGATAAGATCTTCTACCGCCTGCTGGAAGATCATCAGGTTCGGCTGGTTCTCCAGCGCGGTGCGCACGGCCTGGCGGTAAAGCACGCGGTCTGCCTGCGCACGAGTGGCGCGAACAGCAGGGCCTTTACTCGCGTTTAGTATCCTAAACTGAATGCCCGCATGATCGATCGCTTTCGCCATCAGGCCGCCAAGTGCATCCACTTCTTTTACCAGGTGTCCTTTCCCAATGCCGCCAATCGCCGGATTACAGGACATTTGTCCCAGCGTGTCGATATTGTGTGTCAAAAGCAGGGTCTGCTGACCCATTCGCGCTGCGGCCATTGCGGCCTCAGTGCCTGCATGACCCCCGCCAATGATGATGACGTCAAAAGGATCCTGATAAAACATGGTGGTCTGCCTCGCGTAAAGCGGTATGAAAATGGATTGAAGCCCGGGCCGTGGATTCTACTCAACTTTAGTCTTTCGAGAAAGCATTGGGATCCTGGGCTATTAAAAAGAAGATCTTTTTATTTAGAGATCTGTTCTATTGTGATCTCTTATTAGGATCGCGGACACGTGTGGATAAGTCCGATCCTGCAAATAAGATCATGCAGTTAGGAAGGATCGTTTGCTGTGAATGATCGGTGATCCAGGACCGTATAAGCTGGGATCAGATCGCGACTTTATGCACAGGCCAAAAACGACGCTAGGGTTGTTCTTTGGATAACTACGGGTTAATACGAGCTTTTAACCAGAGTTATCCACATCTGTTCGCGCGATCTTTAATCGTTTTTGAGTAAATTTTTCCATTCCGCGAGCCAGATCTCGGCTGGATCTTCCGGAATGTCATGATCGAGGATGTTGATCTTGAGCGTTTCACCCAGCTGTTTTGCTCCGCAAGCGGTAACAGCGGCTTCGACCTTCTCTATTGCCCCGCAAAAGGTGTCATATTCACGACTGCCGATCCCCACTGCGCCAAAACGGACGTTTGACAGGTCGGGCTGCTGTTCCAGCAGTTCGTCATATAAAGGTTGCAGGTTATCCGGCAGATCGCCCGCGCCGTGCGTGGAGGTGATCAGCAGCCAGACCCCGTCAGCCGGGAGATCTTCAAGCAGCGGCCCGTGCAGCGTTTGTGTAGAAAAGCCTGCATCTTCCAGCTTCTCAGCCAGATGTTCCGCTACGTATTCCGCACCGCCAAGAGTGCTGCCGCTGATAAGGGTAATGTCCGCCATTGATCGCTCGCTCAGATAAAGAGGGGATCATTGTACGCTGTGAACGAGCTGGGATCTACCTGTGGAAAATGTGGGAATGAATTTGCCCGATCACGGGCGGATGGTACGCATGATCGGGTTTTGCAGGGAGATCAGTGTCTCGGTGGACTGAATTTCATCGATTGTTTGGATCTTGTTGATAAGTACCTGCTGGAGGGCATCGATGGATCGGCACATCACTTTAATAAAGATGCTGTAGTGCCCGGTGGTGTAGTACGCCTCGGTGACTTCATCGAGCGCGTTCAGCTTTGCCAGCGCGGAGGGGTAATCTTTTGCGCTTTTAAGAATAATGCCGATGAAGCAGCAGACGTCGTAACCCAGCTGCTTCGGGCTGACGTCGATGCGCGCGCCGGTAATGATCCCTGCCTGCTTCATCTTCTCTACGCGAACGTGAATGGTTCCCGGGCTGACGCCAAACTGTTTCGCCAGTTCGGCGTAGGCTGTACGGGCATTGGCCATTAAGGCCTCAAGGATGCCGCGGTCCAGATTGTCGATCTGATAATTTTCCATAGCTTTTTCTTATGAAGATTAATGAATACGTCTATTCTAGCGTCTTATTTTAACGAATCAAAAGTGAAGGTGGCTTTTTGTTGATGGGTTATTGAATTAAGTGTCGGTTCTGTTGCTTAATCATTATCAACAGGACGCAGGAGTATAAATAATGAAAACCGCTTACATCGCAAAACAACGCCAGATCAGTTTCGTAAAATCCCATTTTTCCCGCCAGCTTGAAGAGAAGCTTGGTCTTATTGAAGTTCAGGCGCCGATTCTGAGCCGCGTGGGTGACGGGACGCAGGATAACCTGTCTGGTTGCGAAAAAGCGGTACAGGTAAAAGTGAAAACACTGCCAGACGCCCAGTTCGAAGTGGTGCATTCCCTGGCGAAGTGGAAGCGTCAAACCCTGGGACAACACGACTTCAGCGCGGGCGAAGGGCTCTACACGCACATGAAAGCCCTTCGCCCCGATGAAGACCGCCTCTCCCCGATTCACTCTGTCTACGTTGACCAGTGGGACTGGGAGCGCGTAATGGGTGACGGCGAGCGTCATGTCGGCACGCTGAAATCCACCGTTGAGGCGATCTACGCGGGGATCAAAGCGACCGAAGCGGCCGTGAGCAAAGAGTTTGGTCTGGTACCGTTCCTGCCGGATACGATCCACTTTGTCCACAGCCAGGAACTGCTGAGCCGCTTCCCGGATCTGGATGCCAAAGGCCGCGAGCGGGCGATCGCCAAAGAGCTGGGCGCGGTATTTCTGATTGGCATCGGCGGCAAACTGTCTGATGGCAAACGTCACGACGTGCGTGCGCCGGATTATGATGACTGGAGCACCGCGGGCGAAAGCGAATATGCCGGTCTGAACGGCGATATTCTGGTCTGGAACCCGGTTCTGGAAGATGCGTTTGAGCTCTCTTCGATGGGGATCCGCGTGGATGCAGAGGCGCTGAAGCGCCAGCTGGCGGTGACCGGTGATGAAGATCGCCTTAAATTAGAGTGGCATCAGGCGCTGTTGCGCGGTGAAATGCCGCAGACCATCGGCGGCGGTATCGGGCAGTCCCGTCTGACCATGCTGCTGCTGCAACTGTCTCACATTGGTCAGGTGCAGTGTGGGGTCTGGCCGCAGCAGGTACGTGAAAGCGTCGATTCTCTTCTTTAATTAACGCCGCCAGCGTCTGAGCAGGCGGCTACGCAACCCGGTATCAAAGCGCCAGATATGATCGAAGATGCGCATGATGCCGGGTTTTCCATGTGCGGACATCGCCACGGCATGAAAACGGTGCTGGTGCACGCGCTGCAGCTCCTTCACTTTATTTACCACATCTTCCGGCAGCCGCTGGGCAATGAAATCGGAAATCACCACCGCGTCAGCGTCGTACCAGTCGCCGCCCTGCATCCGTTCTACAATGCTGCGAAAACAGCTGGCCAGATCGGTGCCGCCGCGAAAACGCTGGCTTAAAAAGCGGATGGCCTGCTCAATGCCCTGCTGGTTCGTCAGCTCGTAGCCCACGACTTCGCTGGAGAAGAGCATGATAAAGCAGCGACGGCGGTCAGCGAGCGCCACGCGCATCAGCGCCAGACAGAACGCCTTCGCACACTGCTCGTTAAAGCCGCCCATTGAGCCGGACGTATCCACGCAGACAATAAACGGCCCGCGCGGCTGCTCATCAAAGTCCTGATGCACGACCGGGCGCTGGCTGAGCTTCTCTCGCCAGGCTTCGCCGTGCAGCCGATAGGTGAGAAGCTGTTTTTCCACCAGCCGCCGGTAAAACTCATACTCCAGTTCGGTCATCCCCAGCGTGCTTAGCTCGGTCGGCAGCAGGCGCAGGATGTCATCGCTTTGCTGGAGTCCGTCGACCTGCTCCGGCACGGTAGCCGGTTCGCGTACAAGGGTGCGGAAGGTTTCCATCGGGGCATCCTTCTTTGGGACCGATTTGGCCTCTCGCGAGCGGCCGAGCTGTTCCGCGAGCTTCATCAGCTCCGGCTGCTGGGTAAGAAAGTCGCCGTACTTCACGATCAGTTGATAATCCCCGCGCCGCAGCTGCCCGGCGCTCATATCCCAGAGGCGACCAGCGGCGTTTTCATTTTCTACCAGCACCTCTTCGAGCTGGCCACTCAGCGTCATGCGTTCCTGGACTTCGCTGAGCAGCTGTTCCCGCTCTTCATCCAGAAGCTGTTGGTTCAGCGTGGTAGCCTGGACGACCAGGCTCAGGCGCCAGCGCTGTAAAAAGAGCGTGTGCAGCGCCGGGGTAAAGGTGGCGTTTTCTGTGACCAGCGTTCTGGCCTGGCTGGCAAACGGAGAGTGGACTTTATCGAGCAGGGTAAGGGTTTGCGGGATCTGGACGATAAACTGTGGCGTCGATAGCCGCTGACACTGCTGATAGGCCGCGACTTCCTCCGTCAGTTCAGGCGGGACTTCTGTCTCCTTAAACCGCTGCCGCAGGTTGTCGCGCCAGCGCGGGAGATCGTCCGTCATCGCTTTTTTGAGCTTTGGGAATTTTTCAAAGAAGGCCGCCAGCTGCGGCGATGCCAGAAGGGTAATCACCACCTCCTCGATCAACCCTTCCTCGCTGACGGCCAGCATCATATTGAGCGTGTCCAGCGTTAGCATTGACGCGCCTGTTTGATCTGCGCGCTGACGTCCTGCAGGCTGGCTTCAATGCGACCTAGCCAGTCGCTATGAATAAAGAGGCATTTTTGCTGCTCGCTGAAGCGGGTGTGCTGCTGATGCCATTCGGTATCCAGCGCTTCCAGCTGCTGTTTAATCTCTTCCGGCACGCTGTCCGAGGCGGTGCCGGGAAGCGCAAGACGCGATCCCTGAAGGCTCACGTCGCGGATCACAAGGTGCTGACTGCTGTCCACTTCCATATTCAGCGGCTGCGCGAAACCGATGCCGTTGAGCTTTCCGCGGATCTCCCCGCCCTTATCCAGCCACTGCGCCAGCGGCTCGCGCTCAATCGTAATGTGCACCACCTGCATATCATGCAGCTTGAGGGGCTGCTGGAGCAGCAGTGTCAGCGTCGTGCCGGTCAGATCGGCGGGTAGCTCGTAATGCGGTTTGCGGGCGAACATGCCGCCCAGTCGGTTCACTTTTAGCGCGGTTTTATCGCTTTGCTGCTGCTGGAGCTGAATGCGCCGTTGGGCAATCGCCCCCAGCTGGTTGAGCATCGCCTGCTGCCCCCAGGCGTGCCCGGTCATCAAAACGTCCAGCTGCTGCTGCATCAGGTTCATGCCTTCTGCGTCGTGCCAGAGGCAGTCTTTTAGCAGGATCAGATCGATAGGGGCGACCGCGTCGCGACCGCTGAACAGCGCGCTGGCCTGGAGCAGACGGATCGCTTTTTTCCATCGACGATCCGAGACGTACGGGGCGGAAGGCAGGGAATCAAGCTGCTGGCGCAGCATGAAGATCAGCTCAAAGACGGCGTCGGGCAGCTTAATTTTGCCGATCTCTTCCTGCCACTGATGGTACTCCTCGTCCGTCACCTGCAGTGAAGGTGCCACCGGGTTTTCGTTTTCGTCCTGCTGGCTCACCAGCATTGAACGGAAGTTTGATTTATCCTGGACTTTATCCAGCCACAGGCGGATCAGCATGCGGTCATACAGCGCTTCCAGGCTGCTGTCGGCTTCGGGCAGTTCGTTTGACGCGGCCACCAGCAGGCGCATGGGGATCTTCTCTTCGCTCGCGCCGTTGCGGAAGCGACGTTCGTTGATTGCCGTCAGCAGGGTATTCAGAATGGCCGGGCCGGCTTTCCAGATCTCATCAAGAAAGACGATTTCCGCTTCTGGAAGATAGCCCGCCGTCAGACGCTCATAGCGCCCTTCATCTTTCAGGGCCTGAATAGAAAGCGGGCCGAAAACTTCTTCTGGCGTGGAGAAGCGCGTCATCAAATACTCGAATGCGCGAGCGCTCTGGAAAGCGAACTTTAGGCGGCGTGCAATCAAACTTTTGGCAATGCCCGGCGGTCCCAGCAGAAATACGCTTTCACCGCTCAATGCCGCCAGCAGGCAAAGGCGAATGGCGTGGCTACGCTCGTAAAGGCCTTTCTCCAGCGCGCTGCTGAGGCGGGAAATTCTTTCTGCTAATAAATGTGAGTGAGCCATAATAGTTTTGCATCCTTTCGCCGTTGTGGCGGCCAATTGAAGCGAGTATAGACGTTTCAGTCAGGGCTGGTAATAGGCTGAAGTGCGGCGCAATTTTCTTTGCGCTACATTAATGCGGTTGCATTTAGGGGTACGATTTTGCAATGAATCGTGCATACTGTGCGCTTTTTGTGGACCAAGGGACAGGAACACATTTGTTATTTAAACGAAAAGACTAGTCTATGAGCACTGATAATAAGCAATCATTACCCGCAATAACGCTTGCGGCGATCGGGGTTGTCTACGGTGATATCGGCACCAGCCCACTTTATACGCTTCGTGAATGTTTGTCCGGCCAGTTTGGCTTTGGTGTTGAGCGCGATGCCGTGTTTGGCTTCCTGTCCCTCATCTTCTGGCTGCTGATTCTGGTCGTTTCCGTTAAATATCTCTCCTTCGTTATGCGTGCAGATAATGCGGGCGAAGGCGGGATCCTGACCCTGATGTCCCTTGCCGGTCGTAATACCTCGGCCAGAATGACGTCTGTGCTGGTGATTATCGGCCTGATAGGTGGCAGCTTCTTCTACGGGGAAGTGGTGATAACACCGGCTATCTCGGTGCTCTCGGCGATTGAAGGGCTGGAGATTATTGCCCCGCAGCTTGATGCCTGGGTTGTCCCGCTGGCAATCATCGTGTTGACGCTGCTGTTCATGATCCAGAAACACGGTACCGGGCTGGTGGGCAAACTGTTTGCGCCGATTATGCTGGCCTGGTTCCTGATCCTGGCGGCGCTCGGTTTGCGCAGCATTATTGCGAACCCGGACGTGCTGCATGCGCTGAACCCTTACTGGGCGGTGCATTTCTTCCTTGAATACAAAGTGGTTTCCTTCGTGGCGCTGGGTGCGGTCGTGCTCTCCATCACCGGTGTGGAGGCGCTCTATGCTGATATGGGGCATTTCGGGAAGCTGCCTATCCGCGTGGCATGGTTTATTGTGGTGCTCCCGTCGCTGGTGCTGAACTACTTCGGTCAGGGCGCGTTGTTGCTCAAGAACCCGGAAGCGATTAAGAACCCATTCTTCCTGCTGGCACCTGACTGGGCGCTGGTGCCTATGCTGATCCTCGCAACGCTAGCGACCGTGATAGCCTCTCAGGCGGTGATTTCCGGGGTGTTCTCTCTGACCCGTCAGGCCGTTCGTCTGGGATATCTCTCGCCAATGCGCATCATCCATACCTCAGAGATGGAGTCGGGCCAGATCTACATCCCGTTCGTTAACTGGCTGCTCTACTTCGCTGTTGTGATCGTGATTGTTAGCTTCGAACACTCCAGTAATCTGGCGGCGGCCTACGGTATTGCCGTGACCGGTACGATGGTGCTGACGTCGCTTCTCTCCACCACGGTGGCGTACCGCAACTGGCACTGGAATAAGTTCCTCGTGGGGATGATTCTGGTGGGCTTCCTGTGCATTGACGTGCCGCTGTTCTCTGCGAACCTCGACAAAATTGTCTCCGGTGGCTGGCTGCCGCTGACGCTGGGCCTGTTGATGTTCATTGTCATGACCACATGGAAAAGCGAGCGCTTCCGCCTGCTGCGCCGCATGCATGAGCACGGTAATTCTCTGGAGGCGATGATCGCGTCGCTTGAGAAATCCCCGCCGGTGCGCGTGCCGGGTACCGCGGTTTACATGTCTCGTGCCCTGAATGTGATCCCGTTTGCGCTGATGCATAACCTTAAGCACAACAAAGTGCTGCACGAGCGCGTGATCCTGCTGACGCTGCGCACCGAAGATGCGCCGTACGTTCACAACGTGCGCCGCGTACAGATTGAGCAGCTGTCCCCGACCTTCTGGCGCGTGGTGGCGAGCTACGGCTGGCGCGAAACGCCGAACGTGGAAGAGGTGTTCCACCGCTGCGGTCTGGAAGGGTTAAGCTGCCGGATGATGGAGACGTCGTTCTTTATGTCGCACGAGTCGCTGATCATCGGCAAGCGCCCGTGGTACCTGCGCCTGCGCGGTAAGCTGTATCTGATTCTGCAGCGTAACGCCCTGCGCGCGCCTGACCAGTTTGAGATCCCGCCTAACCGCGTCATTGAGCTGGGGACGCAGGTCGAGATTTAAGTCTCCGTGCGGCCTGATGCCCTCACCCCGTCCCTCTCCCACAGGGAGAGGGCGCAAACATCTAAAACGGTAACCTGACGGTTACCGTTTTGCATTTACCTCCCCTCCATTTCACTTAGCGAAACGTTTCGACGTTGATCACAAATCCGTTACGTCATGATGGTTTTCTGAACATTTATGCGGCTACACTATTTTTAGCGAAACGTTTCGCTAGTGGAGCAAGAAAATGAAGAAAGGCACGGTTCTCAACTCAGAAATCTCATCGGTTATTTCCCGTCTTGGGCATACCGATACGCTGGTGGTTTGCGATGCAGGCTTACCGGTTCCGCGCAGCACAACCCGTATCGATATGGCGTTAACGCAGGGCGTGCCCTCGTTTATGCAGGTACTGGAGGTGGTGACGGCGGAGATGCAGGTTGAGGCGGCCATTCTCGCGGCGGAAATCAAACAACATAATCCGCAACTCCACGAAACGTTGCTCAGCCACATTGAGCAACTGCAACAACACCAGGGAAACACCATAGAAATTCGTTACACAACGCACGAACAGTTCAAACAACAAACCGCAGACAGTCAGGCGGTGATTCGCAGCGGGGAGTGTTCCCCGTATGCGAATATCATTCTCTGTGCTGGCGTCACCTTCTGAGGCCATCATGGACGCATTACTGCAACTCAAAGGGATCGATAAGTCGTTCCCGGGCGTAAAAGCCCTCTCCGGTGCGGCGCTTAACGTCTACCCAGGACGCGTGATGGCGCTGGTGGGCGAAAACGGTGCCGGCAAATCCACCATGATGAAAGTGCTGACCGGGATCTACCAGCGCGATGCCGGTTCACTCGTTTGGCTGGGTAAAGAAACCACCTTTAACGGCCCGAAATCCTCTCAGGAAGCGGGCATCGGCATTATTCACCAGGAGCTGAACCTGATCCCGCAGCTGACCATTGCGGAAAACATCTTCCTGGGCCGCGAGTTCGTGAACCGGTTCGGCAAAATCGACTGGAAAACCATGTACGCCGAAGCGGACAAGCTGCTGGCGAAGCTGAACCTGCGCTTTAAGAGCGACCGCCTGGTGGGCGACCTTTCCATCGGCGATCAGCAGATGGTGGAAATCGCGAAGGTGCTGAGCTTCGAGTCGAAGGTCATCATTATGGATGAACCGACCGATGCCCTGACCGATACCGAAACCGAATCCCTGTTCCGCGTGATCCGCGAGCTGAAAGCGCAGGGGCGCGGCATTGTCTATATCTCTCACCGCATGAAAGAGATCTTCGAAATTTGCGACGACGTGACCGTCTTCCGCGACGGCCAGTTTATCGCCGAGCGCGAAGTGGCGACGCTGACCGAAGATACGCTGATCGAAATGATGGTGGGACGTAAGCTCGAAGACCAATATCCGCACCTGGACAAAGCGCCGGGCGAGATCCGCCTGAAGGTAGATAATCTCTGCGGCCCGGGCGTAAATGATGTGACCTTTACCCTGCGTCAGGGCGAGATCCTGGGCGTGGCGGGCCTGATGGGCGCGGGCCGTACCGAGCTGATGAAAGTGCTGTACGGCGCACTGCCGCGCACCAGTGGTTACGTTACTCTTGACGGCCATGAAGTGGTGACCCGCTCGCCTCAGGACGGGCTGGCGAACGGCATCGTCTATATCTCCGAAGACCGCAAGCGCGACGGCTTAGTGCTGGGCATGTCGGTGAAAGAGAATATGTCCCTCACCGCGCTGCGCTATTTCAGCCATAGCGGCGGCAGCCTGAAGCATAAAGATGAGCAGCAGGCGGTCAGTGATTTTATCCGTCTCTTTAACGTTAAAACCCCGTCGATGGAGCAGGCTATTGGCCTGCTGTCCGGCGGGAATCAGCAGAAAGTGGCGATTGCCCGCGGGCTGATGACGCGCCCGAAGGTGTTGATCCTCGACGAGCCAACCCGCGGCGTGGACGTGGGCGCGAAAAAAGAGATCTATCAGCTGATTAACCAGTTCAAGGCCGACGGTCTGAGCATCATTCTGGTCTCTTCCGAGATGCCAGAAGTATTAGGCATGAGCGATCGCATTATCGTCATGCATGAAGGGCATCTCGGCGGTGAATTCACTCGCGAGCAGGCCACCCAGGAAGTTCTGATGGCTGCCGCTGTGGGCAAGCTTAATCGCGTGAATCAGGAGTAAGAAGATGACTACCCAGGCTGTTTCTGGTCGCCGCTATTTCACAAAGGCATGGCTGATGGAACAAAAATCGCTGATTGCCCTGCTGGTGCTGATCGCGATTGTCTCGACCATGAGCCCGAATTTCTTCACCGTGAATAACCTGTTCAACATTCTGCAGCAGACGTCGGTGAACGCCATTATGGCGGTCGGCATGACGCTGGTGATTTTGACCTCGGGTATCGATCTGTCCGTCGGTTCCCTGCTGGCGCTCACCGGTGCGATCGCCGCTTCAATTGTGGGAATTGAGGTCAACGCGCTGGTGGCCGTTGCGGCTGCACTGGCGGCTGGCGCGGCGATTGGTGCCGTTACCGGTGTGATTGTGGCAAAAGGCCGCGTTCAGGCGTTTATCGCCACGCTGGTGATGATGCTGCTGCTGCGCGGTGTGACCATGGTTTACACCAACGGTAGCCCGGTGAATACCGGGTTTACGGATAACGCGGATCTGTTTGGCTGGTTCGGTATCGGTCGCCCGCTGGGTGTCCCGACCCCGGTCTGGATCATGGCTATCGTCTTCCTGGCTGCGTGGTACATGCTGCACCATACCCGCCTGGGCCGTTATATCTATGCGCTGGGTGGTAACGAAGCGGCCACGCGCCTGTCCGGTATCAGCGTTAATAAAGTCAAAATTATCGTGTACTCCCTGTGCGGCCTGCTGGCGTCACTGGCGGGCATCATCGAAGTGGCGCGCCTCTCTTCCGCGCAGCCGACTGCGGGGACGGGGTACGAGCTGGATGCCATCGCGGCGGTGGTTCTGGGCGGTACGAGCCTTGCGGGCGGTAAAGGTCGCATTGTTGGGACATTGATCGGCGCACTGATCCTCGGTTTCCTGAATAATGGTTTGAATTTGTTAGGTGTTTCCTCCTATTACCAGATGATCGTTAAGGCAGTGGTGATTTTGCTGGCGGTACTGGTAGACAACAAAAAACAGTAACTGACGACACTACAGGACATCTTAGATATGAACATGAAAAAACTGGCTACCCTGGTTTCCGCTGTCGCGCTGAGCGCAACCGTAAGTGCTAACGCCATGGCGAAAGATACCATCGCGCTGGTTGTCTCTACCCTGAACAACCCGTTCTTCGTCTCCCTGAAGGACGGTGCGCAGAAAGAAGCGGACAAACTGGGCTACAACCTGGTGGTGCTGGATTCTCAGAACAACCCGGCGAAAGAGCTGGCTAACGTTCAGGACTTAACCGTTCGTGGCACCAAAATTCTGCTGATCAACCCAACCGATTCTGATGCCGTAGGCAACGCCGTGAAGATGGCAAACCAGGCGAAAATTCCGGTGATCACTCTGGACCGTCAGGCAACGAAAGGCGAAGTTGTGAGCCACATTGCGTCTGATAACGTGCTGGGCGGTAAAATTGCTGGTGACTACATCGCGAAGAAAGCCGGTGAAGGCGCGAAAGTTATCGAACTGCAGGGTATCGCCGGTACTTCCGCGGCCCGTGAACGTGGTGAAGGCTTCCAGCAGGCCGTGGCTGCATACAAATTCAACGTGCTGGCCAGCCAGCCGGCAGACTTCGACCGTACTAAGGGTCTGAACGTCATGCAGAACCTGCTGACCGCGCATCCAGATGTGCAGGCGGTATTTGCACAGAACGATGAAATGGCGCTGGGCGCGCTGCGTGCCCTGCAGACCGCAGGTAAATCAGATGTGATGGTTGTCGGATTTGACGGCACGCCGGATGGTGAAAAAGCAGTAAATGATGGCAAACTGGCTGCGACCATCGCTCAGCTGCCTGAGCAGATTGGCGCGACTGGCGTTGAAACTGCCGACAAAGTGCTGAAGGGCGAAAAAGTTCAGGCCAAATACCCTGTTGACCTGAAGCTGGTCATTAAGCAGTAAAGGCGATTCAGGCAGTCGCTGGCTGCCTGAGGGACACCAAATAAAAGAAAAGTGTGGCATACGCCACCGGGTAATACCGGTGGCGCTCTCAGATGGACACCTCAATACATGAAAACCGCAGGCAACCTCGTCGTCCTTGGCAGTATCAATGCCGATCACATTCTTAACCTTGAAACGTTCCCCACTCCGGGCGAAACCGTCACCGGCAATCAGTATCAGGTCGCGTTCGGCGGTAAGGGCGCAAACCAGGCAGTTGCCGCCGGGCGCAGCGGGGCGAATATCGCGTTTATCGCCTGTACGGGTGATGACGATACCGGCGAGCGCGTACGTAAACAGCTGGCAAGTGACAACATCGATACTGCACCCGTCAGCGTTGTTGAAGGGGAATCTACCGGTGTGGCGCTGATCTTCGTCAATGCGGAAGGTGAGAATGTCATCGGTATTCATGCGGGGGCTAACGCCGCGTTAACGACTGAACGCGTCGAAGCGCAGCGTGGGATCATCGCCGGAGCGGAAGCCCTGCTGATGCAGTTGGAGTCTCCGGTTGAAAGCGTGCTGACCGCCGCGAAAATTGCGCATGAAAATCATACCACTGTCGTACTTAACCCTGCGCCTGCCCGTGTATTATCAGATGAACTGCTGGCGCTGGTAGACATCATTACGCCGAACGAAACCGAAGCGGAAAAGCTGACGGGCATTCGCGTTGAAAATGACAATGATGCCGCGCGTGCGGCGAAAGTGCTGCATGCAAAAGGCATCGGGACCGTTATCATTACTCTTGGTAGCCGCGGGGTGTGGGCTAGCGTCAATGGCGAAGGCCGTCGCGTGCCGGGCTTTAAGGTCAAAGCCATTGATACCATCGCCGCTGGAGACACCTTCAACGGTGCGCTGGTGACGGCATTGCTGGAAGGAAAAGCGATGGATGACGCGATCCGCTTTGCGCATGCCGCCGCCGCGATTGCGGTGACGCGCAAAGGCGCACAGCCTTCCGTTCCGTGGCGTAAAGAGATCGATGAATTCTTAAGTCAGCAGGGGTAACGCTTGGCTACGATGAAAGATGTCGCCCGCATGGCGGGCGTTTCTACTTCGACCGTCTCTCACGTTATTAATAACGACCGCTTCGTCAGCGAGGCGATTCGGGAGAAAGTCGAAGCCGCAGTAAAAGACCTCAACTATGCGCCGTCGGCGCTGGCGCGCAGTCTGAAGCTTAACCAGACGCGCACCATCGGCATGCTGATCACGGCCAGTACCAATCCTTTCTATTCTGAACTTGTTCGTGGCGTAGAGCGCAGCTGCTTCGAGCGTGGCTACAGTCTGGTGCTGTGCAATACCGAAGGCGACGAGCAGCGCATGAACCGCAACCTGGAAACGCTGATGCAAAAACGCGTCGACGGGCTGCTGCTGCTCTGTACCGAAACGCATCAACCTTCAAAAGAGATCATTCAGCGCTATCCTTCTATTCCCACGGTAATGATGGACTGGGCGCCGTTCGACGGGACCAGCGATCTGATTCAGGATAACTCGCTGCTGGGCGGCGATATGGCGACGCAGCACCTGATTGATAAAGGCCATACCCGCATTGCCTGCATTACCGGCCCGCTGGATAAAACCCCGGCGCGCTTGCGTCTGGAAGGCTATCTTTCGGCAATGGAGCGGGCAGGGCTTGCCATTCCTGATGGCTATCGCATCACCGGCGATTTCGAGTTTAACGGCGGTTTCGAGGCAATGCAGACGCTGCTAGCGCAAGAGCCTCGCCCGCAGGCGGTGTTTATCGGCAACGATGCGATGGCGTTTGGTGCCTATCAGGCGCTGTATCAGGCGGGATTGCGCGTTCCGGACGATATGGCGATCGTCGGTTACGATGATATCGAACTGGCGCGCTACATGACGCCGCCGCTGACCACGATCCATCAGCCGAAGGATGAACTGGGTGAGCTGGCCATCGACGTGTTGATCCACCGTATGGCGCAGCCCACGCTGCAACAGCAACGTTTGCAGCTTACTCCTGTTCTGATGGAACGCGGTTCGGTTTAGCTTTCTCTTTGTGACGCTCTTTAATCAGGTTCCGGCCATCTTTCGGTTTTAACAACATAAAGACCAGCGCCGACACCACGGTAAGCGCGCCCATGGTGATAAAGGTATAGTGGAACTGCTCAACGGTATTCGTGCCGTCAAACCCTTCATAAAACCGCAGCACCGCCGCGCTCACGGCTACCCCGAGGCTGATCGACAGCTGTTGGGTCACCGCCAGTACGCTGTTGCCGCTGCTCGCGTTCTCGTCGGTCAGGTCCGCAAGGGTGATGGTGTTCATCGACGTGAACTGCGTTGACATCGCCATTCCCAGCACAAACAGCGGCAGGATCAACATCCAGACCGGTAACGCCGCGGATTGCAGCGAGAACTGCGCAATCATCAGACCGATAAAGACCGTCACGCCAACCAGCGTTTTACGATAGCCAAACCAGCGCAGTACCTGCGTGACCGTTGATTTCGCCAGAATGGAACCCATTGCCGTGGGCGCCATCATGCAGCCGGCAATCAGCGCCGGGTAGCCGAACCCCACCTGCAGCATCAATGGCATCAGGAACGGTACGCAGCCCGTGCCCAGACGTGAGGCAATATTGCCCGCGATCCCGACGGAAAAGGTTCGGGTGTTAAAGAGAGATAAAGAGATAAGCGGTGTCGGGTGACGACGCGCATGGCGTATATAAAGAAGGAACAGCAGAATACCACTGAGGATGACGGCGAGCGCCAGCCACGTTTCAACGAGCTTCTCGCCAATGAGCTCCATGCCACTGGAGAACAGCACCAGGCTCAGTCCAAACAAGAAAAAGCCGCCCATATCGAAGCTGCGCCTTGGCGTGGTGAAGTTCGGCATATATTTGCGGGCATAGATCAGCCCTGCCACGCCAATCGGAATATTAATCAGGAAAATCCAGTGCCAGCTTGCCCAGGTAACCAGCACACCCCCGAGGACCGGGCCAAGTATTGGGCCGACCAGCCCTGGCATGGTGACAAAGTTGAGTACGGGGAGCAGTTCGCTGCGTGGGTAGGCACGCAGCAAAGCGAGGCGCGCCACCGGCATCATCATCGCGCCGCCTATTCCCTGCAGTACGCGAAAGATAACCAGCTCCGTTAATGAAGTGGATAGCGCGCAGGCCAGTGAACCGAGCGTAAAGAGCGTTACGGCAAGCATGAAAACTCTGCGGGTACCGAAGCGATCGGCCAGCCAGCCACTTACCGGGATCAACATCGCCACCGTGAGAGTGTAGCTGATGATGGCAGACTGCATTGCCAGCGGGGAGCGGTTAAGGCTTTGCGCAATGGCGGGAAGCGCCGTATTGAGGATGGTGGCATCCAGTGCCTGCATAAAGAACGCCATGGCTGCAATCCACGGCAATCCGGCCATGCTGCGCGCTTTTTTCTCTGTCATTTATTTACCTGCTGGTGGGTTGGTGCGGTCAGCAATGCCTGACATGCAGTCAGGGCTCGCTGCCCGTCGCTCTCCTGAATGGCATCTACTATCGCCTGATGCAAATCCAGCTTTACCACTTCGTCTTGTGTAATAGAGGTAAAGTAGGTGTGGTACACCGAATGGAATAACGAAGCAAAGCAAGTGAGGAACGGATTGGCGCTCATCATATAGATATGTTCATGCCAGGCCATATCGACCTCAATCCATCGTTCCCGGTTGAAGTGTTTTTTCAGGAACACCATCTCTTCCATGAGTGCGTTAAGCTGCGCTTTCTGCTCTGCTGTCCCGAGCGTGGCGGCAAGCAGGCATGCCTGAGGTTCAAGGCTGCTGCGCATTACCAGAAAGTGATCGACGACCTGATGAAAGTTGTCTTCGGTCATCCACCAGGAGAGCAGCTCCTGATCGAGAAAATTCCAGTTATTCTGTGGCATCACGCGCGTGCCAATACGAGGGCGTGGAAGCACCATACCTTTTGCCGTCAGGGTTTTCACCGCCTCGCGAACCGCGGTACGGCTTACTCCAAACTGCTCACCCAGCTCCAATTCACCCGGCAGGATGCTCCCCGGGGCATATTTACCCGCTAAAATCCGCTGCGCCAGCTTTTCTGCCAGCACATAGGACAGATTTTTTTGGGCGGCCAGCTGTTGTGCGCTTAATGGCATCGCTTTTATTCCTTAATGTTTCATGCTGTTAATTATGCCACCTCGAATGTGATTGTGGTTGCAGATACATCAAATAGAACAATTTGTAGCTTGATATCACCTCTATTGGTGAAAAAAAACACGGTCAGAAACTTTTTTTGAATTTCCTCTTGTCACTTCAGAATAACGCCCTATAATGCGCCTCCACTGACACGGAACAACGGCACACACGCCGCCGGGTCAGCAGAGAAAAGCGAAATAAATGC
>NZ_JADBQB010000009.1:0-121812 GCF_014895705.1 Enterobacter cloacae complex sp. P27C
TGCCGAACTCAGAAGTGAAACGCCGTAGCGCCGATGGTAGTGTGGGGTCTCCCCATGTGAGAGTAGGGAACTGCCAGGCATCAAATAAGTGAAGAGGCCATCCGAAAGGATGGCCTTTTTGCGTTTCTGCGCTGCACAAACTAATCCCCCAACGCCCTGCTTATACGGTAAACTACCTGCGTTTTTGCATCAGGATAGCGTCTATGAACCACTCCCTTAAGCCCTGGAATACCTTTGGCATTCAACGTAATGCTAATCAAATTGTACGTGCCGATACTGCACAGCAGCTGCTGGATGCATGGCAAAGCGCAACAGAAAATAACGAACCCGTACTGATTCTGGGCGAAGGAAGCAATGTCCTGTTTCTCGACGATTTCGCGGGAACGGTGATCGTTAACCGCATCATGGGCATTGGTGTGGAAGAGCATGCCGATAGCTGGCATCTGCACGTGGGGGCCGGAGAAAACTGGCATCAGCTGGTGCAATTTACCCTCGAAAAAGGGATGCCGGGTCTGGAAAACCTGGCGCTTATACCAGGCTGCGCCGGATCGTCACCCATCCAAAACATCGGTGCCTACGGCATCGAACTGAAACATGTCTGTGAATATGTCGACTGCATCGAACTGGCGACCGGAACGGCTAAGCGCTTAACGGCAGAACAGTGTCGGTTTGGCTATCGTGACAGTATCTTCAAGCATGAATATCAGGATCGCTACGTGATTGTCGCCGTGGGCCTGCGTCTGCCAAAGAACTGGCAGCCGGTGCTGACCTATGGCGATTTAACGCGTCTCGATCCGGCAACCGTCACTCCCCGCGACGTATTTGACTCAGTTTGCCATATGCGAATGACCAAACTTCCCGATCCGAAAGTAAACGGAAATGCAGGAAGCTTCTTCAAAAATCCGGTAATTAGCAGCGAAAATGCAAAAGCCTTTCTTGAAGGATGGCCCACTGCGCCACATTATCCTCAGGCAGATGGCAGCGTGAAGCTGGCCGCTGGCTGGCTGATCGATCAATGCCAGTTAAAAGGCACGTCCGTAGGTGGCGCTGCCGTTCACCAGCAGCAGGCTCTGGTACTGATTAATCAACGCGATGCGACCAGCGATGATGTTGTACAGCTGGCGCATTATGTTCGTCAACGTGTGGGCGAAAAGTTTAACGTCTGGCTGGAGCCAGAAGTCCGCTTCATTGGCCGCACAGGTGAAGTGAATGCCGTGGAGACCATTGCGTGAAGGACAATACCATTCCATTAACCCTGATTAGCATCCTTGCTGACGGGGAGTTTCACTCTGGCGAACAGCTGGGCGAGCAGCTGGGCATGAGCCGTGCCGGCATTAACAAGCATATCCAGACGCTTCGCGACTGGGGCGTCGATGTGTTCACGGTGCCGGGAAAAGGCTACAGCCTGCCGGAGCCAATTCAATTGCTGAATGAAGACGTCATCCGCAGCCAGCTTGGACACGGCAACGTTGCGGTGCTGCCGGTGATTGATTCGACGAACCAGTACCTTATGGATCGGCTGAGCGAACTCTCGTCCGGCGATGCCTGTGTTGCTGAATACCAGCAGGCCGGTCGTGGCCGTCGCGGTCGCAAATGGTTCTCGCCATTTGGCGCCAATCTCTATCTGTCCATGTACTGGCGTCTGGAGCAGGGGCCTGCCGCAGCCATTGGCCTGAGTCTGGTCATTGGTATCGTCATGGCGGAAGTGCTGCACGATCTGGGTGCCGATCGGGTCCGCGTTAAGTGGCCAAACGATCTGTACCTTAACGATCGTAAACTTGCCGGTATTCTGGTCGAACTGACGGGTAAAACCGGTGATGCGGCGCAAATTGTTATTGGCGCGGGCCTCAATATGGTGATGCGTACTGTCCAGGATGACGTGGTGAATCAGGCCTGGACCAATCTTCAGGAGGCGGGGATTGTCATCGATCGTAACACCCTTGCCGTGCGCATGATTAAAGAGCTGCGCAGTTCACTCACGCTTTTTGAACAGGAAGGCCTGGCACCGTTCCTGTCTCGTTGGGAAAAGCTGGATAACTTCATCAACCGTCCGGTGAAGCTGCTGATTGGTGATAAAGAGATTTACGGCATTTCCCGCGGTATTGACGCACAGGGCGCGCTGCTTCTGGAGCAGGATGGCGCGATCAAGCCCTGGGTGGGCGGTGAGATTTCCCTGCGAAGCGCCGAATAACCGGATGGAGTAAACGATGCGAAAATCCGTCTGCGCTACCCTGGCATTTAACGATGGGGCAGCCTTCCGTAGAGCCCGAAATCACCTCTAAAGACGACGACGATTCGGCAAGTCTGAAAATGCAGGTGTGGATTTCAGCGCAATAATGACGCACTGACTATCCCCTCTCCCCTGTGGGAAGAGGGGGAAATCAGTTACTGCGGATACGGTACCCAGTCCCCGCCGTTCAGGCGAACGTACGGTTTGTTCTGATACTGAATCACCACCGCGTTGGCGTTCTCGGAGACTTCTGCCGTTTGCGGCAGGTTGCTGGTGAGCTGATCCCAGTTCACGCTATCTTCCACAAACAGCTTCCCGTCAACGGCGCGGGCAACCAGTTCTGAAATCGCCAGATAGCTGCTTGGCTGGGTAATCTCAATTGGTGCGCCCTGGTGCGGTGCCTTCATACCAAAGAATTTAATGCCTGCAGGCACGTTGGTAATGGACGGGCTTGGGATATCGCGCAGACCGGATACCTGCATTCTGTCGCCTTTCAGCGCGCCACCGTGCTCAGGTACCACGACCACCATCACTTTACGGCCAGATTTTTCCAGCTCCGTGAAGAACGCGTCCAGCTCGTCGAAGAATTTCTGCGCCCGCACTTTGTAATCCGCCGTTTTACTCACCCCCGGGAAGTGGTTACCGTCGTGAAGCGGCAGGGTGTTATAGAACGTTGCACTGCGCGGATTACTGTCTTTTTCGATGGTCTGCAGCCAGCGCTGCAGCACGGCGGTATCGTCATAAACCGGCGAGCCATCGAAGCCCAGCAGCGTAACGGGAAGACCGGTTTGATCCATCAGTGGCGCCTGCATGCCACCCTGTTCACGTACCTCTTTCAGGAAGTTACCGAACTGACCGTTATGCCCCAGCATCAGGTGCTGCGTAAAGCCCAGCTTCGCGAGATTATCGAACAAATAACACTGGTTGCCAGCGGGCTGATACAGGTTTTTATGCGATGCCTGACCGCAGCTTGCTCGCAGCAGGCGGATTGCCGCCGGGCCGCTGTATGAGGTGGCAGAGTTAAAATCTTTAAACTGGATGTCAAAGTGGGACCACAGCGGGTGAGACATCAAACCGGCGGCATCCACGTCGGCCCAGGAGAGGGAACAGATGTTAATCACCAGCAGCTCAAACGGCTGTGCATCGGCTGGCAGCGCATCCGGGAATTTCGTCTGTCGCTTATCTTCAGCGGTATAGAAGCTGGAGAGCCAGGCATTAAGATTGGTGGAGGTCGGCGGTGCAGTCTGCGTTGGAATATCGCCCACCACCGGCGTATCGCCTGCCGTTGTAACGGTAGCCGCTGCGCTTCCTCCCGTCGTGGTCACCGTTGTCGTCGGCTGGCCGGCAGGCCACAGCGAAAAGCTTGGCCCCGCCAGCGTCAGCACGTTAAGCCAGATCATAATGGCGACGACAAACACCGTGACGCGGATCCACTGAGACAGGAACAGCCAGGCAACCAGCAGGACAAAGACGGCGCCAATCATCTGCCAGTTAATGAAACGCTCAACCAGGTCAAGCATATAGTCTGCGCTGAAGCCCGCGACCTGCGATCCCTGGCTCATTATGCTTTCCGGACCAGGCAGCCAGGTATCGTGCCAGAACAGCGCAAAGCCGATGGGGATGGCCACCCAATGGCGTAAACGATGCAGCCTGATGTTCGGCAGAGGCATCAGCAGGAAGGCCATAAACACCAGGTTAAGCAGGGGATGGAAATTCAGATAACCTGCCCAAAGCAGGCCAAACTTCACCAGAAAGTAGAAGTTCCAGCCGGAAAGGCCGCGCCAGTATTGCCAGAGCGGCGAGGGTGACGAAGCGGTATAGGAAGAATTAGTCATGTTTACGGTCTGCCTTGACGTGTGATGCCCGTGTCAGTGTTCCGGCTGGTTTTACATAGCGAGGTTTTACAAACATCACTCTGGCCGTATCACGGATACGGCGTATGGAATGGCGTGCATAGTAGCCAAGCGGGAAAAAGATCAGCGCGCAGAATACGACCAGTTGGATGATATCGCTGATATTCATGATGGTGCGTTCTCCCCGTTCTCAGTTAATAAGCGAAGGGGTTCCGGAACCCGACGCCAGACATGTCCGTCATGTCTGGCATTGAGGAGCGGTTTTACATCGCTCGTGATTGCGAGCGGTTTAACCCATTGTTCAGGCTGGAGAGCGCGCATTTGCACCAGCTCTGCGCTGATAGCATTATCTTCGAACCAAATCATACGGTTCGAGAAAATATCCCCGGTAGGCAGGGGGAAGATGTGGTTAAGCGCGGTATCAAGATCGTTGACCCGGCAAAACGACAAAAACAGCACCAGGCGATTGTCGCCAATGGTCATGATGTCCCCTGTACGGTTCGGGCGACACAGGGTGAGCGCCTGCTCAACGCGAATGCCCGGGACCGGCCGCAGGGCAACCATAACCCCTTTCCCGTCCGCCGGAAGTAACGTGTTGCTCATCATGTTGCCGACGGCATCGCAGAACGTATCCCATTTCTGGTAGCCACGCAGCTTCATCGGCTGGGTCATGGAGAGCAGCGTGGAGATATCTTCCGGTACATGGCGACTGAACTGCTGACCCTGAACGCTTTCAATAAGCGTCAGGCAGCGTGACAGTGGCGCATTCCAGGGGATAACCATATTTGCCCCGCAGCCCAGAAGCAGACGCTCATCGGTAGCGCGCAGGCTGGTATTATTTTCGCGCACCACAATTTTTAACGCGCTGCCGCGCTGGCGGCGCAGGGTGTGAATTTGTCTCGCCAGCGTTTCAATCTGATTATTCTGCATCAACGAGAAAACGAGGGTGGCTGCCTGGGTGGTACGGGCTTCATGAAAAAGCGCTTCGTTAGACTCAAACAGTGTCCAGTTTTCCGAAAGCGCGGGCGCGCCCTCTAAAACCGCAATATGGCTCAGGATGCGCTTTTCATCGCTGCGCGGCTGCACCACGGTTTCTTCCTGCTGTGCCAGGTGCCATTTCCCCTCAATATGTTTAAGAGTCAGCTGTTGCCTGGCGCTCACGCCCTTTTCATTGCACCAGAAGGCAATATCGTAGAGATAGCTGCCTGCCTGGTCACGAAGACTTGCCAGCCCGAACAGGGAGCGATATTCGCCCATCAAAAGTGAGAACAGCTTGTCATTATTACTGCCGGGGTTGACGACCAATAGCGTGCAATTTTGAAACTTTGCCCATTTATTGATTTTTTCCAGCCACGACAGCAGTTTTTCAGCAGGAATATTTTGCAGTATGTTATTTGCACATTTAAGAATCACTAAATAGTGATCCGGATCTATAGAGCACTGAACGTCGCGGGACAAAAAGTATAGACTATCCGCTTCCGCTGACATAGAAAACAAACGTACTTTCTGGGGGCCGCTGTCGCTTTCCAGCGTAATTATTTTCTTCGGCTCTTCGCCCATGCTAATGACGGCCACGCGGGAATCCTTATCCTGAGCGGCAATTGTCTGGTTTACCAGGCTGATAGCGTCTTCATTACGATCCGTATTAATCCACCAGACTCCACCGACTGGCATGTGGCTCAATTCGTCCCATAATGACTGGATGCCAATAGAAAATATGGAGTCCACGATGTCCCTCTTTTCGTCTAATTTGCCTGTATCTCAGTTTACTAGCGAAAGCGTAGAAATAAACCTAACATTGAAATTAAAGAACATCAGATTTAGCATGTAAATGAAATTTGTCAGGGCAGGATGCCCCGCAACTTCCGAGCGTGCGATTTTCCTCAAAGGGATGGAATAAGAATGGATAATAACGAACCTGCAACCCCAGTCGACTCGACTCTGGGTTACACATTCCAAAACGATTTTCTGGCGCTGGCGCAGGCCTTTTCTCTACCTGAAATAGATTACACCGATATTTCCCAGCGGGAACAGTTGGCTGCTGCTATTAAACGCTGGCCGTTATTAGCTGAATTCGCCCATCAACATTAAGGGAGCCATTGATGGCCATACTCGGATTACAGGGCGTCCGTGGCGGTGTGGGTACCACATCTGTTACCGCGGCGCTGGCGTGGTCATTACAGCTTTTAGGTGAATCGGTGCTGGTGATTGACGCCTGCGCCGATAATTTGCTGCGTATGTCGTTCAACGTCGATTTCACTCGCGAAGAGGGCTGGGCCCGCGCGCTGCTTGATGACAAAGACTGGCGGGATGCGGGGCTACGCTATACCTCCCAGCTGGATTTACTGCCTTTTGGCCAACTGACCACCACAGAACGCGAGAATGAAGCCGCCTATCAGCGTCTGTTTTCGCAGTTCACGCTTGCGCTGCAGAGCCTGAAAGAAAAGGGGCACTACCAGTGGATCCTGCTGGATCTGCCGCACGGCGCCGGGACGCTGACCCGGCAGCTCATCGCCAAGTGCGATCATGTACTTTCCGTGGTGAACGTCGATGCGAACTGCCATATTCGCCTGCATCAGCAGGGACTGCCTCAGAACGCGCATCTCCTGATTAACGATTTACGTATCGGTAGCCAAATCCAGGACGATCTCTATCAGGTGTGGCTGCAAAGCCAGCGCCGCCTGCTTCCCATTGTGATTCATCGGGATGAGGGGATGGCGGAATGCCTCGCCTCCAAGCAGCCGCTGGGCGAATACCGCAGCGACTCGCTGGCAGCAGAAGAGATCCTGACGTTGGCGAACTGGTGTCTGCTGAACTTCGCCAGCAAGGCGGAGCCTGCCGGGAGTTCGGTATGAGTCGACTCGCCAGCTGGCTTCTCATCCCGCCGGTCAGTTCGCGTTTGAGCGATCATTACCGTCACTTTCGCCGGCATGGTGCTCCGGCATTCAGCGCCGCGCTCGGCTGTTTCTGGCTGATTCTGGCCTGGACGTTCATTCCACTCGAGCACCCGCGCTGGCAGCGCATCCGTGCGCGTCACGGCGAATTATACCCACACATTAACCCCGACCGACCACGGCCTTTGGACCCGGCGCGCTATCTTATTCAGGCCGTCTGGCTGGCAATATCGTCATCCCGAACGGAGAAAATAACGCCGCACTGGCGCAGCTATTCCCGCGTACAGCAGTTACGTGAACGCTATCACCAGTGGCTGGATAAACTGCCCGCTAGCGTCAGCGATAAGACCAGCCATCTGGATAACCATAAAGAGCTTGGGCATCTCCACCCAGGCTTGCGGCGTTTTATTCTCGGCGTGATTGTCGTGTTCTCGCTCATTCTGGCGCTGGTCTGTATTACGCAACCTTTCAACCCGCTGGCGCAGTTCATCTTCCTGATCCTGCTGTGGGGCGTGGCGTTGCTGGTTCGTCGTATTCCGGGCCGTTTCTCGGCGCTGATGCTGATTGTGCTGTCGCTGACGGTTTCCTGCCGCTACATCTGGTGGCGTTACACCTCAACGCTGAACTGGGACGACCCGGTCAGCCTGGTGTGCGGTCTGGTGCTGCTCTTTGCTGAGACCTACGCGTGGATTGTGCTGGTGCTAGGCTATTTCCAGGTGATCTGGCCGCTCAACCGCCAGCCGGTTCCGCTGCCTAAAGACACCACGCAGTGGCCGACCGTCGATCTCTTCGTCCCGACCTACAACGAAGACCTGAGCGTGGTGAAAAACACCATCTATGCCGCGCTGGGCATCGACTGGCCGAAAGATAAGCTCAAAGTCTGGATCCTGGATGACGGCAACCGTCCGGCGTTTCGCCAGTTTGCGGAAGAGGTCGGCGTTGAGTACATCGCCCGCCCGACTCACGAGCACGCGAAGGCCGGGAATATCAACAACGCCCTGAAGTATGCCTCCGGGGAGTTCGTCTCGATTTTTGACTGTGACCACGTGCCGACGCGCTCGTTCCTGCAGATGACCATGGGCTGGTTCCTGAAAGAGAAAGAGCTGGCGATGATGCAGACGCCGCACCACTTCTTCTCGCCGGACCCGTTTGAACGTAACCTTGGCCGCTTCCGCAAAACCCCGAACGAAGGCACGCTGTTCTATGGGCTGGTGCAGGACGGGAACGACATGTGGGATGCCACCTTCTTCTGCGGCTCCTGCGCGGTTATCCGCCGTAAGCCGCTGGATGAAATCGGCGGAATAGCCGTTGAAACGGTAACGGAAGATGCGCATACCTCGCTGCGCCTGCACCGTCGGGGCTATACCTCTGCCTATATGCGTATCCCTCAGGCCGCCGGTCTGGCGACGGAATCTCTCTCGGCGCACATTGGTCAGCGTATTCGCTGGGCGCGCGGCATGGTGCAGATTTTCCGCCTCGATAACCCGCTGATAGGCAAAGGGCTCAAGCTGGCGCAACGTCTCTGCTACGTCAACGCCATGTTCCACTTCTTGTCCGGCATCCCGCGGCTGATCTTCCTGACCGCGCCGCTGGCGTTCCTGCTCCTTCACGCCTATATCATTTACGCCCCCGCGCTGATGATTGCGCTGTTCGTTCTGCCGCACATGATCCACGCGAGCCTGACGAACTCGAAGATTCAGGGCAAATACCGGCACTCCTTCTGGAGTGAAATCTACGAAACGGTGCTGGCGTGGTACATCGCGCCGCCGACGATGGTCGCGCTGATTAACCCGCACAAAGGGAAATTCAACGTCACCGCGAAGGGCGGTCTGGTGGAAGAAGAGTACGTCGACTGGGTGATCTCCCGCCCGTATATCTTCCTCGTGCTGCTGAATATTGTCGGCGTGATCGCCGGTATCTGGCGCTACTTCTACGGCCCGGAAAACGAAATCCTGACCGTCTTTGTAAGTATGGCCTGGGTGTTCTACAACCTGATTATCCTCGGCGGCGCGGTGGCGGTATCGGTAGAGAGTAAACAGGTTCGTCGCGCGCATCGCGTTGAAATCTGCATGCCTGCGGCAATCGCCCGTGAAGATGGTCACCTCTTCTCCTGTACGGTGCACGACTTCTCTGACGGTGGCCTGGGGATCAAAATCAACGGCCAGGCGAAAGTGCTGGAAGGGCAGAAGGTTAACCTGCTGCTTAAGCGCGGTCAGCAGGAGTATGTCTTCCCGACGCAGGTTGTGCGTGTGGCAGGCAGTGAAGTGGGTCTGCAGCTGATGCCGTTGACCAAAAAGCAACACATTGATTTTGTGCAGTGTACGTTTGCCCGTGCGGATACATGGGCTCTCTGGCAGGACAGCTTCCCGGAAGATAAACCTCTGGAAAGCCTGCTGGATATTCTGAAGCTGGGGTTCCGTGGCTATCGTCACCTTGCAGAATTTGCCCCGTCGTCGGTGAAATTAATTTTCCGGTCACTTACTTCGCTGGTTTCCTGGGTCGTGTCGTTCATTCCTCGTCGTCCCGAGCGGGATGAGACGAAGCAGGCGGACCCGGTTATGGCTCAACAATGATGATAACGCGATGAAAACAAAACTTTCCTGGTTATGTGCAGTGGCAATGGGAGTGAGTGCACTTCCCGCAACAATGGCTAACGCAGCACCCGGTAACGCAGCGGCGACGCCTGCGCCGACGGTACCTGTCGTCGCGCAGGCAACCGATCCGGTTGTTACGGCGGCACCCGGTCAAACAGAAAACATCATTCCGAACCAGCCAACGGAGGGGAACACCCTGCCGGCCGTGAATCCGGTCATCGGGCAGGTGATGCCGGGCGTGCGGGGGGCTAACGCGCCCGTTGTCGCGGATAATGTGCCGTCGCGGGACGTGAAGCTGACCTTCGCGCAAATTGCGCCGCCGCCGGGCAGCATGGTGCTGCGCGGCGTCAACCCTAACGGCAGCATTGAATTTGGTATGCGCAGCGATGAGGTTGTTTCAAATGCGGTACTGAACCTTGAATACACCCCGTCGCCATCCCTGCTGCCGACGCAGTCTCAGCTGAAGGTCTACCTGAACGATGAACTGATGGACGTTCTGCCGGTGACCAAAGAGCAGCTGGGTAAGAAAACACAGGCGCAGGTGCCGATTAACCCGCTGTTCATCACCGACTTTAACCGTATCCGTCTGGAGTTTGTTGGTCACTACCGCGATGTCTGCGAAAACCCCGCCAGCAACACGCTGTGGCTGGACGTCGGGCGTAACTCCTCGCTGCAGATGACCTACCAGCCGCTGGCGCTGAAAAACGATCTGTCGGCGTTCCCGGTTCCGTTCTTCGACCCGCGTGATAACCGTCCGCTCACGCTGCCGATGGTGTTTGCATCGTCCCCTGACGTGACCGAGCAGCTGGCGGCGACCATTGTGGCCTCCTGGTTTGGCTCCCGCTCCGGCTGGCGCGGTCAGAACTTCCCGGTGATGTATGACAAAATGCCGGACAGGAACGCGATTGTCTTTGCAACCAACGCGAAGCGTCCGGGCTTCCTGCGCGACCACCCGGAAGTCAAAGCGCCAACCATTGAGATGGTAAGCCACCCGGATAACCCGTACGTGAAGCTGCTGGTGGTCTTTGGTCGTGATGATAAAGATCTGGTCCAGGCCGCGAAGGCGATTGCTCAGGGCAACGTCCTTTTCCGCGGCAACAGCGTGGTGGTGGACGAAGTTAAGCCGCTGCTGGCGCGTAAACCTTATGACGCGCCAAACTGGGTGCGTACCGACCGCGCCGTGACGTTTGGTGAACTGAAAACCTATGAAGAGCAGCTGCAGGCGTCCGGGCTGGAGCCATCGCCGATTAGCCTGTCGCTGAACCTGCCGCCGGATCTGTACCTGCTGCGCACCAACGGCATTGATATCAATCTCAACTACCGCTATACCGCGCCGGCGACGAAAGACAGCTCGCGCATGGATATCAGCCTGAACAACCAGTTCCTACAATCGTTCAGCTTGCAAAGTACCCAAGACACCAACCGTCTGATGCTCCGCCTGCCGGTGCTGCAGGGGCTGCTGGACGGTAAAACGGACGTCTCTATTCCGGCGCTGAAGCTTGGCGCGATCAACCAGCTGCGTTTTGATTTCCAGTACATGAACCCGATGCCTGGCGGTTCGGTGGATAACTGCATCACCTTCCAGCCGGTACAAAACCACGTTGTGATCGGCGATGAGTCGACCATCGACTTCTCGAAGTACTACCATTTCCTGGCGATGCCGGATCTGCGTGCCTTTGCTAACGCGGGTTTCCCGTTCAGCCGCATGGCCGATCTCTCTGAATCCATTGTGGTGATGCCAAAAGCGCCAAACGAAGGCCAGGTGACGACCCTGCTCGACACCATGGCAACCGTAGGCGCGCAAACCGGATTACCGGCAGTTAACGTCACGTTGACGGACGATGGCAGTCAGATCCAGAACAAAGATGCGGATATCATGGTGATCGGCACCATCCCGGACAAGCTGAAGGATGAAAAACGTATCGACCTGCTGGTGAAAGCCACCGAGTCGTGGGTTAACACGCCGCTTCGCCAGACCGAGTTCCCAAGCATTATGCCGGACGTGAACGACCGTAAGGCCAGCGCGCAGACGGCCGTAACCTCTCAGGGGGCGATGGCTGCGGTGGTGGGCTTCCAGTCTCCTTACAACGATCAGCGTAGCGTGATAGCCCTGCTGGCGGACAGCCCGCGTGGCTATGAACTGCTGAATACCGCGATGAACGACAGCGGCAAACGTGCCGCGATGTTTGGTTCTGTGTCGGTGATCCGCGAGTCCGGTGTCAACAGCCTGCGCGTGGGTGATGTGTATTACGTCGGCCATCTGCCGTGGTTCGAGCGCCTGTGGTATGCGCTGTCGAACCATCCGGTTCTGCTCGCCATCCTGGCTGCGGTCAGCGTGGTCTTGCTGGCATGGGTGCTGTGGCGTCTGCTGCGCATCATCAGCCGTCGTCGCCTTAACCCGGATGAGTAAGACGTGATGAAAGCCTTTCGCTGGTGTGTAGTCGCAGCGTTGATGCTGGCGGCGATCCCTCTTCGCGCCGCCTGTACCTGGCCTGCCTGGGAGCAGTTTAAAAAGGATTACATCAGCGAGGGCGGGCGCGTCATCGATCCGAGCGACACGCGCAAAATTACAACGTCGGAAGGGCAAAGCTATGCGTTGTTCTTTGCCCTGGCCGCTAACGATCGCAAGGCGTTTGACCAGCTGCTGACGTGGACGCGCGATAACCTCGCCAGTGGCAATCTCAACGATCGTCTGCCCGCCTGGCTCTGGGGACAGAAAGACAAAGAAAACTGGGGGGTGATTGATACCAACTCCGCCTCAGATGCCGATGTCTGGATTGCCTGGTCGCTGCTCGAAGCGGGCCGGTTATGGAAAGACCCGGACTATACCCAAACGGGCAAGGCACTGCTAAAACGCATTGCCAGCGAGGAAGTAGTGAAAGTGCCGGGGCTCGGCTCAATGCTGCTTCCCGGTAAAGTTGGTTTTGCCGAAGAAAACGCCTGGCGCTTTAACCCCAGCTACCTTCCTCCACAGTTAGCGAGCTATTTCACCCGCTACGGTGCCCCGTGGACCACGCTGCGTGAAACCAATCTGCGGCTGCTACTGGAAAGCGCGCCGAAGGGATTCTCGCCGAACTGGGTGCAGTATCAGAAAAACAAAGGCTGGCAGCTACAGCAGGATAAAACGCTGGAAGGGGGGTATGACGCCATCCGTGTCTACCTTTGGGTGGGCATGATGAGCGATAAAGATCCTCAAAAAGCCCGGCTGCTGACGCGCTTCCAGCCGATGGCGGCAAAGACAATTAAACAGGGCGTGCCGCCGGAGAAAGTGGATGTGGCGACGGGTAAACACACCGGCAATGGCCCGGTCGGGTTCTCTGCCGCGATGCTGCCGTTTTTACAGCAGCGCGATGCCCAGGCGGTTCAGCGCCAGCGCGTGGCAGACCATTTTCCCGATAACAATGCCTACTACAGCTATGTATTGACTCTTTTTGGTCAGGGATGGGATCAGCATCGTTTTCGCTTCACCGCTAAGGGTGAATTAATACCGGATTGGGGCCAGGAATGCGCAAGTTCACAGTAAATCTACTCACTCTATCGCTTGGGCTGGCACTGATGCCGCTGGCGCAGGCCGTTAACTCTCCGCAGCAGAAACAGCTGCTGGAGCAGGTTCGGCTGGGCGAATCGACCCATCGCGAGGATTTGGTTCGTCAGTCGCTCTACCGTCTTGAGCTGATCGATCCGAACAACCCTGACGTCATTGCCGCCCGCTTTCGCTACCTGCTGCGCCAGGGCGATAACGCCGGAGCGCAAAAAGAGCTGGACCGCCTGAAGGGGATCGCCCCTGACTCCGGCGCGTACCAGTCCTCACGCAATACCATGCTGCTTTCCACCCCGGATGGCCGCCAGCAGCTTCAGCAGGCGCGCTTACTCGCTACGACAGGGCACACGCAGGAGGCGATTGCCGCCTATGACAAGCTCTTTGGCGGCAACCCGCCGGGCGGCGACGTGGCGACGGAATACTGGAATGTGGTGGCGAAAGATCCTGCCCGTCGCAATGCGGCCATTAACCAGCTGAAAAAAATAAACAGCAGCAGCCCTGGGAATACGCAGCTCCAGACGACGCTGGCCCAGCTTCTGTTCCAGAGCGGACGCCGTGATGAAGGCTTTGCGGTGCTGCAGGAGATGGCTAAATCCACCGGCGGCCGCGGCCAGGCCTCTGACATGTGGTATGAGCAGATCAAAGACCAGCCAGCCAGCAGCGCCAGCGTCACCGCGCTGCAAAAATACCTGACCGTCTTCAGCGACGGCGATAGCGTCGCGGCGGCGCGCGCCCAGCTTGAGGCACAGCAAAAGCAGCTCGCTGACCCGGCGTTCCGCGCGAAAGCGGAAGGGCTGGCGGCAGTGGATGCCGGGCAGGGGAGTAAGGCGGTGGCGGAGCTGCAAAAAGCCGTAAGCGCCAACCATGCCGACAGTGAAGCGGTGGGGGCTCTGGGGCAGGCCTATTCCCAGAAAGGCGACCGCGCCCGCGCGGTGGCACAGTTTGAAAAGGCGATTGCCCTCGATCCGCAGAGCGATAACCGCGGTAAATGGGACAGCTTGCTGAAGGTTAACCGCTACTGGCTGCTGATCCAGCAGGGGGATGCGGCGCTGAAGGCGAATAACCCGGCGCAGGCGGAGCGTTACTATCAGCAGGCGCGCAACGTCGACAATACCGACAGCTATGCGGTGCTGGGGCTGGGAGATGCTGCCGCCGCGCGTAAAGATAACGACGCGGCGGAGCGTTATTACCGCCAGGCGTTACGTATGGACAGCGGCAACAGCAATGCGGTTCGCGGCCTTGCCAATGTTTACCGCGTGCAGTCCCCGGAGAAAGCCTCGCAGTTTATCCAGTCGCTCTCTGCCAGCCAGCGCAGGAGTATTGATGATATTGAGCGTAGCCTGACTAACGAGCAGCTTTCCGCCCAGGCAGAACAGCTGGAGAGTCAGGGGAAATACGCTCAGGCGGCAGAAATTCAGCGTCGCCGTCTGGCACTCTCGCCCGGTGACGTCTGGATAACGTATCGTCTCTCGCGCGATCTCTACAGCGCGGGCCAGCGCAGCCAGGCGGATACCCTGATGCGCCAGCTTGCCAGCCAGAAACCGTCTGACCCGGAGCAGGTGTATGCCAACGGGCTCTACCTGTCCGGAAACGATCAGGACCGGGCCGCGCTGGCGCATCTGAATACCCTGCCGCGCAGCCAGTGGAACGGCAACATTCAGGAACTTGCCGACCGTCTGCAAAGCAATCAGGTGCTGGAAACCGCCAACCGCCTGCGCGACAGCGGCAAAGAGCAGGAGGCGGAAAATCTTCTGCGTCAGCAGCCTGCCTCCACCCGCATCGACCTGACGCTGGCGGACTGGGCGCAGCAGCGTGGCGATCTGAACGCGGCGAAAACGACGTACAGCGCCGTCCTGCAGCGTGAGCCGCAGAACGAAGACGCGATCCTCGGTCTGACCGAAATTTACAGCGCGGAAGGTAACAAAGATGCCGCCCGTGCGGAGCTCGCGAAACTGCCCGCCGCGCAAAACGGCCAGCCGCTGTCGCTCAATATGCAGCGCCGGATCGCGATGGCGCAGGCAGGTCTGGGCGATTCCGCTGCCGCAGAACAGACCTTCAGCAAAATCATTCCGCAGGCTAAATCGCAGCCCGCCTCCATGGAAAGCGCGCTGGTGCTGCGTGATGCTGCCCGCTTCCAGACGCAAAACGGCCAGCCGCAGCAGGCGCTGGAGACGTATAAAGATGCGATGGTGTCGTCCGGCATCACCACGACGCGTCCGGTGGACAATGACAGTTTCACCCGTCTGACGCGTAACGATGAAAAAGATGACTGGCTGAAGCGCGGCGTGCGCAGTGACGCCGGTGATTTGTACCGTCAGCAGGATATTAACGTCACGCTGCAGCACGACTACTGGGGCTCCAGCGGCACGGGCGGCTATTCCGACCTGAAAGCGCATACCACCATGCTCCAGGTGGACGCCCCGCTCTCTGACGGGCGCATGTTCTTCAGAAGCGATCTGGTCAACATGGACGCCGGCACCTTTGATAACAATAACGGAACCTACGACCCTAAATGGGGGACCTGCTACGACACGCCGTGTAGCGGCAACACCAGCCAGAGCGACAGCGGCGCCAGCGTCGCCGTTGGCTGGCAGAATAAAACCTGGGCGATGGATATTGGTACCACGCCAATGGGCTTTGACGTCGTCGACGTGGTGGGCGGTATCAGCTACAGCAGCGATTTAGGCCCCATCGGCTACACCGTCAACGCCCATCGTCGGCCTATCTCCAGCTCTCTGCTGGCGTTCGCCGGGCAAAAAGATACCAATACCGGCACCACCTGGGGCGGCGTGCGCGCGACGGGCGGCGGGGTAAGCATCAGCTATGACAAAGGCGAGGCGAACGGCGTCTGGTCAAGCCTGAACGCGGAAACGCTGACCGGTAAAAATGTGGAAGATAACTGGCGCGTCCGCTGGATGACGGGTTATTACTACAAGCTCATTAATAAAAACAACGAGCGCCTGACGGTCGGTGTCTCCAATATGCTCTGGCACTACGATAAGGATCTGAGCGGCTATTCCCTCGGTCAGGGCGGCTACTACAGCCCGCAGGAGTATGTCTCCTTCGCGCTGCCGGTGACCTGGCGTAAGCGTACGGAAAACTGGTCCTGGGAGCTGGGTGGCTCGGTGTCCTGGTCCCACTCCAAAACCAAAGACGAGCTGCGTTACCCGATCCAGAGCCTGATCCCGACCGATGAGCCAGGCCGCTATACCGACCGTGGCGCGATGGAAACCGGCAGCTCCTCCTCCGGGACGGGTTATACCGCGCGGGCAATTATCGAACGCCGGGTCACCTCCAACTGGTTTGTGGGCATGGGCGTGGATATTCAGGAAGCGAAAGATTACACCCCAAGCCATGCGCTAATTTATGTGCGCTACTCTGCTGCAGGCTGGCAGGGCGATATGGACTTACCGCCGCAGCCGCTTATTCCTTACGCGGACTGGTAATCGGATTTTCCTTAATCCATTTGTAAGTCTCTCTTAATAGCGCGGCAATCGGGTATACTCAGGCGCGCCAGGTTTACACCCTGGCGCGCCCTGCGCTTCGAGTTTTGTGGAGAGTCATTTTGCGTGTCAGCCGTTCATTAACGATCAAACAAATGGCGATGGTCTCTGCCGTCACTATGCTGTTTGTACTGCTCTTCTGCGTAATTTTGCTGTTTCATTCCGTACAGCAGAATCGCTATAACACGGCTTCGCAGTTAGAAAGTATCGCCCGCTCGGTGCGCGGCCCGCTCTCCGCCTCGATCCTGAAAGGGGACATTCCCGAAGCGGAAACCATCTTAAAGCGCATTCAGCCTGCCGGGGTCGTTAGCCGCGCCGATGTCGTCTTACCCAACCAGTTCCAGGCGTTGCGGATGAGTTTTATCCCGGAGCGTCCCGTCCCGATGATGGTGATGCGCCTGTTTGAGCTGCCGGTGCAAATTTCTCTGCCTCTCTATTCGCTGGAACGTCCTGCCAATCCGCAGCCACTGGCCTACCTGGTTCTGCAGGCGGACTCGTACCGGATGTATAAATTCGTCATGAGTTGGGTGGTTACGTTAGTGACCACTTGCTTACTTATGACCCTGATCATCAGCGTAGCGCTGACGTGGTGTATAAACCGCCTCATTGTTCACCCGCTGCGCCGTATCGCCCGCGAGCTGAATGGGCTTTCGCCGCAGGATCAACTGGGGCACCAGCTTGAGCTGCCGCGTCTGCATCAAGACGATGAGATCGGTATGCTGGTGCGCAGCTACAACCTCAACCAGCAGCGCATCCAGCGTCATCAGGATGAGCTAAACAACAGCGCCACGCGCTTCCCGGTGTCGGAGCTACCTAATAAAGCGTTTCTGATGGCAATGCTGGAGCAGACCGTTGCGCGGCAGCAAACCACGGCGCTGATGGTGATTGCCTGTGAAACCCTGCAGGACACGGCGGGCGTGCTCAAGGAGAGCCAGCGTGAAATGCTGCTGCTGACGCTGGTGGAAAAGGTGAAGTCTGTCCTTGCCCCGCGCATGGTGCTGACCCAGGTCAGCGGTTACGACCTGGTGGTGATTGCCAACGGCGTGAAAGAGCCGTGGCACGCTATCACATTAGGTCAGCAAGTACTTACTGTCATAAATGAGCGGCTGCCCGTGCAGGGCATCCAGCTTCGTCCGAGCGCCAGTATCGGTATCGCCATGTACTACGGTGATTTAACGGCGGAGCAGCTGTACCGCCGCGCGTTCTCGGCGGCGTTTACTGCCCGGCGCAAAGGGAAAAATCAGATCCAGTTCTTCGACCCAGAGCAGATGGAAAAGGCGCAGCAGCGCCTGACGGAAGAGAGCGATATCCTGACCGCGCTGGATAACCGTCAGTTCGCCCTCTGGCTACAGCCGCAGGTGAATTTACAGACGGGGGAAGTGAAAAGCGCCGAGGCACTGCTCCGCCTGCAGCAGCCGGATGGCTCCTGGGAGCTGCCGGAGGGGCTGATTGAGCGCATCGAATCCTGCGGCCTGATGGTCACCGTTGGCTATTGGGTACTGGAGGAGTCCTGCCGCCAGCTTGCCGCCTGGCAGGAGCGCGGCGTAACGCTGCCGCTGTCGGTCAACTTGTCTGCCCTGCAGCTTATGCATCCGACGATGGTCTCCGAGATGCTGGAGCTGATCCACCGCTACCGGATCAAGCCTGATACGCTGACGCTGGAAGTGACGGAGAGCCGGCGCATTGACGATCCTAACGACGCGGTGGCCATCCTGAAGCCGCTGCGCAATGCCGGCATTCGCATCGCGCTGGACGATTTTGGTATGGGGTACGCCGGGCTGCGCCAGCTTCAGCACATGAAAGCCCTGCCGGTGGACGTGCTCAAAATCGATAAATCGTTTGTCGACGGGCTGCCGGAGGACAGCAGCATGGTGCAGGCCATCGTCCAGATGGCGCGCAGCCTCAAGGTGCACCTTATTGCCGAGGGGATTGAAACCGAAGCGCAACGCGTCTGGCTGGCAGAGGCGGGCGTCGAGAGCGGCCAGGGCTACCTTTTTGCCCCCGCAGTGCCGCCGGATGTCTTCGAGCAGCGATACCTTTCTGGCGCTGACCATAACGCAAAAGTGTAATTTTGTTGCTGGCTTGTGCGAGCCAGTTCAAAGTTCTTAACATTTGTGTTTCAAATTTGAACCGGGTTTATTTCTGTCCTGTTATACGGGTGTTATTTTAGAGCCGCAGGTTAACCATAACCTTACAAAGCCTGTGGTTTTTCTTCCCAAGGACACCCTATGAAAACCTCACTCTTCAAAAGTCTTTATTTCCAGGTCCTGACAGCCATCGCCATCGGTATTCTGCTGGGTCACTATTACCCGGAGCTGGGCGCGCAAATGAAACCGCTTGGCGACGCGTTCGTTAAGCTCATTAAAATGGTCATCGCCCCGGTGATCTTCTGTACGGTGGTAACGGGCATCGCTGGTATGGAAAGCATGAAGGCGGTGGGCCGTACCGGTGCAGTGGCGCTTCTCTACTTTGAAGTGGTCAGTACCCTTGCGCTGATTATTGGTCTGATCATCGTCAACGTGGTACAGCCTGGCGCGGGTATGAACGTTGATCCCTCTACGCTGGATGCCAAAGCGGTCGCGGTCTATGCCGAACAGGCGAAGGATCAGGGCGTGGTCGCCTTCCTGCTGGACGTCATCCCTGGCAGCGTCATCGGCGCCTTCGCCAGCGGAAACATTCTGCAGGTGCTGCTGTTTGCCGTGATGTTTGGCTTCGCCCTGCACCGTCTGGGCAGCAAAGGCCAGCTTATCTTCAACGTGATTGAAAGCTTCTCGCAGGTCATCTTTGGCATCATCAATATGATCATGCGCCTGGCGCCGATCGGTGCCTTCGGTGCGATGGCCTTCACCATCGGCAAGTATGGCGTTGGTACGCTGGTGCAACTGGGTCAGCTGATCATCTGCTTCTACATCACCTGTATTCTTTTCGTGGTGGTGGTGCTGGGCTCCATCGCCCGTGCGACAGGCTTCAGCATTTTCAAATTCATCCGCTACATCCGTGAAGAGCTGCTGATTGTTCTGGGGACCTCCTCTTCAGAATCGGCGCTGCCGCGTATGCTCGACAAGATGGAAAAGCTCGGGTGCCGTAAATCGGTGGTCGGCCTGGTGATCCCGACGGGGTACTCCTTTAACCTGGACGGTACCTCGATATACCTGACGATGGCGGCCGTGTTTATCGCCCAGGCGACCAACAGCCATATGGATATTTTCCATCAGATCACCCTGCTGGTGGTGCTCTTGCTGTCGTCTAAAGGGGCTGCGGGCGTGACGGGCAGCGGCTTTATCGTGCTGGCGGCCACCATTTCTGCGGTGGGGCATCTGCCGGTGGCGGGTCTGGCACTCATTCTTGGTATTGACCGCTTTATGTCTGAGGCGCGTGCCCTTACCAACCTGGTGGGTAACGGCGTGGCCACGGTGGTGGTCGCGAAATGGGTGAAAGAGCTGGATCACAAGAAGCTCAACGATACGCTGAATAATCGCGCGTCTGATAGCAAAAATCCTGGTTTAACCTCCTAATCTTGTCACAATTGCCCGCATTCCCTTGTCGGGATGCGGGCTCCTGCGCATAATAACTGTTCATACCTGTCATAATTCGACAAGATTTTTTTTGGGTATATTTCACTTCGGACCGTGACGTTTTGCCGAACGCGCGGTCTAATCGACGTGTTTTCATCGTCATCTTTTAGAGTGCAGCGCGTCGCGAGACACTCTTTTTTAACCAGGAATGTTGATCAGGGGTTCACATGCAGGGCACAAAAATTCGACTCTTAACCGGCGGTTTGCTGATGATGGCAGCAGCCAGTTATGTGCAGGCAGATGCGCTCCAGCCAGACCCGGCCTGGCAACAAGGCACGCTAGCGAACGGTTTTCAGTGGCAGGTGTTATCTACTCCACAGCGTCCCAGCGATCGTATTGAAATCCGTCTGTCCGTAAATACCGGCTCCCTTACGGAAAGCACTCAGCAAACCGGTTTTAGCCATTTTATTCCCCGTCTGGCGCTCACGCAGAGCGGCAGCTTGCAGGCAGTACAGGTGCGTTCGCTGTGGCAACAGGCCATCGATCCGAAACGTCCCCTTCCTCCGGCTGTGGTCTCCTATGACTACACCATGTTTAACCTGAGCCTGCCAAATAACCGTAACGACCTGCTTAAAGAAGCCCTTACCTATCTCTCCGATGCCTCTGGCAACCTGGCGATTACGCCGGACACCGTGAACTATGCGTTGAGCAACGGCGACATGGTGGCGACCTGGCCTGCGGATACCAAAGAGGGCTGGTGGCGTTACCGTCTGAAAGGCTCAACATTGCTGGGGCACGATCCGGCAGAGCCGCTGAAGCAGCCGGTGGACGTCGAACAGGTAAAATCGTTCTACCAGAAATGGTACACCCCGGACGCGATGACGCTGATCGTCGTCGGCAATGTGGATAGCCGCGCGGTGGTTGAGCAGATCAACAAAGCGTTTGGCGATCTGAAGGGCAAACGCGAAACGCCAGCCCCTGTCCCGACGCTCTCTCCGCTGCGCGCCGAGCCTGTCAGCATTATGACGGACACCGTGCGCCAGGACAGGCTCTCCGTGATGTGGGATAACGCCTGGCAGCCTATTCGCGAGTCTGCGGCGCTGCTGCGCTACTGGCGTGCCGATCTGGCGCGTGAAGCGTTGTTCTGGCACGTTCAGCAGACGCTCAGCAAAAACAACGTGAAGAACATTGGCCTTGGCTTTGACTGCCGCGTGCTGTTCCAGCGTGCGCAATGTGCCATTAACGTTGAATCGCCGGGCGATAAACTGAATGCGAACCTGGGTGTGGTGGCGAAAGAGCTGGCAAAAGTGCGTAAAGAGGGGCTCTCTGAAGAGGAGTTCAACGCGCTGCTGGCCCAGAAAAAACTGGAGCTGCAGAAGCTGTTTGCCACCTACGCTCGCGCCGATACCGACATTCTGATCAGCCAGCGGATTCGCTCCCTGCAGAATCAGGTTGTCGACATTGCGCCTGAGCAGTACCAGAAGCTGCGTCAGGACTTCCTGAACGGTCTGACTGTGAATATGCTGAATCAGGATTTACGTCAGCAGCTGTCTCAGGATATGGCGTTGATCCTTCTGCAGCCGAAAGGCGAGCCGGAATATGACATGAAGGAACTTCAGAAGACCTGGGATTCCATTATGGCCACCGCGTCGCAGCCGGCGCAGGCTGCAACAGCTGATGATCTACACCAGGACGCGTCGGATATTCCGCAGGGGCAGTAACCCCCTCACGCTAACCCTCTCCCCTTTGGGGAGAGGGTTAGGGGAAACTAAACAGGCATCGCCTCGCGCGGAATAATTGCCCCGCGATACTGAATCACGGTGCTGGCCGTCAGGTGCCCACGCTGTGCCGCCGCTTCCGGCGTTCCCCCCGTCAGGCGTACCGCCAGGTAGCCCGCGCTGAAGGAATCCCCCGCCGCGGTGGTATCAATCACTTTCTCTTTGGCCAGCTTCACCGCAGGGACCTCAACCACCGCTTCACCCGCAATCGCGACCAGGCACGACTCCGCGCCGCGCTTAATCACCACTTCGCTCACGCCTGCCGCCTGCGTGCGGGCAATCACATCCTCAACCGGCTTTTCACCCCACAGGGCGTCTTCATCATCGAGCGTCAGGAAGGCGATATCCGTGCACTGCAGCATCTGCTGATAAACCTGCTGCGTCTCTTCGCGGCTGGCCCACAGGCGCGGGCGGTAGTTGTTATCAAAAATCACCTTCCCGCCGTTGGCGCGGCATTCGCGCAGCAGTGAGAGCAGCTTTTCGCGGCTGGTCGGGCTTAAAATCGCCAGGCTAATGCCGCTCAGATAGAGATAGTCAAACGTCGCCAGCTCTTCGCAGATGGCCGCAGCTGCGTCGCTCTCCAGCCAGAATTTGGCCGCGGCTTCGTTACGCCAGTAATAAAACGTGCGTTCGCCGGTGCTGTCAGTTTCGATGTAGTACAGTCCAGGCAGGCGGTTTTCCATACGCTGTATAAGCGAGGTGTCAACATGTTCACTTTGCCAGGCTTCCAGCATCTGCTGGCTGAAGCTGTCCGTACCAAGGGCGGTGACGTAGTTCACGGCGAGTGCCTCAGGCGCAACCTGACGGGCAATGTAAACCGAGGTGTTTAACGTATCGCCACCAAATCCGCGGCTGACTTCCGCGCCTTTTTGTGACAGCTCAATCATGCATTCGCCAATCACGGCAATTTTTTTGGACATAGTCGTGAACCTGAACAGAAGAATTTTCAGCAGTGTGCGCCGAGTGAATTAGATGGTCAACTATATTAAAACGGTGTTCCATTATTTTATTTGAGCCAGCGCGTGTTCCGGCAAATTTCTGTCATCTTAATTTCATTTTCACGGTGAATTGAACATAAAGTTCTCAATTATCGCGCCGATAATCCTGTGACGAGTCCAGAAAGGCTATCCCAACAACAGGACATCTGAAATGAAGTCAGAGCAGGTTATCCAGCGGCTGAGCACTACGCCTGAGGCAAGTATTGAGAACTTGCAGGAGCATCGCTACTGGCTGCAATGTGAGCGCGCGTACACCTGGCAGCCGATCTATCGAACGGACGGTCGGCTGATGGCAATTGAAATTTTGACCGTCGTTACGCATCCCTCAAACCCTACTCAGCGCATCGCGCCGGATCGCTATTTTGCCGAAGTTGCCGTTCGCCAGCGTCTGGACGTGCTGGAAGAGCAGCTCCGTATGCTGGCGACGAAACAGGCCTTTTTCGAGCAGCATACGATCCTCGCCTCGGTGAACGTGGATGGCCCAACTCTGCTGGCGCTGCGTCAGAACGCGAAGCTGCAGGAGCTGATCGCCACCCTGCCGTGGCTGCGCTTTGAGCTGGTGGAGCACGTGCGCCTGCCGCAGGATTCCTCGTTTGCGTCAATGTGTGAATTTGGCCCGCTGTGGCTGGATGACTTTGGCACCGGTATGGCGAACTTCTCGGCCCTCAGCGAAGTGCGCTACGACTACATCAAGGTGGCCCGCGATCTGTTCATCATGCTGCGCCAGACCTCGGAAGGGCGGAATCTGTTTACACTGTTATTGCAGTTGATGAATCGCTATTGCCAGGGGGTGATCGTTGAAGGCGTGGAAACGCTGGAAGAGTGGCGTGATGTGCAAAACTCTCCCGCAGCGGCGGCGCAAGGCTATTTCCTCTCTCGCCCTGTGCCGATGGATCTCCTCGAAAGCGCCAGAACGACCCTCTGATAGCCCCGTTTCCCTTTGTCTGGACTATAGTTTTACAGGACAGGTCATCAGGAAAGGGGATAACAATGACAAAAACAACCAGGGTCATTTCCTGGATTACAGGGATTTTCTTGTTGTTGATCGCGATCGTCGTCATCATTATCGCGACGTTTGACTGGAACCGCCTTAAGCCGACCATCAACCAGAAAGTCTCAACTGAGCTGAACCGTCCCTTCGCCATTCGTGGCGATCTGGGTGTGGTATGGGAGCGTCAGAAAGAGGAGACCGGCTGGCGAAGCTGGATCCCCTGGCCGCACGTCCACGCCGACGACATTATTCTCGGCAACCCGCCAGATATCCCCGAAGTGACCATGGTGCATCTGCCGCGCGTGGAAGCCACGCTGGCGCCGCTAGCGCTCCTGACCAAAACCGTCTATCTGCCGTGGATCAAGCTCCAGCAGCCCGATGCGCGCCTGATCCGCCTCTCTGAAAAAAACAATAACTGGTCGTTTAACCTTGCCAGCGACGGCGAAAAAGATCCGAATGCCCAGCCCTCTTCGTGGTCATTCCGTCTGGACAATATTCTTTTCGATCGCGGGCGGATCGCCATCGACGATAAGGTCAGCAAGGCAGACGTGGAGATCCTGGTCGATCCGCTGGGTAAACCGCTGCCGTTTAGCGAAGTCACGGGCAATAAAGCGAAAGGCGATAGCGCCAAAGCGGGTGATTATGTCTTCGGCCTGACGGCAAAAGGGCGCTACAACGGTCAGCCGCTTAACGGGAAAGGGAAAATCGGCGGCATGCTGGCGCTCCGGAGCGAAGGCATGCCGTTCCCGGTACAGGCGGATTTCCGCTCGGGGAATACGCGAGTGGCGTTTGTGGGGACGGTCAACGACCCGATGAACATGGGGGGCGTCGACCTGCAGCTCAAGTTCGCCGGTGACTCGCTTGGCGAACTGTATGAACTGACCGGCGTACTGCTGCCGGATACCCCGCCGTTCGAAACGGACGGGCATTTGGTTGCCAAAATTGATACCGAAAAATCGTCCGTTTTCGACTACCGGGATTTCAACGGCCGCATCGGCGACAGCGATATTCACGGCACGCTGACCTACACCACCGGAAAACCACGGCCAAAACTGGAAGGGGATGTCGAATCCCGCCAGCTGCGTCTGGCCGATCTTGGCCCGCTGATAGGCGTGGATTCGGGCAAAGGGACAAAGTCAAAAGAGGTTAAGAAGGACGTTCAGCCTGCGGGAAAAGTGCTGCCTTACGATCGCTTTGAAACCGATAAGTGGGACGTGATGGATGCAGATGTGCGCTTCAAAGGGCGCAAGATTGAGCATGGCAGCACGCTGCCGCTGAGCGATCTCTCGACGCATATCATCCTGAAAAATGCCGACCTGCGCCTGCAGCCGCTGAAGTTTGGCATGGCGGGCGGGACGATTTCCTCTAACATTCACCTGGAAGGCGATAAAAAGCCGATGCAGGGGCGGGCGGAGATCCAGGCGCGTCGATTGAAGCTGAAAGAGCTGATGCCGAACGTGGAGCTGATGCAGAAAACCCTCGGTGAAATGAACGGCGATGCGGACATTCGCGGGGTGGGGAATTCCGTGGCGGCACTGCTGGGCAGCGGCAACGGTAACCTGAAACTGCTAATGAACGACGGTCTGGTCAGCCGCAACCTGATGGAGATCCTGGGGCTGAACGTCGGTAACTTTATCATCGGGCAAATCTTTGGCGATGACGAGGTGCGGGTGAACTGCGCGGCGGCGAATGTGGATCTGGTTAACGGCGTGGCGCGTCCGCAGATTTTTGCCTTCGACACGGAAAACGCGGTGATTAACGTGACCGGTACCGCCAGCATGGCCTCCGAACAGCTGGATTTGACCATCGATCCGGAAAGTAAGGGGATTCGTATTATTACCCTGCGCTCGCCGCTTTACGTGCGTGGGACCTTCAAAAATCCGCAGGCGGGCGTCAAGCCCGGGCCGCTGATTGCGCGTGGCGCGGTGGCCGCAGCCCTCGCGACGTTGGTCACCCCGGCCGCTGCGCTGCTGGCGTTGATTTCGCCGTCAGAAGGCGAGGCGAATCAATGCCGGACGATTTTGTCGCAGATGAAGAAGTAAGGTGCGGTTTGTTATTGCCGGGTAAGGCGTAGCCGCCACCCGGCATTAGCTTACAGCGCCTGATGCTTAGTCTCATGCGTCAGCAGCAGCGCAATCAACGTCAGCGCCGCCATGGCCGCCAGATAAACGCCCACGTAGAACAGACCATAATTTGCCTGCAGCCAGGTGGCGATATACGGTGCCACGGACGCGCCCAGAATAGACGAGACGTTATAGGAGAACGACGCGCCGGTATAACGCACTTCCGTCGGGAACAGCTCCGGCAGCAGCGCGCCCATCGGGCCGAAGGTCAGCCCCATCAGGCTCAGGCCAATCAGCAGGTACGCCATCACCAGCGCCGGGCTACCTGAACTCAGCAGCGGCGGGAAGACGAACAGAGCAAACAGAATGATCAGCGTGGTGATCGTAATCATGCTCGCACGACGACCAAACTTATCCGCCAGCAGGCCGGCAATCGGTACCATCACGCCAAACCCAATCACCGCCATCATCAGCATCCACAGCACTTCGTTACGCGGCAGGCCCAGCCCAACCGGCGCGGCGGCGGTACTGTAGGTCATGGAGTACACCGTCATGATGTAGAACAGCGTGTAGGTCGCCAGCATGATAAACGTGCCCAGCACGGTCACGCGCACGTGTTTGGTCAGCAGGGTGCCCAGCGGCACTTTTACCTGTTTTTTCGCCGCGGCTACTTTTGCGAACACCGGCGTCTCATGCAGGGAAACACGCACATACAGGCCAATCAGCACCAGCACGGCCGAGAAGACAAACGGGATACGCCAGCCCCAGCTCATGAACTGTTCATCCGTCAGCAGCCAGGAGAGCAGCAGGAAGGTCCCGTTGGCAAAGAAGAAGCCAATCGGCGCGCCAAGCTGCGGGAATGAACCGTACAGCGCGCGTTTACGCGGCGGGGCGTTCTCGGTCGCCAGCAGCGCCGCGCCACCCCATTCACCGCCCAGCCCCAGACCCTGACCAAAACGCGCCAGCGCCAGCAGGACCGGCGCCAGAATGCCGATGGTTTCGTAGGTCGGCAGCAGGCCGATCGCCACGGTGGAGATGCCCATCGTCAGCAGCGAGGCCACCAGGGTGACCTTGCGCCCAATACGATCGCCGAAGTGTCCAAACAGCGCGGAGCCAATCGGACGCGCCACAAACGCGATAGCAAAGGTCGCCAGGGACTGTAGCGTCGCCGCCGTCGGGTCTCCCTGCGGGAAGAAAATATGCGGGAAAACGATGACCGCTGCGGTGGCGTAAATGTAAAAGTCGAAGAACTCAATGGCGGTGCCAATCAGCGATGCGACGACAACTTTATTGCGCGAGTTTACCGGGACGTTTTCCGCACCAGAGTCGAGTGTTGTGGCTGTTGATTGCATAATATTTTCTTATTTTTTGTCGAACGAAAGGCCATATTACGCACAGCAAAAGCGACATTTCAATCTGTAACAAAATAGCTTCCTGATTATAAAATCAACAAAAAGCGGATAATGTTCAGGCCAGCCAAAATGCTTCCATGAAATGCTTCACGTTTTTTAAATATTGGTGGATAAAACTGGTTTTCGGTTAAATAAAAGTTACGGACTGGATTTATATGCTGAAATGATGAGTCGGGCTGAAATATCAGCCCGAGAGCGGAATTAACGATGTGTTTTTCCGGGCATTCGCGTGTCGCCTTTGTACTCGGCGGTGGCAATCCACGCCGCGCAGAACAGGGTTAAACGCGCGAAGAAGTAGAAGAACGCCATCAGCCCGAGCACCGAGCCAAATGCCGCGCCGGACGGGGATTTCACCAGTGACGGCAGCGTGTAAGTCATCACGATCTTAATCACTTCAAAGCCGATCGCCGCAATCAATGTGCCGCGGAGCAGCGCCTTCTTACGCGGACGATGCCGAGGCAAGCGCCAGAAAATCCAGAAGAACAGCAGGTAGTTGGCGAAGATAGAAATCGCCAGTCCGATGCCGCGCCAGGCGGGCTTCAGCCATTCGATGTAATCAAGATAGAGCGCAGAAATAATCATCTGCTGCGCGGAGCCCGCCACGGAGGTAATGGAGAGCGTGACGACGAGCGCGATAAGCAGGCCAATCAGCGAAATAAAGTCGCGGAAATATTTAACCCAAATTTTCTCCTGATCCTGCGGTTTACGCTCCCACACCTCGCGCGACTGGGCGCGAATAGCTTCGCGGAGGTTGCCCATCCAGTTAACGCCGGAGTAAAGGGCGATGAGCAAACCGACGATCCCGACGGTGGTGCGCTGCTGAACGGCGGTGTTAATCGTGCTTTTCAGCGTGGTGGCGAGGGTCGGGTCACTGACGTTATTCAGGATCTTATTGAAAATATCCTGCAGCAGCGTTGGATGTGACGCGAGTACAAAACCGGCCGCAGCAAACGACACCATCAGGATGGGGATCATCGACAGGAACGAAAAATAGGTGATCGCGGCACCGAACTGGTTCCCCATGCGGTCATTAAAGCGCTCGGTCGCACGTATAAGATGCGCAACCATGGGAAACTGCTGAATTTTCTCCGCCAGGCTGGTGACGGTGCCCAGCGCCTTGCTGGCGGTACCAGGGGCTTTAGCCTCTTCCGGCTCGGTTTCCATCTTCTTGATGGGTTCATAATCTAAATGTTGGGTGGGTCGTTGCGGGTTATTTTCCGGCGTCACGCGTCTTTTCCTTTTTCGTTTGGCTGGATGTTACTGAATTATAGCTTGCGACTAGTCCACGTAAGCTTTTGTGAGTTCGGTTAGCCACTCCATAAACAGGTGAACCCGGCGAGAGAGGTTGCGCCGGTGGGGGTAAATCAGGGAGACAGGCATCGGTTCCGCGCGATACTGCGGGAGGATCTCAATCAGTTTCTTTGCGCGCAGCAGGTCGCGCACCCCAACGCGCGGGGCCTGAATGATCCCCAGCCCGGCAAGGCAGGCGGCCTGGTAAGTTTCCGTGCTGTTGACGGTTAGCACCCCGCCCGTTTTTATCCACTGCGTCGTGCTTCCGTTATAAAATTCAAAGCCCTGAGGGCGGCTTCCCAGCATCGCGGCATAATGAATCACGGCGTGCGAGCCCAAATCGTCCAGCGTGTCAGGGTAGCCAAAACGCGCCAGATAATCCGGGCTGGCGCAGTTGATCACCGACAGCTTGCCCAGCGGACGGGCTATCAGCCCTGAGTCCTTCAGGGAACCCACGCGGACCACGCAATCAAACCCTTCCCGGACCACATCCACCAGACGATCGCTGCTGCTGAGCTCCAGTTCGATACCCGGATACTGCTGTAAAAACGCAGGCAGTTTGGGGATGACGACATTTCGAGCAACGCTAACGGGCATATCCACGCGCAGCCTTCCGCTGATGCTGGAGGGATCGTGCTGAAACATACCGTCCAGCTCATCCAGGTTCGCCAGCAGATCTTTTGCCCGTTCATAATAGACCATGCCGTCCTGCGTCAGGCTGACGCGGCGCGTGGTGCGGTGCAGTAGCTGAGTGCCAAGCCGGTTTTCCAGTGCCTGAATTTGCCGGGAAACGCTGCCTTTCGGCAGCGTTAATGTCTCTGCCGCGCGGGAAAAACTCTCCAGTTCCGCGACGCGAACAAACAGCTGCATTGCGTGAATTTTATCCATAGATGAAGCTCATTGTTGTTTGTACTGAAACAGTGAAGCGTTATTACCCATCTTTATTGATCTTCTATCACCTAATAAGCTCTTTCTCAATCTCCATAACAGCCAAAACGAGGTTTATGATGACTGAACGTATCGCATTAGTGACGGGTGGTAGCCGCGGCTTAGGTAAAAACGCTGCGTTAAAGCTGGCTGCAGACGGCACGGGAATTATCCTGACCTACAATCGTAGCCAGCAGGAAGCGCTGGAAGTTGTGCGCGAAATTCAGGAAAAAGGCGTCAAGGCGGCGGCATTAAAGCTCAATGTCGGGGATATCGCCAGTTTCGAAAATTTTGCTCAACAGCTTCAGGAGATCCTGAAGAGCGTCTGGCAGCGCGAAACATTTGATTATTTATTGAACAATGCCGGAACGGGTTTATACGCACCCTATACCGAAACGACGGAAGCCCAGTTTGATGAGGCGCTGAACATTCACTTCAAAGGGCCTTTCTTCCTGACACAGCGCCTGCTGCCTCTGCTTAACGACGGGGGGCGGATCCTCAATGTCTCCAGCGGACTGGCCCGCTTCACCCAGCCAGGCTCAGGAACCTACGCGGCCATGAAAGGGGCGATGGAAGTGCTCACCCGCTATCAGGCGAAGGAGCTTGGAGCGCGCGGTATCTCCGTCAATATTATCGCACCAGGCGCGATCGAAACCGACTTTGGCGGTGGGCGCGTGCGCGACAACGCGCAGCTTAACCAGATGCTGGCGTCGCAGACGGCGCTGGGGCGGGTAGGTTTGCCGGACGATATCGGGGATGCCATTGCGGCGCTGCTTAGCGATAAGCTTGGCTGGATGAACGCGCAACGTATTGAAGTGTCAGGCGGTATGTTCCTGTGATGTCTGATGTTAAGGGGAGGGAACCCCTTAAGGAAATCCTTAATATGGATGTGTCAAAATGCGGGTAAATATAAAAACCACTCGCGGATTTGTAACCTCTCCATTCATTGAGTTTTTTCTTAAATAGCGCCTATGTAGAATCCCCCTTCGCTATTCTCAGAGGGAGAAATACGATGCGAGTAATCATGTTTGACAGGCAGTCGATATTTATTCATGGAGCGATACACGGTTTGCAGAAATTAATTCCTGAAATAAATATAACGGGGGCTTGTCAGGCAGACGATTTATGGACGCAAATATCCGCGTCACCGTCTGCTATCGTCATGATTGACGGCAATTTAATTCAGGATGAGGGGAGTTCTTTCCTGGATGAAATTATGCATCGCTTCCCGTCGGTACGGGTGATGATGGTTCTGGCAAAAAAAGAGACCCGATGGGTTGAACAACTCATGCAGCGAAACGTGATGGCTATTATCCCCCGTAACGCTAACCCTGAGCGGTTTGCCGCCGTGCTGGATTCCGTGTCCAGAGGGATGGTCTGCTTTCCCGCTGAGTGGGTCAGCCAGCAATCGTCAACGCAGGCGTTACTTTCCTTAAGCGAGCGTCAGCGTGAGGTGCTGAAGCTGCTGGCGGCGGGCGAATCAAACAAAGAAATTGGTCGCAATCTCAACATCAGTGCGGCCACGGTAAAAGCGCATCTGGAAGCGCTTTTTCGCCGGCTGGAGGTAAAAAACCGAACCCAGGCAGCCATGTACTACACCCGGGCGACGGCCTGAAGCAGCGCTTTCGGGAGTGAAGACGTCACGCCGAAACTCAGTATCATCAGTACCAGCGCGTCATGCTGCTGCTGGGTTAATGGATGTATACACTTTTCCCGCAGCAGCGTTTCACACAGCTGAATATCTTCATGGAGTAAATATTCCGCCTGAAGAGGCGTGATAAGGCCGTGAAAATTTTCCCGTTCGCGGATCACATGCCCATAGCCGATAACCCATACACCCTTTTCATCACGATATTTCTCCAGTGAAAGCCCTTGATGTTTCTTTATTAATTCTATGGCGGCAGAAGATATATTTAGCGCATGACCGTTCATATTCGTTTCCTCTTAATGGCGATACTGTAGAGGAATCGCGGTACGAGCAATATCCGCCAAATGGCTGTTGATCAGGAATTATTGTTCAGGTATTCCTGCCGTAATAACCCAAATAACCAGTCATTTTGCCAGCGACCGGAAAGGTAATAGCTTTCACGTAGCTCGCCTTCCAGCTGGAAGCGAGCTTTTTCCAGCAGGCGCCTGGAGGCGACGTTTCCCGCGGTGACGGTGGCGGTGAGCCGACGAATACCGCCCTGATGAAAGGCGTAATCGCAAAGCGCCTGCAGGGATTCGAAGCCGTAACCTTTGCCCTGCGCCTCGGGGGCAAAAAGAAAGCCCACTTCGGCGCAATCTTCTTCCCGATGAATATACCCGGTAACGCCCAGCGGGGCCTGTGAGAGGGCATCACGTACGACGAGGCACAGCCAGTGCGCGCTGCCTGGCGTCCAGGGCGTCAGGCGCGAATCAAACGCCTCCCGGATCGCTGCGACGGGGCGGTTCTCCGCAACAAAGCGCATGACTTCGGGGTGTTGCTGCAACGCCAGAAAAAAGGGCCAGTCTTGCTCCTGCAGGGGCGAGCAGTTCAGGCGTGAGGTCATTAAAACTGGCATTAAGATTCTCCTGAAGCATTTTAAATGATTTTAGGGTTGTCACTTTATTTCAACAGAAAGTCAGGTATGGTTAAGCGCGTATAAATAAAAAGAAAAACGGCCGTTAGTGCCCATTCCGGATGTCTTCGCTGTCGCTTAAGGAAAACAATGACTCTCAGCACATCACATCATATCCGCGAACAGTTTGAACACTGTCTGGCGGTCATTCGCCAGGCGTCGGTGGAAATCTTGCTTCTTCTGAATGTACATGTTTCTGAGGGGAAAGATCCACGCTGGTTTCTGGAACAGCTGGACAGCGCGCGTTTAGGGCTCGGGGGATGGGCTACGGTTGCGAAGAAGCTTAACCTGAATGATGCCGAGATGTCGGAATTTACGCTGCAGCTGCGCCTGCTGCAGCAGCGCGTCCCGCAGTACGAAAGCGGGCAGGATGTCAGTGAAAACCAGCTTATTGCGGCGATGCGGTTTGTGACTACGCTGGAACATCTTCGTCTGCAGCAGCCGCTTCTGACCTACAGCACCGAGCTGGCCCCGGGAAGTGAACTCCAGCAACAGCAGGCGCACAAGCAGGTACGCGCAATTGAGTTAATGATTAAAGGCCTCATTCAGCAGGCCTGGCCCGATCAGGTGCGGCTCAATAATCATCTTAAAACCTTATTTAACGCTGACCGCGTACGGCGCTGGCTGAAGCATGGCGAAATCAACGATGTCCTGAGCGGCATGATGTTCAGTGAACTGGCGCAAATGCTGGTGGATAAAAAAGAGTTCAGCCGCTATTACGCCTCGCTGTTTAACGACCCGTCCATGCTGACGCTCCTGGTGGAGCCGCGCAAAACGCTGCAAACCTTCCTCGACGACATTCGACAAATTCGCAACAGCATTACGGTGCAGAAAACGTTAAGTTCGGCGCAAATTCAGCTGCTGGATAACTACTACATGCAGATCTCCCGTCCGGTTCAACGCGCGTTTGAGGAGGGGAGAACGCGCGTCAACCCGGCCGGATTCATGGCGGTGGATGCCAGCGAGCTGCACGCGTTCTGGGAAAAGGCGCAAAAAATGGATCGGGTTACCGGTGGGGATCTGTTTGAAGTCCGCGACACGATTGAAAAGCCGACCCAGCGCGCCCCGCGCACGCCCGAACAGCGTGAGCAGCTTATATCGGGTGCGCTATGGGGAGCGGTCGGCGTGATGGTGATTGCCATCGTGGTAGGCGGCTTCTGGCTGGTGACCAGCAGCAAACCGCAGCCTGCGGCCGAAAATACGGCGCAAGCGGCGGCTCCGCCGCAGGAGATGCGCGAAACCCCTTCCTCGCGCGAGACGCTGACGCGCATGGGAGTGACCTGGGACGAGAGTAATTTCCGTTCGGCGATTAACCGCAACGATACCCGCGTGGCGCTGCTCTTTTTGCAGGGTGGGATGGACTGGAAGCTGTCATGGACCGAAGAGGCGATGTCGGCAGGCTATGACGACGTTCTGGAGCTTATGCTGCGCTATCGGCAGAACATGGCAGAAGAGAAGCCGTGTCGTCGTTTCATCAATACGCTCAGCCACGCCATGTCAAACGGCGAGTCCCTGACGTCAATACGTAAAGAGTATCTGAAAGCGTTCTGCACCGTGCCGGCCGTGGTGAAGCGCCAGAAGCACGATCTTGAGATGGCAATGCGACGCGCGCAGTCACAGCCGGATGCCACCACGAAAAAATGGCAGTCTATTCAGACCGCCATTTATGAGGTGATTCGCTAACGTTTTCCCCTCTCCCCAGAGGGGAGAGGGGCCAGATCGCACCCCTCTCAAGGCTCCCCATACAAGCCAATCAACCGTCGCACCACGCCGTTCGTCCAGCCGAAGCCATCCTGTAGCGGATACTCCCCGCCGCCCCCTTCGCGCGGCGTACTGCTGGCGATGTGGTACTTCTCAATCAGCTTGTGGTGCGTCTTGTAGAAGTGGTTCACCGTATGCAGCCAGCTCCAGGCGATTTCATCCCCCAGCGAGTCGTTGCCGTACTGCTTGAACCCCTGAATCGCCATCCACTGCAGCGGCGCCCAGCCGTTGGGTTTATCCCACTGCTCGCCGGTTTCGTACTCGGTTGCCAGAATCCCACCCGGCGTCAGCAGACGCGCTTTTACCGCGTCAGATAAACGTTCTGCCTGCTCGTGCGTCGCCATTCCAACATACAGCGGCACAATGCTAGCGGCAGAAAACAGCGCCATCTGCTCGCGTCGCCAGTCGTAATCGCGGTAACAGCCACTCTCCTCGTCCCACAGATAGCGGTTCACCGCCGCGCGGCGATCGGTGGCCTTCTGGCGGAACAGCTCGGCCGTCTCTTTATCCCCTTTCGACGCCGAGATATTGGCAATCGCGCTCTCCAGCTTAAACAGGAAGGCGTTCAAATCGATGGGGATAAACTGCGTCGTGCGAATGCTGGCGAGCCGCGCCGGATCGCGCAGCCAGCGGGAGGAGTAATCCCAGCCAGACGCTGCCCCCGCACGCAGATCGCGATAGACCTCATTCGGCGGACGGCCCGAGTGGCGGGCGGTTTCCACGTCCTCAATCCACGATTCGTCGCGCGGGGTGTCACGGTCGTCCCAGTATCGGTTCAGCAGCGAGCCGTCCGGCATGCGCACCGCGCTGCGGTAGGCCTGATTAAGCAGGAGCGACTCCGCGCCGTCCATCCAGAAGGCGTGCTCCATTTTGAGGTGGTCGAGGTAGCGCTTCGCGCCGCGCACGCCGTCCTCTTCAAACAGCTCCACCATCAGGGCAAAGACTGGCGGCTGCGAGCGGCTGAGATAATAGGTGCGGTTGCCGTTAGGGATATGGCCGTAGCGTTCGATCAGCCACGCGAAGTTATCCGCCATGCACTTCAGCAGATCGTTACGGCCACTTTCCGCCAGCCCCAGCATGGAGAAGTACGAATCCCAGTAGTAGGTCTCGCTGAATCGCCCGCCGGGCACGATATAGGCCTGCGGCAGCGCCAGCAGGGACGACCAGGGAATATGGTCCTGCGGTTCGCGCGTCAGGACGGGCCACAGGCTATCAATGTGCTCTTTAAGCGACAGTCCGGGGTCGGAGACATATTCCGTGCTGTAGGTTTCAGGCAGCCAGAAGTGGTTCTCCACGAACTGGCGCAGGTCGAAATCCCGGTGCCGTCTGACCTTACGGTAGCGGATCAGAATATCCAGCGGATCCATCTTCGGCGCGCAGTCGGGGAAGGTTTTGCTGTCCGCAAACAGCCGCGTCGACTGGACGTGCTCGAACAGTTCAAGGTAGCGATCGGCGGGCGTCAGGGCATCGGAGGCGGGTAGCCCCTCGATCATTTCGGGTTCCGGCTCCGCCTCAATCATCTCATCCAGTTTTAACTCGCAGGGATCGGTCTCGTAGCGCAGCTCTTCTGCAATCTCGAATTCGATGTTCTCGGTAGCCTGTAGTTTCTGGTTGAACATGGTGATAGGGACCTCCGGTTGTGTATTCTGAAGACAGGTTTCTCCGGGCGTCCTATAAGCGTAGACATTCGCTTCGGTAGATGTGGAGGGATATGTGCGGTAGATCACTCTTTTCGGAGCATTCGTTTTGCAACGATTTATGTATGTGAATAAAAAAAGCCCCTCCGGAGAGGGGCTTCTGCATTATCGCATGGTGACAAACTCTTCTGCCGCCGTCGGGTGGATTGCCACGGTGTTGTCGAAGTCTTTCTTGGTCGCACCCATCTTCAGCGCCACCGCAAAGCCCTGCAGGATCTCATCCATGCCGAAGCCGATGCCGTGGATACCGACAATCTTCTCTTCCGGGCCCACGCAGACCAGCTTCATGCGGCACGGCTGACGGTGCGAGGTGACGGCGGTATACATCGCGGTGAACGCGGATTTATACACTTTCACCTGGTCGTCGCCGTACTGCTCGCGCGCCTGCGGCTCGGTTAAGCCGACGGTGCCGATTGGCGGGTGGCTAAAGACCACGGTCGGGATGTTGCTGTAGTCCAGATGCTCGTCCGGCTTGTTGTTGAACAGACGCTCGGAGAGACGACGGCCCGCCGCAACGGCCACCGGCGTCAATTCAACCGCACCGGTGTTATCACCGACGGCGTAAATGCCCGGTACGCTGGTGTTCTGGAACTTATCGACGACGATGTAGCCTTTTTCGTCGGTTTTCACGCCGGTCACCGCCAGGTTAAAGCTGTCGTTCGCCGGTTCACGGCCAATCGCCCAGATCAGGCAATCAACGGTCTGGCTGCGGCCATCTTCCAGCTCAAGGGTCAGGCTGCCGTCCGCGTTTTTAACGACCGCTTTAGGCACGGCGTTGGTGTGCAGGGTTGGGCCTTCGGTGTTCATCACTTCAACCAGCGTATCGACGATCAGCGGGTCAAAGCTGCGCAGCGGTGCGTGTTTACGCACGAACAGGTGCGCTTCTGCACCCAGGCCGTTAATCACGCCAGCCAGCTCAACCGCGATGTAACCTGCGCCCACAATGGCCACGCGATCAGGCAGAGCAGGCAGCTCGAAGAAGCCGTCAGAGTCGATGCCGTATTCCGCACCCGGAATATTCGGGTGGCTCGGGCGGCCGCCGGTGGCGATCAGGATATGATCGGCGGTGATCGTCTCGCCGTTCACTTCGATCGTTTTCGCGTCCACAAAGCGGGCGAAGCCGTGAATCACGTCGACGTTATTTTTGCCCAGCACGTTGTCGTACGAGGTGTGAATGCGGTCGATGTAGGCGGTACGGCTGGCGATCAGCTTGTCCCAGTCGAAATTGTTGATGGTGGTGTCAAAGCCGTAGTCCGGACCGTACATATGGATCGCTTCACGAATTTGCGCCGCGTGCCACATCACCTTTTTCGGTACACAACCCACGTTCACGCAGGTGCCGCCCAGCGCTTTGGCTTCAATCAGCGCACATTTCTGGCCGTACATGGCCGCGCGGTTGATGGAGGCGATGCCGCCGCTGCCGCCGCCGATTGCGATGTAGTCATAATGCTTAGTCATAGCTTTTGTCCTTAATCGTGAATTGCCGCGATTGTATACCTGAAATCAATAGTTTCCACCGATGGCTGCAATTACTCCGGCACGATCCAGCTGACGGTGGCGTGGCCCGTTCCGGCTGGAACCAACGTTTTGTGCAGCCACGGCAGCACGTTGTTCATCTGCGCTTCCAGCTTCCACGGCGGGTTAATGACGATCATGCCGGAAGCGGTCATGCCGCGCTGGTCGCTGTCCGGGCGTACCGCCAGCTCAATCTGCAGGATTTTACGAATGCCGGTCGCCTCAAGGTCTTTGATCATGCGCTTGATCTGCGCGCGCAGCACTACCGGGTACCACAGGGCATAGGTTCCGGTCGCAAAACGTTTGTAGCCTTCGTGAATGCCGGTCACCACCGCCTGATAGTCGGTTTTGATTTCGTACGGTGGGTCGATCAGCACCAGGCCGCGACGGGAAACCGGCGGCAGCTTGGCTTTCAGCTGCTGGTAGCCGTCGGCTTTTTCCACGCGGGCGCGGCTGTCTTTCTGGAATTCCGAACGCAGCAGTGGGAAGTCGCTCGGGTGCAGTTCGGTCAGCTGGAGGCTGTCCTGCTCGCGCAGCAGCTGGCGGGCAATCAGCGGTGAACCAGGGTAGTAGCGCAGCTGGCCGTTGCGGTTGAAGTGGTTCACCACGCCAATGTACGGCTCCAGCTCGGCGGGCAGGTCGTCCTGCTGCCAGATGCGGGCGATCCCTTCCAGATATTCGCCGGTACGCTCGGCATGCTCGCCGCTCAGCTGATAACGGCCCGCGCCCGCATGGGTGTCCAGATAGAGAAACGGCTTCTCTTTCTCTTTAAGCGATTCAATGATCAGGCTCTGAACGGTGTGTTTGAGGACGTCGGCATGGTTGCCAGCGTGGAAGCTGTGGCGATAACTGAGCATGGGTAATGGTATTCCGCTGAATTGACGATTTGCCACAGTTTACAGCAGAACGGCACAGATTACCCGCAGGCCCGGTAAGCGCAGCTATTGAAATCCTCTACACTTAACCCCATTACTGAAAACAATATGCACAGCGCCGGATGCGCGCTTCATTCACCTATTTCAACAGGACAGCGTTTATGACCAATCCATTACTGACGCCTTTTTCGTTGCCACCGTTTTCTAAAATCCTCCCTGAGCATGTAGTCCCAGCCGTTACGCAATCGCTGGACAACTGCCGCGCGGCGGTAGAAAGCGTGGTCGCGCAGGGCGGGCCGTACACCTGGGAAAATCTGTGTCAGCCGCTGGCCGAAGTGGACGACGTGCTGGGGCGTATCTTCTCTCCGGTAAGCCACCTGAACTCGGTAAAAAACAGCCCGGAACTGCGTGAAGCTTACGAGCAAACCCTGCCGCTGCTCTCTGAGTACAGCACCTGGGTCGGCCAGCACGAAGGGCTGTACAAAGCCTACCGCGACCTGCGCGACGGCGACCATTATGCCGAACTGAATACGGCGCAGAAAAAATCGGTTGATAACGCCCTGCGTGATTTCGAACTGTCCGGTATCGGTCTGCCAAAAGAGAAGCAGGTTCGCTACGGTGAAATCGCTGCGCGCCTGTCCGAACTGGGTAACCAGTACAGCAACAACGTCCTTGACGCCACCATGGGCTGGACGAAGCTGATTACCGACGAAGCAGAGCTGGCGGGTATGCCGGAAAGCGCCCTGGCGGCGGCTAAAGCCCAGGCCGAAGCGAAAGAGCAGGAAGGCTTCCTGTTAACGCTGGATATCCCGAGCTATCTGCCGGTGATGACCTACTGCGACAACCAGGCCTTGCGTGAAGAGATGTACCGCGCCTACAGTACCCGTGCCTCCGATCAGGGGCCAAACGCGGGTAAATGGGACAACAGTCCGGTGATGGCAGAAATCCTCGCCCTGCGTCACGAGCTGGCCCAGCTGCTGGGCTTCGACAGCTACGCGGATAAATCCCTCGCTACCAAAATGGCCGAAAACCCGCAGCAGGTGCTCGACTTCCTGACCGATCTGGCGAAACGCGCCCGTCCGCAGGGTGAAAAAGAGCTGGCCCAGCTGCGCGCCTTCGCGAAAGCGGAGTTTGGCGTGGACGAGCTGCAGCCGTGGGATATCGCGTACTACAGCGAAAAACAGAAGCAGCACCTCTACAGCATCAGCGACGAGCAGCTGCGCCCGTACTTCCCGGAAAACAAAGCCGTCAACGGCCTGTTTGAAGTGGTGAAACGCATTTACGGCATTACCGCTAAAGAGCGTACTGATATTGACGTCTGGCATCCGGACGTGCGCTTCTTCGAACTGTATGACGAGAAAAACGAACTGCGCGGCAGCTTCTACCTCGATCTCTACGCGCGTGAGAACAAGCGCGGCGGGGCGTGGATGGACGACTGCGTGGGCCAGATGCGTAAAGCAGACGGTTCCCTGCAAAAACCGGTCGCCTATCTGACCTGTAACTTCAACCGTCCGGTAAGCGGCAAGCCTGCGCTGTTCACCCATGACGAAGTGATCACCCTGTTCCACGAGTTCGGTCACGGCCTGCACCACATGCTGACCCGCATCGAAACCGCCGGCGTCGCCGGTATCAGCGGGGTGCCATGGGATGCGGTCGAGCTGCCAAGCCAGTTTATGGAAAACTGGTGCTGGGAGCCGGACGCGCTGGCGTTTATCTCCGGCCACTATGAGACCGGCGAACCGCTGCCTAAAGAGTTGCTGGATAAAATGCTGGCGGCGAAAAACTACCAGGCGGCGATGTTTATCCTGCGTCAGCTGGAGTTCGGCCTGTTCGATTTCCGCCTGCACGCCGAGTTCAGCCCGGAGCAGGGGGCGAAAATCCTCGAAACGCTGGCCGAGATTAAAAAGCAGGTTGCCGTTATTCCAGGGCCAACCTGGGGCCGATTCCCGCACGCGTTCAGCCACATCTTCGCGGGCGGCTACGCGGCGGGCTACTACAGCTACCTGTGGGCCGACGTGCTGGCGGCGGATGCCTTCTCTCGCTTCGAGGAAGAGGGGATCTTCAACCGCGAAACCGGCCAGTCGTTCCTTGACAACATCCTGACCCGCGGCGGTTCTGAAGAGCCAATGGTGCTGTTCAAACGCTTCCGTGGCCGCGAGCCGCAGCTGGATGCGATGCTTGAGCATTACGGGATCAAAGGCTGATTGTTACGTGAAGATCTGCTTAGTGGATGAAACGGGCGCCGGAGACGGCGCCTTATCTGTTCTGGCGGCCCGCTGGGGGCTGGAGCACGATGAAGAGAACCTGATGGCGCTGGTAATGACGACAGCACATCTCGAATTACGCAAGCGCGATGAACCGAAGCTCGGCGGGATTTTTGTCGACTTCGTTGGTGGCGCGATGGCGCACCGGCGTAAGTTCGGCGGCGGTCGCGGCGAAGCGGTGGCCAAAGCGGTCGGCATTAAGGGGAGCTATCTCCCGGACGTGGTCGATGCCACGGCGGGGCTGGGGCGCGATGCGTTTGTGCTGGCGTCGGTGGGCTGTCATGTGCGAATGCTGGAGCGTAATCCGGTTGTCGCCGCGCTGCTCGACGACGGGCTGACGCGAGGCTATGCGGACCCGGAAATCGGCCCGTGGCTGCAGGAGCGTTTGCAGCTTATCCACGCGTCAAGCCTGACGGCGCTGACGGACATCACCCCGCGTCCGCAGGTGGTCTACCTCGACCCGATGTTCCCGCATAAGCAGAAAAGCGCGCTGGTTAAGAAAGAGATGCGGGTATTTCAGTCGCTGGTGGGGCCGGATTTAGACGCAGACGGCCTGCTGGAGCCTGCTCGTCAGCTCGCGACGAAGCGGGTGGTGGTGAAGCGCCCGGATTACGCGCCGCCGCTGGCGGACGTTGCTACGACCAACGCGGTGACCACGAAAGGGCATCGGTTTGATATTTATTCGGGGACGCCGGAATAAAAAAAGCCGGGTGGCGGCTTCGCCTTACCCGGCCTACTTTCAGTGCCGCTTTTTTTGCACTTACTCGTCTTCTTCGTCGCGCAGCGGAACAATCAGCATGTCCACGTGAACGGTGTTAATCAGCTGGCGCGCTGAAGACATCAGCTTGCTCCAGAAGTCCTGATGGTGACCGCATACCACCAGATCCATATCGTATTTCTTAATCGCATCAACCAGCACCTGGCCCAGGTCGCCGCTGCCGCTCAGGGTTTCGGTGATCGGATAGCCCGCGTTGGTCGAGAGCTCGCTCAGCGCGTGATGCGTTTCTTCAGAGATGCGTTTCTGCATATCGCCCAGATTGACGTCGATCAGACCGGTGTAGAGGTCGGAGTAATTCACATCAACGTGAATCAGGGAGACTTTCGCGTTGTAGGGACGTGCCATAGATACCGCTTTATCAACCAGCACTTTGCTCTCCGGGGAGAGATCTACCGCGATAAGAATGTGTTTGTAAGCCATAGTGTTACTCCTTCCTTAAGTTATCGATGACTAAATGGGAAAGCCGTCGTCTGATGCTTTCATTACGGCCCAGTTAAACATATTTTTCAAGCTTTGGTGTTGATAACGATTAACCTTGTGGCAAAAAAATTAACGGATCTCCTACACTATTTAATGAGCCGTTCGGATATTAAAACGCGAACCGGATCGACTTTTAGTCATTCTTTCACTGAACTGTCTGTCAGGGCATTGGGGTGCGGTAGCTCAGGAGCCTTGCTTCGTGGGCGGACGCCGGGGAGGATGTATGATTAGCACCGTCGCATTGTTTTGGGCGTTATGCGTAGTTTGCATAGTGAATATGGCGCGCTACTTCTCATCGTTACGTGCGCTGTTAGTGGTACTTCGTGGTTGCGATCCGTTGCTGTATCAGTATGTGGACGGTGGAGGGTTCTTCACCTCGCATGGACAGCCCAGCAAGCAGATGCGTCTGGTGGGATATATCTACTACCAGCGCTACCGCGATCATCACGATGAAGAGTTTATCCGTCGCTGCGAGCGCCTGCGTCGTCAGTTCATTTTGACCAGCGCCCTGTGCGGGCTGGTTGTGGTCAGTATGATTGCGTTGATGATTTGGCACTGAGTACCACAGCAGGCGGGGATAACCCCGCCTGCTTTCCTCTGGTTCAGGGCTTCACTGAGAACCGCAGATTGGAGATATTGGTCTCAATCGAAATAACCTTCCCGCTATAGGCGATATTAACGTGTCCGTTTGTATCAATGCTGGCCGCAGTGATTGTACCCGTACCTTCAATGACAGGATGCTTCATTGCCAACTGATGGATAATGTCGGTGTCTTTCCCTGTTATCTTTTCCGAGAGATAGTAACGGTAGATTGTGGGTACGGTGGCGCCACCCTGATTGTTCACGGTCATATAGAGCCAGACGCTGTCAGATAATTTATAAACGCGTTGAAGTTTATCGCCCTCTTGCTGGTTGGGCTGGTGGTTGAGCCACACAAATCCAATGACCAGAGCCAGAAGCGAAACAGTAACAAGGCGATGAATCCATTTAGTAGCCGTTTTGAATGGCATACGCTATTCCTTCTCTGATATTGCGTTGGTCCGTTGGATCGTCCCCGTAAGGCGGCTTTTCGTGCCATTTTCCCCATTCAGGTTTTGACGTGCCAGCACGGCCTTGAGCCCAACCAGCGCCCATAAGAAGGATGTTTGCAGGTATGCCTGCTGCAGTTCCGGCGGCTCCGAAGTTGAAATTACCAAATGCAGCAAAATAAGGGTCGAATTTTTTGTAATCCCAGGGACCACCATTTCGGACTTTTTGGTAGAACCAGTAATACGTTGAGGGAGTGGCCATGTTACGCGACATGCCATGGAGACGTGCTTCACGCATATTATTTGCTATAACTATTGAGCCAGGTCCTGAAATTGGGACAGAAGCCATACATTCTCCTTTGCCTGGTTTTTCTTCTGGCCGTCATCATAGTGTTATTTTCGCAACTCTTTTGAGCAAAAAATGTTCAGAAAATCCTAATGTTATAAACTGTTGGATTGCAAATAACAGCCATAAAAAAGCGGGTCAGTTTCCTGACCCGCTTTTTGTCGCCTTCAGCCAATCAAATCAGCTTCAGCGAAATCCAGTACAACCCGCCTGACAGCAGGATAGAAGCCGGAAGCGTAAACACCCAGGCCATCAGAATGTTGGTCACGGTTTTGCGCTGCAGACCGCCGCCGTCAACAATCATGGTACCTGCCACGGACGAGGAGAGTACGTGGGTGGTGGATACCGGCATACCGGTGTAGCTCGCCAGACCAATAGACACTGCCGCCGTCATCTGCGCGGACATACCCTGCGCATAGGTCATGCCTTTCTTACCGATCTTCTCGCCGATGGTGGTCGCCACACGACGCCAGCCAATCATCGTACCGATACCCAATGCCAGCGCGACGGCCATGATGATCCAGATTGGCGCGTACTCAATGGTATTGAGCATATCGCTTTTCAGTTTCTTCAGCAGACGCTTGTCGTCACCATTCACCTCTGGCAGCTTCGCGACTTTATCGGTCACGTCGGAGATACAGAGCATGATACGACGCAGCTGACCACGCTGTTCAACGGCCAGTTTATCGTAGCTTTCGATGTTGCCCAGCATACCTTTGGCACGTTCCAGCGCGTTAATCGCGTTAGCCGGATGGCAGTGGAATTCGCCAGGCGCGGTGGTGGCACCGGCTTCCGGAGAAGGGATCAGCTGGTCAACGCCGGTCGCTTTTTTCAGCAGCTCAGGGTGCTGCTGGAAATAGGTTTCAACGTTGTTGACCGCATCACGGGTACGGGTGATTTCGTAACCCGAGGCGTTCATATTCACCACGAAGCCCGCCGGTGCGACACCGATCAGAACCAGCATCACCAGACCAATGCCTTTCTGCCCGTCGTTCGCGCCATGAGAGAAGGCTACGCCGATAGCGGAAATGATCAGGGCGATACGCGTCCAGAACGGCGGCTTTTTCTTGCCGTCTTTCTTCTCACGCTCTGCTGGCGTCAGGTGGATACGCGCACGTTTCTTCGTGTTGCTCCAGTAGCGACGCAGGATGAAAATCAATCCACCCGCAACCACCAGACCCACGATAGGGGAGACGATGAGAGAAGCGAAAATGCCCAGTACTTTAGGCAGATTCAGCGCATCAACAACCGATGTCCCGGTCATCAGGGCGTTGGTTAACCCGATACCGATAATCGCGCCGATGAGGGTGTGAGAGCTGGATGCAGGCAGGCCAAAATACCAGGTACCGAGGTTCCAGATAATGGCAGCAAGCAGCATTGAGAACACCATGGCGAGGCCATGACCGGAACTCACGTTAAGCAGCAGATCCGTTGGCAGCATATGCACGATCGCATACGCAACGCTCAGTCCGCCCAGGAGGACACCAAAAAAGTTAAATACCGCCGCCATAACAACCGCAAGCTGCGATCGCATTGCGCGAGTGTAGATAACCGTTGCTACTGCGTTTGCAGTGTCGTGGAAGCCGTTGATCGCTTCGTAAAACAGTACAAAAACCAGAGCAAGCAATAGTAAAAGCCCGGTATGTAAATCCAGGCCGGCAAACAAATGTAGCATAGGACGTTACGCCATTTTGAGGACATGAACGCGGCGCATTATCCAGGACAAATGCGCAACGGGCAAAGTGAAATATAGACTTTTTTTGACATACCACCTGATTTGGGAAAAGTGCCTGAAAGGATAATCGTTAAATTTCAATGGAATGGCTTTGTAATATCTTTTTACGCTGGTGTGACCACAGAGGAAACTTTACAATCCGCGGCAGTTAACGAAGAGGGTTTTGACGTGGAAAGGTTTGATGCCGTGGTTATTGGCGCCGGTGCGGCGGGTATGTTTTGTGCGGCGATGGCCGGACAGGCGGGTCGTCGCGTGCTGTTGCTGGACAACGGAAAAAAGCCAGGCCGCAAGATCCTGATGTCAGGCGGCGGGCGTTGCAACTTCACCAATCTTTATGTCGAACCCGCGGCCTATTTGAGCCAGAACCGCCATTTTTGCAAATCTGCGCTGGCGCGTTACACCCAGTGGGACTTTATCGACCTGGTGGGTAAGCATGGCATCGCGTGGCATGAAAAAACCCTGGGACAGCTGTTCTGCGACGACTCCGCGCAGCAGATTGTCGATATGCTGGTGGCCGAGTGCGAGAAGGGCGGCGTGGTCATGCGCCTGCGCACCGAGGTGTTGGAGGTGGCCCGCGACGAGCAGGGATACACGCTGCAGCTGAACGGTGACACCGTCAGCGCCGATAATCTGGTGATCGCCAGCGGCGGTCTGTCGATGCCGGGGCTGGGCGCGTCACCGTTCGGCTACAAGATTGCCGAGCAGTTTGGCCTGAAGGTGCTGCCAACCCGCGCCGGGCTGGTGCCGTTCACGCTGCATAAGCCGCTGCTGGAGCAGCTTCAGACGCTGTCCGGCGTCTCTGTTCCCTCCGTCATTACCGCCGAAGACGGGACGGTATTCCGCGAAAACCTGCTCTTTACCCACCGCGGTCTCTCCGGCCCGGCGGTCCTGCAAATCTCCAGCTACTGGCAGCCGGGGGAATTTGTCTCGGTGAATCTGCTGCCGGACTGCGATCTGAACGCGTTCCTCAATGAACAGCGCGCCGCGCACCCGAATCAGAGCCTGAAAAATACCCTGGCGATGCAGCTGCCGAAGCGTCTGGTGGAGTGTTTGCAGGGGCTGGGGCAGATCCAGGATGTGTCGCTCAAGCAGCTTAACAGCCGCGAGCAGGAGACGTTGGTGGATACGCTAACGAACTGGCGCGTTCAGCCAAACGGTACCGAGGGGTATCGCACGGCGGAAGTGACGCTGGGCGGCGTTGATACGAATGAGCTTTCTTCACGCACGATGGAAGCGCGTAACGTACCGGGGCTCTACTTTATTGGCGAAGTAATGGACGTAACCGGCTGGCTCGGCGGGTACAATTTCCAGTGGGCGTGGTCGAGCGCCTGGGCGTGCGCGCAGGCGCTGCAAAATGCGCAATAAATTGCCGGGGAGTCTCCTCCCCGGCGGTGTTGCTCATTCAGATGATGTAAGCATTAATCCGGTATGGCGTAATCCGCAATGCGGAAGGTGACCTTACCCGTCCAGGTGTTATCACGGTAAGAACCAATGGCGAGACTGTCCTGAGTGAAGCCATTGAAGCTCCCGGCCGCAATGGACGCGCCGAATTTTTCATACTGATTTTTACCCCAGTAGACTTTCGCAACGCCTTCTCTCACCAGCGTATTAATATTGATCATGCCTTCTTCATCGTCAGCGTAGTCATCCAGGCTTTTACCGCCGTTGATGACATACACGGCACCCACCTGCGTGCCGCTGCCGTTCACCGCATTCGGATCGCCGATCACCAGGTCTTTTTTACCGTCGCCGTTCAAGTCCACATTACCGAGAATGCTGTTCCCGAACCCTGCCAGCTTGCTGCCAGGCCTGTCGGCGTAAATAGCATAGCCATCGTGTACGCTAAATGTTTTGTTGTAGTTCAGCCGGGTGTGCGCCGCATCGAGGAACAGAGACGATGGTAGCTTACTGCCGTCGGCCTTACCTTTAATAATCCAGACCAGCCCGGAACGTTTTTTATCAATACCCATGTCGGCAGGGGCGCTAATCGCAAAAGCGTTAGCGTGAGCATTCAGGAAATTACCTAATGGCGTAATGGTGCCGTTATTGGGCTTATCCTGCGTATACGCGCTATGATCGTTACTTCCTTCACCTCCGCCGGACTGACCACCCAGGAAAGCCGCCCCCATACCGTGAATGCGGGTTGCCTGCGTCGCGTTTAGCGAGGCGATGTCGAGATTCCCCTGGTTGAAGCTGCTGCCGTAGACGAGATAGGCCGTGCCGCGTCCATCAGTGCCGCTGTTCTCTGATTTACGGCCTTCATTGACCGATTCCGGGTCGACGATCAGGTAATCACTGAAGCCGTCGCCGTTAATATCCCCGACATCGCTGATCTGCTGCCCAAGGTTGTAGTTAAGGGGTTTATCCGGGCCGTTGGTGGCGGTCATCTGCGGACGAATATAGGCACCGGTCGCGGCAGGGATCTCCCAGTCGCCCAGGTTGTTGCGCTTAATATCAATGTTCTGCCACTGATCGCCTGGCTTTTGAGCGCCGTAGATAATGATGGCGCCGCCGCGTCCGCCCGTGCCTTCGATATCGCCGATAGCAAGATCGACCATCTTGTTAGCCACGGCAGAATTTTTATATTTAATTGGGCCTACCGCGGCGCCAAACCAGCCGCCGGTATTCGCATTGCCTGAAGAATTCACCGTACGGATGCGAATACCCAGGCGAGCGTCGCCGTTGTCGATATCATTGAGGTCAATCTGATTAGAAAGACGCGCGCCGGTACGGTGATGCGGTCCGCCCCAGATAATATAGACCTGATCATGCCAGTGGGAGGCGATGACTAAATCATCATATCCATCGCCGTTAATATCACCTATTTTACGTACCGCGACGCCCATCCATTTTGTCGTCACTGAGCCAGGCTTATTCGCTTTATTGCTGTGGATAATTTTAAGCGCATTTTGCGGATCGAATTCACCTACGTTATTGACTTGCTGCATGGGTTTCCCACCGGAAGTCCCGAAAATGACGTACGCGATCCCTTTTGCGCCATCCCCCCAGGGGGCCGTAATGACAATATCTTCACCCGCGATATGCGAACCATTGTCCTTATCGGAAAACTTACCGATCGTGGTCATCGTCATACCGAAATAGTCTTTTTGTTTTTCACCCTTAATAGATACAGGGACAGAATAAGGCTCGATATCGCTGGCGATAACCTGTGATGCCGTGATGCCAGTACCTGATAAAGCTGCAACGCAAAGCGCTACACGCGTTTTCGTTTTGAGTTTCATAGTATATATCCTTATACAAATCCATTTTTCATACCCGGCAACTCATTTGTATAGCGCTATGTGTTGCCGGGAAATAAGAGGTTTCTACGCTGTATTAAGTTTTTTCTTTATTTAAACTCGAAATCCAGCGTGGATGTGGCTTCAAATTTTCCCGGTTGTGGAGACTTTTCTCCTTGTTGGACAGGTGTTGCTATAATAGTGACATTCCCCTCCTGCGTTGGTACGGCTGAACTGTTGCCATCAATTTTATTCCCGTTGTGTTCAAGTTTTATCCCTAAATCATTGCGCTCACCTTCATCATTATGGGTCTTGATAAAACCAGAGCCATTAAAATCGGACGCGCGGAACTTAATACTCACCTTGCTTTCATCTTCAGGATTTTTGCACGTCACACGAATATCCACGTTTTTTTGCTTACCGGTGGCCTCGGGCTTAAATTCATTCGCGGTAATACTGCCAAACGGGACCTTGATGGTTTGCCCGTCATTAATCATGCATTGTGGTGGAATATCAATTGACAGTTGGAAATTAAGTGTGACAAAAGGTCTGGAGGTGTCATAACTCCCCGTCTGTTTTTTGGCAAAAATGGTCACTAATTCCTGCATAGGAATATCAATGCGGCCTGAAGGAAGCGGTTTAGTTAATTCCAGAGAGACAGTCCCGCTGGAGCCGGTTGCGAACAGAGTATGGTCGTTTTTATCATCACAGTTATTTGTCGCAGGACGTCCATTATCAACACCGGCGGTATTACTCAAATCAACCGGGATATACCGCAATTCATCCTCGCCACCAAGAACGACATTTATACCGATATTAATACCCTTTTCCGCATCCAGAGGATAATAGATAAAGTCTGCATTACGTTTGCCGCCTCCTGTGCCCAGTTTCGTACTGGTAAATCGAAATAAGATACTTTCTGGCACGCTGGAGTCCTGACAGAGGCAGATACCATTAAAATTACCTTTATTATTCCATGTGGATTGGGTTGTGCCGGGTACGTCGTCGGCAGTAAGGTTTTCGATAATATCAAACTTGTGCGCCTGGCCAGATACGGTTGATGTCGGCCAGCAGCTTCCTACAACATCAGCATAAGCTGGCGCGCCCATCAATCCCCCTGCTGCCAGGCACGCGAGTAACGTTAATTTTTTCATTTTAATTCCTTTATTTATTAACGGATGATTTGCAGGTCTGCGTTAACTGCACAATTCCGCTAATCGTGGGTTCCTGGCCAGAAAGCTGATAGTGAACCTGGCAACGCTGATCGGGTTTCTTACCCCAGCTCACGTCTAACGTCCCTTTTTCCGCCATCCCGGTGAGGAATACGCTGCCTTCATCACCCACAATGCTGGTGGTTGTATTCTGAGAAACAATGGCACCGAACGGAACGGGTTTGCCCTGCGCATCTTTCAGCGTCATCATCAGGCGTTTACCCACCGCCGTGGTGAAACGTGCCCGAACGATGGCTCCCCGGGTGGGAACGACTTTATGGCTGTTACTTTCCAGCTCGACATCGTCAGGTAAAGTATCGGGACGCAGCTGGATATTGCTCTCCTGATAAGGTGTCAGGTAAGGCACCACCGCATAGCCCCAGGGGTCGGTGCGCACGCCAGTGTGGTTACGGACGCTGACACCTGCGGCATCCGGCGCTTCAACCAGAGCGACCGTTTCACCCAGCGACTGCGCCAGCGTGACGCCATGAGGATGAACCAGCACGCCCCCGCGCAGGCTGTAATTCAGCCGCTGCGCGTCCCGGCTATAGCCATACCCGGCGCCAACCTGCGCATAGCGTCCGTTATAGCTAAGCGAGGCATCGCTGCTGTTTGCCTGGCTCCCTGGGTTGATATTCTGCTGTACGCTCCAGTTCAGGTTATTGTCCTCAAGGGCGCTGCCGCTCAGGGAAACACTGTGGCCTGGCGAGCGTTTTTCCGCCGCAGAGAAGGTGTAACCGGCACGTGTGGAGCGGAGCCATTTGTCCAGAGGGACGCTCACGCTCAGGCTGAACAGATTGTCCTGGTTATAGAGACGCTGGTTATCCTCTTTTGTCACGTTCAGATAGTGGTTGTAATTCAGGCTATAGCTGATCCCGTTCCAGCTGTTGCCATAGCCCAGCGTGGCGGAGGTCGTGCGTTTTTGGCTCGTGTGGTAGTCCTCGCTGACCAGCATGGCGGAGAGATAGCCGAGGTTTTCTCCCAGGTTTTGGTTTAGCGTCAGTTCTGTACGGCTACGGCGTCGATCCAGGCGCGAGGGTTGCGAGTGATAGCTGCTCAGGGTTTCACCGAGCGTGTAGAAATCGGACGTCGAGTAGCGATAGCCCGCAATCGCAACGTTAGTGCCGGTAGACAGCAAATTTTTGTTATAGCGCAGGCGTAGCGACTGTCCCCGGTTTTTCTCTGCCTGTTTAGTGGTGGCCCAGGCCTGGGTAATATCAAATGACAGTGCGCCAAAATCGCCCATGTTTTTACCCATGCCAAAAAGCAGGGACTGATATTGACTGGCGGCCTGCATGCCTCCGTATATCGAGGTTTCCCACGGCAGACCGTAAATCAGGCTCCCTTGTGAAAACAGGGCATTCTCAGCATCGCTGCTGCTGGAACGATAGCTGCCGCTAATGACTTCATATTTGTATTGCCCTTCCCGCTGCATAACCGCTAACGACGCGTAAGGCACTAAAGAGACTTGTTCGCTGCCATCCGCCTCTTTCACCACAACTTTCAGCTCGCCGCTGCTGCCGAGGTAAAGATCGTTGATGACAAATTCACCGGGCGGGACATAGCTTTGATAAATGCTGTAGCCGTTCTGAAAAATAGTGATCTGGGCATTAGTACGAGCAATACCGCGGATCACCGGCGCATAGCCTCGCAGGCTGCCCGGAAGCATCTGTTCATCCGAGTAAAGCTGAACGCCGCGAAACGGGGTGCTATCAAAGACTTCTGCGGTAGAACTGTTATCCCCGACAATCAGCTGGCTATTCAGGGCGCTGATATCACGCTGCAGATAGGTATAAACCGATTCCCAGCGCCCAGCTTGTCCCTGGCTGTTACTCCAGGTCGAGAAATTGCGTAAACGCCAGGGTCCAACGTTCAGTCCCGGACGCAGGCTGAGGTACTGGCTATCGGTTCCCGTCCCGTTGTGCGAGGTCCACGTGGCGCCGCTGTAGTTGTAGCTGAGCATCAGGCCCGGAATACCCTGTTCCCGACGCGCAGGATCGATGTAGCCGTGAGCGTGGCTGTCCAGGGCCGCCTGGGGAATGCTGAGCCTTAACGCCTGCTCGCTGAAGTCAAATTCGCTGCTTGCGAGAGGGATCGCCGACAGATTCGCGCAGCCCTGGGTATCGTCCCGGAGCAACGGGAATGCCGCCGTTTTAACACCAAACGACTGGAGCGTCTCCTCGCTGAGGCACGGTGCGAGGATATTTTTATGCTGCGCGTTCTCTTCGAGTCGAAACGTGATATCGCGCGTGTCGAACATTTTATTGTTAAGAAACAGGTCAACACGATAAACGCCGGGTGTCTGGCTCTCTTTGTTCTCAAAGAGAGAAAGATCGACGGCGGTACGCGGCGCGCCACCCGTTTCCAGAAAGGCCGGGTCGAAGTAATCACTGGCGTATAATGCGCTGGGTAATATCCAGGCAAAGCAAAGCGCTGGACGAATGCCCCAAAATATAGTCATGAAAAAATACCCCTGTGAGGTTATTGTTTTAAAATAGTTATTCTATTTTTTGTGTGATTAACTGGCTGTTGCCGCCATAATCATTGATATATTTCCATTGCACGGTGGCATTGTTTTTCAAAAGCGTGTTCCTGAGCGTGAATGTTGTGCTGCTTTTAGGCGCGAGCATGTCAATCTCTGACCATGCTTTGTTATTGATCTTCACCTCCGCAAAGGAAATGTAATAAGACGAGTTGTTGCGTACAATGAGTTCGTTATTTTTAACAGACCATTGCACATTCTTACTAATATCCGTGGGTTCATCCATTAAATTTGACGGACGATAAAATAATTTGATCCGGGTATTTACCGCTATCTGCAGTTTATTAATATCCTCTCTGGAAGAGGAGGGGATCGATTTTACGTTGATCCAGAAAAGCGACTCGCGATCCTGCGGTAAAGGCGCGCCGTTATAGATAATACGGAGCGCGTTGGACTTACCTGCATCCATGCGAAAAAGCGGTGGCGTCACAATAAACGGGGCTTTGGTGCCCTGTGAATCTTTGCCCTGTACCCAGCTCTGTACCAGGAACGGGCTGGCAGTATTATTTCTGACTGTAATATTGCTCTCTTTCTTGTCCGCATGATATACCACCCGCGTATTGGATAAGGTCACACTGGCGTGTGACATACAAGAGCCAAAGAGCAGAGCCAGCAGCGTCAGATAGCGTTTCCTTAACATAAAACGTCCTTGCGTTCCGGGCTGTTATTCATTGCCCGGAACTGAGTTGAATGATTTATTTATAGATAATGGTGTAATCCGCAACCGCATCTGCCTTACCGGCGGTCACAGCATCCAGGGATGCTTTATAACGGGCTGAATACAGCAGGGTGGCTGCCCCCGAGGTGCCATCACCAATAATAGGAACAAATTTATTCGGGTTGTCGCCCAGTTTTAACGATGTTCCATCTTCATTCAGGAATTCAATACCCAAACCCGTTGCAGCGTCGCCACCGGTTTTAAGCGCGAGCAGATTATTATCATTAGCATCATAGGCACCGCCAAATCGTGCTCCGGCTGATTTAAGGACGGCGGTATCGCAGTTAGACAGTTCTATCTGGATACGGTGAATACCCGCAACGTCACCTTTTTCTTTAAATGCTGAAGACGAGATGGTACCCATATCGATCGTTGGGTTCCCCCCCTGACCGTTAATATCGACATCACAGGTGCTCGCGGTAATCATACCCGTGAATTCAATCGTCCCTGCGCCTTTACCTGGCGCTGCATGGCTGGAAGGACTGGCAATTGCAGCCAATAAAAATCCCATGGTAATAACGGATTTATTCATTTTTTAAAATATTCCTCAGTGTGTAAAAGGTAGAACAGTATTATTTCGGGTTAGTCACTCGAAAGCGTTGTTGTGGTCACGGGATGTGGATATTCCGCTAATATGAAACATTAAGGTGGATATTCATCATCGCTTACCAGTCCATGTGAAAAACTTCCATCACAAGAAGTCTGAATATTTTTCTGGGTCAGGTTAACAAGCGTTTAAAAAAAATAAAGTGAGAACGTCATGATTTGTCTTTGGTGGCTTTAAAATCAATGAGTTAAGTGGGTTTTATCAGGGTTTTATCAGCAATTCAGTGTGAGAATTTTACGGCTTATTTACTACTTACTGAATGTCAGGGTCAGCTCAGATAATAAAACTTTCATAATAATGAAAGAATAATTTCCGGAAGAACACGTTGCCTTCCCGGAAGACGTAAGAGAAATCCTGGCACTTTTAACATCACATTTACATTGCCGGGCTGACGTCAAGAAGTGTTATTATTATTCTCTTGCCCGGTGATACGGGCGTTTTCTTTTTTTGTTGCAAACGTTGCCTCTGCCAGCGCGCAGATGAAGGTTAAGGATAGATTCATGGCTTCTGCTCATCTCGGTTTCCCGACTGAAACCGTTGTTGTCTTTGTGGTGATGGCCGTTGGGGCGATGTTTATCGACCTCTTCATGCACCGTCACGATAAACCTGTTTCGCTGAAAAGTGCGGCCATGTGGTCCGTTTTCTGGTTCTCGATGGCGATGGCCTTCGCCGGTTTTCTGTACATCCACCACGGCGCCGAGATGGCGAGCCTGTTCCTCACCGGTTACGCGCTGGAAGAGGTGCTCTCCATCGATAACCTGTTCGTGATGATGGCGATCTTTGCCTGGTTCGGCGTGCCGGATAAGTACCGTCACCGTGTGCTCTACTGGGGCGTGCTGGGGGCGATTGTCTTCCGCGGTATTTTCGTGGCGATCGGCACCAGCCTGCTGAGCCTGGGGCCGTACGTGGAGGTTATTTTTGCGCTGGTCGTCGGCTGGACGGCGGTGATGATGCTCAAGCGCAATGAAGAAAGTGACGAAGTGGAAGATTACTCGGGCCACCTTGCCTATCGCCTGGTGAAACGCTTCTATCCCGTCTGGCCCAAAATCAGCAGCCACGCGTTTATCCTGACGCAGAAAGAGGTGGATGCGGAGCTTGAAAAGCCGGAAAACCAGGACGTAACGGTTGGCCGCGTGAAGAAGGCGAAGCGCTATGCAACGCCGCTGCTGCTCTGCGTGGCGGTGGTGGAACTCTCTGACGTGATGTTCGCGTTTGACTCCGTACCGGCGATTATTGCGGTAAGCCGCGAGCCGCTGATTATCTACAGCGCCATGATGTTCGCCATTCTCGGCCTGCGTACCCTCTACTTTGTGCTGGAAGCGCTTAAGCAGTATCTGGTGCACCTGGAGAAAGCGGTGGTGCTGCTGCTGTTCTTCGTGGCGTTCAAGCTGGGTCTGAATGCGACCGATCACTTCTGGCACCACGGTTACAGCATTGGCGCGACGGCCAGCCTGTTTGTGGTGTTAGGTGTGCTGGCGCTGGGGATTATTGCGAGCGTGATGTTCCCGGGGAAACGTGAGGCCTGATGCACCGCTTTTCTCCCTCTCCCTGTGGGAGAGGGCTGGGGTGAGGGCAACAGACCGCACCTAACCCTTAATCGGTGAATTCCGGCGCTTGCGTGGGTGATGGAAGTGCCGCCAGTGAGGATCCTGCGCCGCGGCCAGCAGTTCGTGGTCGCCGCGGGTGTCGCCCCAGGCTCGCAGATGATAGTCGTTCAGATCGCCATACACCTTCTCCAGCCTCGCCACTTTCTGGGCGCAGCGGCAGTTATTGCCCGTAATGCGTCCCGTCAGCTTGCCGTCCTTCACTTCCAGCTGCGTGCCAATCAGCTTAATGCCGAGCCTGTCCGCCCACGGCTGGAGCACCAGCGCCGGCGACGCAGAGCAGATCGTCACTTCCGCGCCGGAATTTACCTCAGCCGCCACCGCCAGAACCCCTTCGGGGCGCATCAGCTTGTTCCAGTATTTTTCGCAAAAGGCTTCCGCCTGCTGGCGTAGCCAGTGTTCGTCCACGCCCGTCAGGAACGTTTTAATCAGCACTTCCTTTAGCTCATCACGCGTCAGCTTGCGGCGCACGCAGTGGAGCGTGGGCAGCGCCATGCGCACCAGACGACCCGCAAAGTAGCGTTTCCCAAAGGCAAAACGCAGGAAAGGGATAAAGCTGTCGTGGTGCGTGAGCGTCCCGTCAAAGTCAAAGACAGAGAGCACGCTGGATTTCGCCACCGTCTCGTCGGCAATCATATTGGTCATAAATACGTCTTAGCTGAATTACACATTCTGTCGATCAGTTTACCTGCTTTATCTGAACAGTCCTTACATCACCACCCTTTTTTTCTCAATCTTGCGATCTGAAAGTGAGTCCAATTTTGGCCTCAATAATGATTGGTGAAAAAGTGAGCAGTCTATATTATCGCCACATCGAAAGATATTTCGGGGGAACGTTGGCCCCCACAGGTAAGGATAAATTCACTCTTAGCTCCTGTTTAGATATGACATTCAGATCGCTTATTTCAATCCTCACGTTAAGTTTTGCTTCGTTTTCCGCACTGAGTTTTCAGTTGCCCGCATCGATGATCTCCGCCGATAGCACATTTGCGGAATCGCCGGTGAAGTCGGCCCTGCTTCACCAGGAGACAGGCCCACTCCGCTCCCGGATACTGGATCAATACCAGAAATGGAAAGGGACTCACTATCAGTGGGGCGGCACCACGCACCGCGGAGTGGATTGCTCCGCGCTTATGCAGCATCTGTTCAGCGATGCGGCGCATCTTTATCTGCCGCGCACGACGAGCGAGCAGATCCATCGTGGTGTACAGGTAGCGCAATACCGTCTAAAGGCGGGAGATTTGGTCTTCTTCCAGACGGGCCCGAACCGCAGGCACGTTGGCGTGTATATCGGTAACAGCCAGTTTATTCATGCCTCCAGCAGCCAGGGCGTAACTGTCTCAACCCTGACTGATGACTACTGGCAGGATCGTTACATTACCGCCCGTCGTGTCGCGGGCAGCGCCGCCTGACGACATTAAATAATGTCATCCACCACGCCACCATCGACGCGCAATGCCGCGCCTGAGGTGGCGGAGGCCTGCGTCGAACAGACATAAATCACCATATTAGCCACCTCTTCAACGGTGGCGGCGCGCTGGATAACCGAGCTGGGGCGGTTGGTCATGACAAATTCTTTTGCCAGCTGCTCCAGCGATTTACCGGTTTTCTCGATCTCATCTTTCATCATTTCAGCGAAACCGTCGGACATCGTCGGGCCTGGCAGCACGCTGTTCACCGTCACGCCGCTTCCCGCCACGAACTTCGCCAGCCCGCGCGCCAGCGAAAGCTGTGCCGTTTTGGTCACCCCGTAGTGGATCATGTCTGCCGGGATATTGCAGGCTGACTCGGAGGAGATAAACACCACGCGGCCCCAGCCTTTTTTCACCATACCCGGCAGCAGGGCGCGGGAGAGGCGCACGCCGGACATCACGTTGGTCTGCCAGTAGCGCTCCCAGGTTTCATCGTCGGTGCCATAGAAATCCTGCGGGCCGTAAATCCCGGCGTTGTTCACCAGAATATCGACGTCGCTCGCGACCTTCAGCAGCGATTCAACCCCTTCCGCGGTGCTGAGATCGGCAATGGCTGCACGCACCTGCACGCCAGGCACAACCTGCTGCAGTTGCTGAATACCTTTGTTCACCGAGTCGGTGCTGCGGCCATTAACGATCACTTCCGCGCCGCTTTCTGCCAGGCCTCTGGCAATGGCAAACCCGATCCCGCCGGTTGAGGCGGTGACCAGGGCCACTTTCCCCGCAAAGTCGATTTTCATCATCAGCTCCTTATCGTTTTAACGTTCGGACCTTAAAGCGTAGCAGGTGATGATGACGGCTCCTGGCTAAAAAGGCGCAGCAGGGTTTCAACCTGCTCATCCAGCGGGGCGAGGGTGCGCTTCACGATCAGATGCAGCGGCGTGGCCCGACGAACGCCGTGGCTCAGCGGGAGGAGTTTCAGTACGCCTTGCTCCAGCTGGGGCTGAATGCGTTCCTCTGGCAGCCAGCCGTAGCCGACCTGCGAGACGACCGCCTCTATGGCAGCGTCGATGGTCGAGAACGTCCACGACTCGCCGGCAGCCCGCGCGGCGTTCTGGCTGTCCGCAATCTGGATTAGCGGCCACGGGCGCAGCATCTCATCATTCAGCGGCGCGTCGAGGCTAAAGAGGGGATGCCGGTGATGCGCCACGGCGACAAAGTCAATGTTCATCAGCCATTCGCCGAGCCCGGTAATGTCCTGGCGGCGGGTTAAAACCATCACATCGGCCTCGTTGTTCATGGCATCGGCGCGGGTATTTTCCAGCACCTCCGTGAGGCGGACCTGAGTTTGCGGATACTGCTGCTGGAACTGACGCAGAATGGCGAACAGGCGGCGGCGTGGGAAAATCGAGTCCACCACCAGGTCCAGCCGCGTGCGCATCCCGTTACGAAGGGTCGCCGCGCGCGTCTCGACATACGAAAACGCTTTCAGCAGCGGTTTCACCTGGCCGAGAAGCAGTTCACCGGCCGGGGTCAACACCGCCCTGCGCCCCTCCGGCGCCAGCAACGCCACGCCCAGGCGCTCCTGCAGCAGCGACAGGTTATAGCTCACCGAGGACTGACTGCGGTGGGTTTCTTCCGCAGCTTTGGCAAAGCTGCCCGCATCCACCACTTTTTCCAGTAAGGCCCACTGTTCCAGCGTCGTCTTGTGCATAATTTATCTAAAATTTGGATGAATTTGATTAAAACATAGCGTTATTCATTCATTTTTTGAAGGCTTAAGATCGTCTCATCAAAACGAAGGAGACATCTTATGAACACATTCGACAAACACGACTTAAGCGGCTTCGTTGGCAAACATCTGGTTTATACCTATGACAACGGCTGGAATTACGAAATTTACGTCAAAAACGAGACTACTCTCGACTACCGTATTCACAGCGGTCTGGTGGCGAACCGTTGGGTTAAAGATCAGCAGGCTTACATCGTGCGGGTAGGGGAGAGCATCTATAAAATCTCCTGGACCGAGCCAACCGGTACGGACGTTAGCCTGATTGTGAACCTGGGCGACAAACTGTTCCACGGCACCATCTTCTTCCCGCGTTGGGTCATGAACAACCCGGAAAAAACCGTCTGCTTCCAGAACGACCATATTCCGCTGATGAACAGCTATCGCGATGCGGGGCCGGCATATCCAACAGAAGTGATTGACGAATTTGCCACCATCACCTTTGTACGCGACTGCGGTGCGAACAACGAAAGCGTGATTACCTGCGCGGCCAGTGAGTTACCAGAAAACTTTCCCGATAACTTAAAATAAGCGCGACAATTAACTAAAAAGAAAAGTTCCCGGTTATTTCTGCTTTTACAGAAATAACCGGGATTTTTTTTGTTTGTTTATGTTTGGTTTAAAATAACATTTTGTAAAAATTGAGTTCGATCACGAAATAAATAATTCATAATTACATAAGTTATTGTTTATAAATGGATTAATATTGATTTTGTTACATCTGAATTACGCATCTTAATTTTTCCCTAAGAAATGAACGATACCTTGATATGAGTTTATGGTTCGTTGAAATAAACGAAAAAGTAATTGGTTAATATCAAGTGCGTGCCATTCTTATTGCAAGGAAATTAATGATGAGTGATTTTTTGCCTTTTTCCCGCCCGTCGATGGGTAGTGAGGAATTAGCGGCGTTGCAGGAGGTTATAACCTCCGGCTGGATCACCACAGGGCCTAAAAATCAGGAACTTGAAGCGGCATTTTGTCAGCTGACGGGGAACCAGCACGCGATTGCCGTCTGCTCGGCGACGGCGGGCATGCACGTCACGCTGATGGCGCTGGATATTGGTCCGGGCGATGAGGTCATTACCCCCTCCCAAACCTGGGTCTCCACGCTGAATATGATCGTGCTGCTGGGCGCCACGCCGGTCATGATCGATGTGGACAACGAGACATTGATGGTGACGCCGGAAGCGGTTGAAGCCGCCATTACCCCGCGTACCAAAGCGATTATTCCCGTGCATTACGCCGGCGCGCCGTGTGATATCGACGCCATTCATGCCGTCGGTGAGCGTCACGGTATTACGGTGATTGAAGACGCGGCCCATGCCGCCGGAACGTACTACAAGAACCGTCACGTGGGCTGGAAAGGCACGGCGATTTTTTCCTTCCACGCCATCAAAAACATGACCTGCGCGGAAGGTGGTTTAGTCGTCACGGATAACGCCCGGCTTGCCGCGCGGATCCGCAGCCTTAAATTCCACGGCCTGGGCGTGGATGCCTATGACCGCCAGACGCACGGCCGCGCGCCGCAGGCCGAAGTGATCTCCCCGGGCTTTAAGTACAACCTCGCAGATATCAACGCCGCGCTGGCGCTGGTACAGCTGGGTAAGCTGAAAGAGGCCAACCTACGCCGCGAGGCAATCGCGCAACGCTACCTGCGCGAGCTTGCCGATACGCCGTTCCAGCCGCTGAGCATTCCGTCATGGCCGCACGTTCACGCCTGGCACCTGTTTATTATTCGCGTTGATGAAGCGCGCTGCGGGATCTCACGCGACAACCTGATGGCGGCGCTGAAGGAGCAAGGCATCGGCACCGGCCTTCATTTCCGCGCGGCGCACACCCAAAAATACTACCGCGAGCGTTTTCCTGATGTATCGCTTCCGAATTCGGAATGGAACAGCGCGCGTATTTGTTCTCTCCCTCTTTTCCCGGACATGACTCATGACGACACAACCCGCGTCATTACCGCGCTCCATCAGTTTGCAGGACATTGATATGTTCAGCGCACCGCCTGTTCAAAAAGTTTCTGTGGTCATCCCTGTTTATAACGAGCAGGAGAGCCTGCCCGAGCTGATCCGCCGCACCACGGCAGCCTGCGATACGCTGGGCAAAGCCTATGAAATTCTGCTGGTGGACGACGGCAGCAGTGATGATTCCGCGCTGATGCTGACCGAAGCCGCCCAGGCCGAAGGCAGCCATATTGTCGCCGTGCTGCTCAACCGTAACTATGGCCAGCACTCCGCCATTATGGCCGGGTTCAGCCACGTTACGGGCGATCTGATTATCACCCTGGACGCGGATCTGCAAAACCCGCCGGAGGAGATCCCGCGCCTGGTGGCGAAAGCCGATGAAGGCTATGACGTGGTGGGCACGGTGCGTCAGAACCGCCAGGACAGCCTGTTCCGCAAGCTGGCCTCGCGCACCATAAACCGCCTTATTCAGCGCACCACCGGTAAAGCAATGGGCGATTACGGCTGCATGCTGCGCGCCTACCGCCGCCATATAGTCGACGCCATGCTGCACTGCCATGAGCGCAGCACCTTTATTCCGATCCTCGCCAACACCTTTGCCCGCAAGGCAACGGAAATTCCGGTCCTGCACGCCGAGCGCGAGCACGGGGAATCGAAGTACAGCTTTATGCGTCTCATCAACCTGATGTACGACCTCGTCACCTGCCTGACCACCACGCCGCTGCGCCTGCTGAGCGTGTTCGGCAGCATCATCGCCCTGGCCGGCTTTACGCTGTCCGTCCTGCTGGTGGTGCTGCGGCTGGTCTTTGGCCCGCAGTGGGCGGCGGAAGGGGTCTTCATGCTTTTTGCCGTGCTGTTTATGTTCATCGGCGCCCAGTTCGTCGGAATGGGCCTGCTCGGTGAATACATAGGCCGTATCTATAACGATGTTCGCGCACGTCCGCGCTACTTTATTCAACGTGTTGTCCGTCAGGAACACAAAGCATCTCAAGAGGAAAACCACCCATGAAAGCCGTTGTATTTGCCTATCACGATATGGGGTGCGCGGGCACGCTGGCCCTGCTGGAAGCGGGCTATGACATTGCTGCAATCTTTACCCATCCGGACGTGGCGGGAGAGAATCACTTCTTCGGCTCCGTGGCGCGTATCGCCGCCGAGCGCGGTATTCCGGTGTATGCTCCGGACGACGTCAACCACCCGCTGTGGGTGGATCGCATCCGCGCGCTCGCACCTGATGTCATCTTCTCGTTCTACTATCGCAACCTGATCTGCGACGAGATCTTAGGCCTGGCCGCAAAAGGGGCGTTTAACCTTCACGGCTCTCTGCTGCCCGCCTACCGTGGCCGCGCGCCGCTGAACTGGGTGCTGGTCAACGGCGAAACGGAAACGGGCGTGACGCTGCACCGCATGGTACGCCGCGCAGATGCCGGGGCCATCGTCGCCCAGCAGCGCGTGGCAATCGACGCGGATGAAACCGCGCTTGAGCTGCATCATAAACTCTGCACCGCGGCGCAAAGCCTGCTGCGTGACGCGCTGCCAGCCATCCTCAACGGCACCTTCAGCGAGACCGAGCAGGACGAAAGCAAGGCCTGCTGCTTTGGCCGCCGCGCGCCGGAAGATGGTCGCCTGGACTGGAATAAACCCGCCCGCCAGCTGCACAACCTGGTGCGCGCCGTGACCGACCCGTGGCCGGGCGCGTACAGCTTTGCGGGCGTAAGCAAATTTATCGTCTGGAAATCCCGCGTGCGTGACGATATCCCGGCCGCTAAGCCGGGCACCGTCGTCTCCGTCTCCCCGCTGATTGTGAGCTGCGGCGAGCAGGCGCTGGAGATCGTCACCGGGCAGACCGACAACGGCCTGTACGTTCAGGGCACGCAGCTGGCGCAGTCTCTGGGGCTGGTGGCTGGGGCGCTGATCACCAGCGCGCCGGTGGTTGCCATCAAGCGCCGCACGCGCGTGCTGATCCTCGGCGTGAACGGCTTTATCGGGAACCACCTGACCGAACGTCTGCTCAAAGACGATAACTACGAGATTTACGGTCTGGATATCGGCTCTGACGCCATCAGCCGTTTCCTCAACAACCCGCGCTTCCACTTTGTGGAAGGGGATATCAGCATTCACTCCGAGTGGATCGAATATCACATTAAAAAATGCGACGTGGTGCTGCCGCTGGTCGCCATCGCCACGCCAATCGAGTACACCCGTAACCCGCTGCGCGTGTTCGAGCTGGATTTCGAAGAGAACCTGAAGATCATCCGCGACTGCGTGAAATACGACAAACGCATCATCTTCCCGTCCACCTCTGAAGTGTACGGCATGTGTACCGACAAAAACTTCGATGAGGATGCCTCCAGCCTGGTGGTCGGGCCGATCAACAAGCAGCGCTGGATCTACTCTGTCTCCAAGCAGCTGCTGGACCGCGTAATTTGGGCCTACGGCGAGAAAGAGGGTCTGCGCTTTACCCTGTTCCGTCCGTTTAACTGGATGGGTCCGCGTCTGGATAACCTGAACGCGGCGCGAATCGGCAGCTCCCGCGCGATCACTCAGCTGATCCTGAACCTGGTCGAAGGCTCGCCTATCAAGCTGATTGAAGGTGGGAGCCAGAAACGCTGCTTTACGGACATCAGCGACGGTATCGAAGCCCTGTTCCGCATCATTGAGAACAAAGATAACCGCTGCAACGGTGAGATCATTAACATCGGTAACCCGGAAAACGAGGCGAGCATTCGCGAGCTGGCAGAGATGCTGCTGGCCAGCTTTGAGCGCCACCCGCTGCGCGATCGCTTCCCGCCGTTTGCCGGTTTCCGCGAAGTGGAAAGCAGCAGCTACTACGGTAAGGGCTACCAGGACGTCGAGCACCGTAAGCCAAGCATCCGCAACGCGAAGCGCTGCCTGAACTGGACGCCGACGGTGAAGATGGAGCAGACCATTGATGAAACGCTCGACTTCTTCCTGCGCACCGTGGAGCTATCGGAACAGGCCTCATGAAAAAAGTCGGTTTACGCATTGATGTCGACACCTTCAGGGGAACGCGTGACGGCGTGCCCAGACTGCTGGAACTGCTGAGCAGGCACGGCGTGCGTGCCAGCATTTTCTTCAGCGTGGGGCCTGACAACATGGGACGCCATTTATGGCGTCTGGTTAAACCGGCATTTCTGTTCAAAATGCTGCGCTCGCGCGCGGCATCCCTCTACGGCTGGGATATTTTGCTGGCCGGCACCGCCTGGCCCGGCAGACGCATCGGCGCGGGTAATGAAGCGGTTATCCGCGCGGCGGCGCAGCAACACGAGGTCGGCCTGCATGCCTGGGATCATCACGCCTGGCAGGCGTGGGCGGGCGTCTGGGATATCCCGCGCCTGTCCCGTGAGGTCGAGCGTGGAATGCTGGAGCTTGAGGCCATCATCGGTCAGCCCGTGCGCTGCTCCGCCGTGGCGGGATGGCGTGCCGACCAGCGGGTGGTCAAAGCCAAAGAGCATTTCGCGTTTCGCTACAATAGCGACTGTCGTGGAACCGGGCCGTTTTTGCCGCTGTTGGGCGAAAATCGCTACGGTACGGTGCAGATTCCGGTCACGCTTCCTACGTGGGATGAAGTGGTGGGGCGCGAGGTGAAGGCGGAAGCATTTAATCGCTACATTCTGGACCGCATCCATCGTGACGCCGGAACGCCGGTCTATACCATCCATGCCGAAGTGGAAGGGATTGCCTGGCAGCATGATTTCGATGAACTGCTGACGATGGCCGCTCAGGAAGGCATTGCGTTCTGTCCGATGAGCGAGCTGCTGCCGGACAACCTCAGCACCCTGCCCGTGGGTAAAGTCGTCCGTAATGAACTGGCTGGCCGGGAAGGCTGGCTTGGCTATCAACAAACTGTGAGTCCGGTCCCATGAAAACAGCCCGTTATGGCGTAGCGCTTTTCGCACTGTTTATCGTTTATTACTTCATTCCGGTCGATATTCGCCTGCTGTGGCAGCCTGATGAAACGCGCTATGCGGAAATCAGCCGCGAAATGCTGGCATCGGGTGACTGGGTTGTCCCGCATTTCCTGGGGCTGCGCTACTTTGAAAAGCCGATTGCCGGCTACTGGATCAACACTATCGGACAATGGTTGTTCGGGCACACGAACTTTGCCGTACGCGCCGGGTCGATCTTCTCCACCGGGCTCGCGGCGCTGCTGGTGATCTGGATGGCCTGGCGTCTCTGGCGGGATAAGCGTACGGCCATTTTCTCCGGCCTGATCTTCCTGACCCTGTTCCTGGTGTATGGCATCGGCACCTATGCGGTGCTGGACCCCATCGTCACCCTGTGGCTGGTGGCGGCGATGTGCAGCTTCTGGCTCGCCTCACAGGCGCGCACCGTGGTCGGAAAAGCGGGCGGCTATGTGCTGCTTGGGCTGGCCTGCGGCATGGGGGTGATGACCAAAGGCTTCCTGGCGCTGGCGGTACCGGTGATCGGCGTGCTGCCGTGGGTGATTGCCCAAAAGCGCTGGAAAGAGGTGCTGATTTTTGGCTGGCTCGCGGTCCTGAGCTGCGTGCTGATTGTTCTGCCGTGGGGGCTGGCCATTGCGCACCGCGAGCCTGATTTCTGGCGCTACTTCTTCTGGGTTGAGCATATTCAGCGTTTTGCCCAGAGCGACGCGCAGCATAAAGCTCCGTTCTGGTATTACCTGCCGTTCCTGCTCGCGGGCAGCCTGCCGTGGCTGGCGCTGCTGCCAGGCGCGCTGCGTCTTGGCTGGAATGACAGACAAAACGCGGGCGGCGGGTTCTACCTGCTGGGGTGGGTGGTGATGCCGCTGCTGTTTTTCAGCATCGCTAAAGGCAAGCTGCCGACCTATATCCTGCCCTGTTTTGCCCCGCTGGCTATCCTGATGGCGCGCTATGCCTGCCTCGCGGCGGAAAAAGGGGCCAGAGCGTTGCGCATTAACGGCGGCATTAACCTGGCTTTTGGCGCTATCGGCGTGGTGGCGGCGCTGGCGGTCTCGCCGTGGGGGCTGGCTAAGCATCCGGTCTGGACGTCGGTCGAACTGTATAAAGTCTTCTGCGCGGTGGTGGCGTTCCTCATCTGGGGCGCGGTAGGCTGGTTTACGCTGCGGCAGAGCCAGCGGCGCTGGTGGCTGGCGGCGCTGTGTCCTGCGGGTCTGGCGTTGTTGATTGGTTTTGCCATTCCGAACCTGGTGGTGGATTCCAAACAGCCGCAGTCGCTGGTGGATACCGTGCGCGAGCCGCTACAGGGCAGCCGCTTTGTGCTGACCAATAACGTTGGCGTGGCCGCGGGCCTGGCGTGGGAGCTGAAGCGCAGTGACATCACGCTGTTTGCTCAGAGCGGCGAGCTGCGCTACGGGCTGGATTATCCCGATGCGAAAGATCGCTTTGTCAGTGAAGACGACTTCGCGCAGTGGCTGGCAACGCATCGTAAGCAGGGAAGCGTGTCGCTGGTGATGCTGCTGTCTAAACGTGACGATATTGCAGAGGCGAATTTACCGCAGCCGGACAATCTCTATATCCAGGGGCGTCTGGCCCTGCTGGAGTATCTGCCGAAGTGATGACCTGGACCTGGCTCATACTGGCAAGCCTGCTGAGCTGCGCGGGACAGCTGTGCCAGAAACAGGCTACCCGTCCGGCGAAAGGCGGACGGCGTGGCGCGCACATCATGCTGTGGCTTGGCCTGGCGATGCTGGCACTGGGCTGCGGAATGCTGGTCTGGCTGGTGGTGCTGCAGAGCCTGCCCGTCGGCGTAGCTTACCCTATGCTGAGCCTCAATTTTGTCTGGGTGACGCTGGCGGCGAAGGTCTTCTGGCGCGAGCCCGTTGCTGTGCACCACTGGCTGGGGGTCGGGTTCATTATCATGGGGATTATCGTGCTGGGAGGAAGCCTGTGAAAGGCGCGTTCTGGGCGTTATGCAGCGTGCTGTTAGTCAGCGCCGCACAGCTGTTGCTGCGCGATGCCATGCAGGCTCTGCCGCCGGTCAGCGATTTTCTGACGTTTATCTCCGCGCTGTGGCACGTTTCGTCCGGCACGGGCGCGCTGCTGCTGGGGTTAACGGGATACGTTGCCTCCATGGGCTGCTGGTATCTGGCGCTGCATCGCATGGCGCTCAGCAAAGCGTATGCCTTGCTGAGCCTCAGCTATATCCTGGTGTGGGGCGCGGCAATCCTGCTGCCCGGCTGGGGGGAGCACTTCTCCTGGCATGGGCTGCTGGGCGTCGCGTTGATTATGCTGGGTGTACTGGTGATTTTCCTGCCCCGACGTGAATAATCGACTCGGTGGTCAGGGTGTAAGGGGTCGAGGTACAGACGGCAAGGCTCAGAGAACCGAGCTGCAGCTGGCTGACCGAGTGCGACTGCGCCGTGCTGTCGATGCTGACAATCTGCCAGGCGCTGCCGCCGCGCTGTTTCACAATCGCTTCTTTGCGCGTCCAGATACGCCAGAAGGCAGAAAGCTGTTCCTCGGGCGCTTCACGCTCCAGCTCGTCATGCTCTGTCAGGCTGAAAACGGCGTTGGCCAGCGCCTGCCAGTTCTTGCGGGGGCGAATCACTTCGATATCGCAGCCCACTTCGCCTTCATCGCTCATCAGCAGGGCGATATCATCACCGCTATGGCTCAGGTTGAACCACAGCGGATCCCCCTTCGCAAAAGCCGGCTTCCCCTGCTCGCCGTAAATGATGTCGGGGAGCGGGTGAGGGGATAATGTTCTGGCGAGCAGCGTCCGGCCAGCCAGCCAGGAGGCCTGTCGTGCACCCTGAGGTGCCTTATCTGCAAGCGTTGACGCCAGCGGGTCCGCGCACAGGGTGGAAATTTTTCCCAGTACAAACCGGTACATAGTTACGCCCAGCGTTTAATGATAATCGAGGTATTGATGCCGCCAAACGCGAAGTTATTGCTCTGCAGATACTCGCAGTCAATCTGACGGGCTTCTCCCATAATATAATCTAAAGCCCCGCATTGCTCATCCGGCTGCGTTAAATTGAGCGTCGGGGCAAACCAGCCTTCGCGCATCATCTGCAGGCTCATCCACGCTTCCAGCGCGCCGCAGGCCCCCAGCGTGTGGCCAAAATAGCTCTTCAGCGAAGAAACCGGCACGCTGTCACCGTAGATGGCGGCCGTGGCCTGGCTTTCGGCGATATCGCCGCGGTCGGTGGCGGTACCGTGCGCGGAGATATACCCCATATCCCGGGCGCTTAACCCCGCCATCGCCAGCGACTGCTCCATGCATATCTGCATGGTGTCACGCTGCGGCTGGGTGATATGGGCCGCGTCACAGTTGGTGGCAAAGCCCACGATCTCACCGTAGATGGTGGCCCCGCGCGCTCTGGCGTGCTCCAGCTCCTCCAGAATCAGGGTGCCTGCGCCTTCCCCAATCACCAGACCATCGCGCTGCGTATCGAACGGCGAGGGGGTGGTTTTGGGTTCGTCGTTGCGCTGGCTGGTGGCAAACAGCGTGTCAAACACCGCCGCTTCAGACGGACAAAGCTCTTCCGCGCCCCCCGCGACCATCACGGTTTGATACCCGTGGCGAATTGCCTCCCAGGCGTAGCCAATCGCCTGGCTGCCGGAGGTACAGGCACTCGACGTTGGGATCACGCGGCCACGTAGTCCAAAGAACAGGCCGGTATTCACCGCGGTGGTGTGCGGCATCATCTGGACGTAGGTTGTCCCGGTGATGTTATTGGTGTGCTTTTCGGTAAGCATGGTCGCGAATTCGCTGACCGGGCCGGTGCTGCCTGTCGAAGAACCGTAGGCGATGCCGGTTTGCCCGTTGGTAAGCACCGCTTCGCCAATCAGCCCCGCCTGCTCCAGCGCCAGCTCTGTGGCGCGGGTAGACATCAGCGACACGCGGCCCATGGCGCGAATACGCTTGCGGGTATAGTGTTCCGGCAGCGCGAAATCGTCGATCGGCGCGCCCAGCAGGGTGTGCAGGCCATCATAAACCTGCCATTCCGGCATTTTACGCACGGCGTTTTCATACGCCAGCAGTCGGCTGGAAACGGACTGCCAGTTCTCGCCAAAGGCGGTGACGCCGCCCATGCCCGTAATCACCACGCGACGCGTCATAGCATTCCTCCGTTAATCGAAATGACCTGGCGGGTGACGTAGCCCGCGATATCCGACATCAGATAGCTTGCCAGCCCGGCGACCTCCTCAGCCTGGCCCATACGTTTCATTGGGATGATGGACATCGCTTCCTTCAGCGCGGCCTCCTCCATCTCAATCATGCCGGTATCAATCAGCCCTGGCGCAATGCAGTTCACGGTGATTTTGCGTTTTGCCAGCTCGATCGCCAGCGCTTTGGTGGCGCCGATAATGCCCGCTTTGGCCGCGCTGTAGTTCACCTGGCCGCGGTTGCCCATCACACCGGAGACGGAGGATAAGGTAATAATGCGCCCGCCCTGACGGGTGCCGATCATGGGCATAATGCAGGGGTGTATGACGTTATAAAAACTGTCGAGATTGGTGTGGATCACGCTGTCCCAGTCGTCTTCACTCAGTGCCGGAAAAGCGCCATCGCGGGTAATTCCGGCGTTGCTGACCACGCCATACCATGCGCCATGGGCATCAATTTCCTGCTCAAGCACTTCACGGCACTGCTCGCGGTTGCCTACGTCAAACGAGAGTAAACGGCCGCTGCCGCCCGCCTGCGTGATGGCGTCCAGCGTCTCCTGCGCGCCTGCGGCATCACGATGGTAATGCACGCCGACGGTAAACCCGTCAGCGGCAAGCTGGCGGGCGATGGCGCGACCAATGCCTTTGCTGGCCCCTGTGACCAGTACGGAACGACTCATGCGTGGGATCCCTGATTAAAAAGCGATGTTAATTCTTCTGCACTCGGCTGGAAGGTATTGACCCGGCCCGTGGCCAGCGTCTCTTCACCTGCGCAAATCGTGCATTCAAAACTGCCGAAGCGTTCGTCCTGCATCAGCAGCTTAACGGTAATGTCCAGCGTTAAGCCTTTGGCGAAACGCCCGCTGGCGCAGACCAGCTCGCGCGCGCCGAGCACCATGCCCAGCGCGATATGTTCCTGCCCCTGCTGCTGACGATGCCAGCCCGACCAGACGCCAACGGTCTGCGCCATTAGCTCGAGCGCGTACCAGCCCGGCAGGTCGCCATCGGCATTGAGAAACGGCGCCAGCACGCTTTGCCTGTCAACCGCCACGCGGCAGACCGCCATGTCATCCGTCACATTTTCAACGGACCCCAGCAGCATCATGGGCGCATCGTGCGGCAAATAGGCTTCGGGTGATAGATAGCTCATGACGCTCTCCCCAGCAGAATGCTGGCGTTATTGCCGCCAAACGCGAACGAGTTAGACAAAATCACCGGCTTTTTCAGGGCGGTGCTCTGGTGCAGCAGGCCGCACGGCGCCAGCGTCTCGTCCGGAGCGTAGCGGGAAAAATCCTGCGGCGGCAAGGGCAGATCGCGCGTCAGGATAAGCCAGCTCAAAGCCGCTTCGGTAATGCCGGCAGCGCCCAGCGTGTGGCCGGTAAGGTGTTTGGTTGAACTGCACGGCACGCTTTCTCCGAAGAGATCGTGAACCACCTGTGATTCAATCTGATCGTTGAGCGGCGTGGCCGTGCCGTGCAGGTTGATGTAGCCGATGTCGTCCGGCTGCATGCCCGCTTCGCTGAGCGCCTGAGTGATAGCCCTTATCGCCCCGTCGCCCTGCGGATGCGGGGCGGAAATATGGTACGCATCGCTGGATTCGCCCGTGCCGAGCAGCGCCACGTCCGCGGGCTCCCGGCTTAATACCATCAGCGCCGCCGCTTCACCGATGGTGATCCCCCGGCGGTCCCGGCCAAACGGCTCGCAGAGCGTGGGGGAGAAGGATTCAAGACTGTTAAAGCCGTTCACGGGCATCCGGCTCAGGGTGTCTGCTCCGCCGACAATGGCGATATCCACCAGCCCGGCTTCGATCAGGCGTTTGCCGCCGATCATCGCCCGCGCGCTGGAGGAGCAGGCGGTGGAGATCGTATAGGCCGGGCCTTCAAGCTGCAGCCAGTTGGCGAGAAAGCGGGAAGGATCGCCCAGCTCCTGCTGCGGATACTGCCAGCGCGTGCTGGTCTCGCCGTCGGTCATGAGACGCACGTGCTCATCGCCTTCATCCAGCCCGGAGGTGCTGGTTCCCAGCACCACGGCCACGCGGTCGCGACCAACGCGGGCGATGGCCTCGTCAACGGCGGGCTGAATCTGCGCCAGCGCGGCCAGCAGCAGCTGGTTGTTGCGGGTGCGGTGTGCAGAGAAGGTGTCCGGGATGAGCGGCAGTTCGCCTTCCACCCCGCCCAGTACCGCTTCGGGCATTCCCTGCAGCCAGCCGGTCCGGGCGTGCATGCCCGGCGCCACGCCCGCAGCCAGGTTGGCGGCAATTTCATCAGGCGAGTTGCCCAGCGCGTTGACCATGCCAACAGCGGATATATAAATCATCTCAGTCACCCAGATATTGAATGGTGATGTGGTATTTGAATACGTGTTGCTCGATGCTGATCGGCTCGCGCTTGCCTTTGCGCTGGAGGTAGACAATCTCCGTCACCAGCTTGCCGCTGGCGTTGCGCAGCTCGCGCCGATCGCCATTGTCCGTTAACGTCCAGCCCTTCGGCAACTGCGGCTGCCAGGCGCTAATCGGCCAGTGGCTGAGCATTACGTCGGCCAGCACCTGGCTGGCGGGCGGCAGCTGCGGCACGACGATAGACTGCTCGGTATGAATACCGCTCTCGTCGTACGTTGCCAGGAACAGGCGAATGCCCACGGAAGAGAGGCCGGCCAGCGTGACCTTATGCGCATCCGCGTTGAGCATCACCAGCAGGGACTGCGTTTGCCCGTTAAAGCTGCCGGTCAGCAGCTGCTGGGAGCTTACTGCCGGGCTGATGCCGGGCGGCGGCAGAGTGACTTTGGTGCCAGGCTGAAGCCAGGCCTGAGGCCGCGTCTCTTTGGTATCGGTCGAATGGCTGCAGCCTGCCAGCAGCAGCGCCGCGGCCAGCGCGACGGCGCGATAAACAGCGTTCATTTACGTTTTCTCTCTTTCTTATCCGGCATCGCCAGCGGTGCCAGCAGGAAGGCGGTGAAAATACCGCTCACCAGCACAATACCAAAGCTGCTGATAGCCTGGGTGGCGCTGAAGACGAGCATGCCCAGCGTCAGCAGGGTGGCCATCATGGCCAGGGTAATCGCCAGCATCGAAGTCAGCGGCGTACCGCGCGGGTTGCTGAAGAACAGCGTGTAGTTAATGCCAATGCCGAGCACCAGTACCAGCGCCAGCAGTGAAAACAGATTTACCGGGTGGCCCGTTGCGGCCAGCGCGGCCAGCCCGCAGCTTAGCGACAGTGCGGACGGCACCAGGCTTATCAGCCCTTTGCGCCAGCCGAGGCGCAGTATCGCCCCGCAGGCTATCACCGCCAGCGCCGCAAACAGTAGCCCCGTCAGCAGCGTGCGGTAGAGGGCAAACAGGCTGTCAAAGCTGGCCTTGCGGTCCACCCAGACGACGCCGTCATAGCGCGCGGCCAGCTCACCGAGAGCCGCGCTGTTTTTTGCGCCGTCCACCGGCACGAGCACGCCGCTTTCCCCGCCCGGCAGTGTCAGCCAGAGCAGACGCCAGCCCTCGCTGGCCGGACTTTCAAGCCACGCGTCCACGCTGACCGGCATGGCGTCCAGATTGGGGGAAACGGCGTTGAGCCCTGCGCTTTTCAGCACGTTCGTCACCGCAGGCGCGGCGTCCCGCAGCAGCGCAAGGTCGCTTTTCTGGCGGGCCAGCGAGTTCAGCGGCAGGGTGCGCCAACGGGTGAGATCCCCCGCCTTTTGCGCCTCGGCCAGCGCGGGAGTAAAGGCTTCCAGCCGCTCCAGCGTTTGCTGGGGCGAAGCGCCATGCACCACAAACCATTTCTGATCGACGCTTTGGCCGGTCAGGGCGGTAATGGTTTTCTCCTGCGCCAGAATATCTTTCGGCAGCGCCTGCAGCTGGGCGATGTCGTCGTCCACCTTCAGGGTGCTCATTCCCACGGCGGAGAGCAGCGCCAGCGCGACGGGCAGACCAACGGACAGTTTTTTACTGCGTCGCCAGGCGGCCAGCCAGCGCAACATCAGGACCATAAAGGGAACCGGGCGCACCGGCAAACCCCGGCACAGCCACGGATGCCAGAAAATCACCGTCAGGCAGGAGGCGCTCAGCCCCGTCGCGGCAAATACCGCCATCTGGCGGATCCCGGGGAAGGGGGCCAGCATCATAATCAGGTAGGCGGCGACGGTCGTCAGCAGCGCCAGCAGCAGCGCATTGCGCACTTTGGCCAGGCTTTGCCAGGGAGAGAGCTCCGCGCCGTGCACCATCCGTTCGGTCAGGTAGTAAAGGGTATAGTCGGCCGAAATACCGATGATGCTCATGCTCATCACCAGCGTCATCAGGTGCAGTTCGCCAAAGAGCAGCAGCGTCACCACCGTGCCCGCCAGCGCGCCGATGGCAATGGAGAGCACGCTCAGCAGCAGCGGGCGCAGAGAGCGGAACACCGCCACGATCAGCAGGAACACCCCAAGTAGGGTGGCGATGCCCAGCGTTGAGACGTCGCGTTTAGCCTGCTGGCTGGCATAATCGCTGTAGAACACCGTCCCGCGCGAAAGCAGCTGCGCCTGCGGGTAACGCGCTTTCAGCGTCTGTTGCAGCGCATTAAGCGTCGTCACGAGCCGGTGGGTCTGCTGCATATCAAATGATGAGCCCGCCAGTTCGCCGTGCAGCAGATACCAGTAGTTTCCCGCTTCATCTTGCGTGACCAGCCAGCCGTCCATCAGCCGCAGCTTCTGGCCGTTTTGCGCCAGGGCGAGCTGCGAGCCGCGCATCAGCATCAGCGGATCGTTTTGCAGCTCTTTACCGCTGACGCCGGAGAAGGCGGAGTAGAGCTGGGATAAAATCCACTGCGCCTGCGCTTCTCCGCCGTTTTGCAGGCGGGCGCGGGTGGCCGGATCAATCAGCCCGTTGCGGTGCTGCCAGAAGAATTCTCCCCAGGCCTTTTGCCCGGCGGCGTCCATCGGGCCTTTGACCTCGCTGAGCGCGTCGCTGCCGTGCAGCAGTTCAAGCCACTGCTGCGCCACGCGCGGATCGGGTTCTTTGCCGGGGCTGACCAGCCAGACCAGCTGGCGGTCGAGACGCTGCATAAACCCGTCGTTGAGCGCCGGAGGGATCGCCCCCAGCGTCTGCTTCGGCAGCATGGCCAGCACGCTGCTGTTCAGCCGCGCGCCGGGCAGCAGCGACAGCAGCACGCCCAGCATAACCAGACATACCGTGGCCCACAGCAGCGCCGGGCGCAGGGATTTACGGTGCGGCAAAGCGTTGGCGTTCGTCATCGGTCAGGCTGGCGGGCGTCAATTGGTGGTTTGAAAGGGCGATATCGGTACGGTCGCCCTGCCTGTCGTTCAGGCGGATCGTCTCAAGATAGGTCGCGCCGCCCAGATCGAGGGTGGCGAAAATCTTGTCCAGCGGCGTCGTTTTTGGGGTAAGCACCAGCGACCAGCGGCCCGCGCCCAGGTCTTTAAAATCGATGCGGAAGTTCTCTTCCAGCACCTTGCGGTCGGCCTGGAACAGGGCCCGCAGCAGGTGGTTGAACTGGAACATCTGCGGATTATTGTCGGCGGTGATGGTCTGCGGCGGCTGGCCGTTGATCGCCTGTACCATCCGCTTGTCGTCCAGCAGCAGCGTCATCGGAAACGGCGCTTTTTGATCCCACAGCAGGCCGCTGTCGCGGGCGATCAGCATCTCGCCCTGCGAGCGCAGCGGCTGCGGCATATCTTTTATCGTGCGGACCTGTTCGAAGTGCGCGCGCACCACGGACTGCTCGGTGAAACGCTGCTGCAGTTCATCCAGCGTCACGGCGCTGACCAGCGGGCTGACGAGCAGCGTCAGCAAAGGCAACCATTTCATGGCGTGACTCCCATACGTTCAAACAGTACTGCCGGACTGACAAAGCACATTTCGCGGGTGGCTTCTTCTACCGCTACCTGGATGGTGTAGCCGGTGGTGGTGCGTTTGCCGGTTTGCGCATCGAAAATTTGATAGGCAATGCGCAGGCGGTTTTCATACTCTTCAATCTGCGCGCGAACGCGAATACGCTGCTCAAAGGTCACCGCATCGCGGTATTTCACCCGCGTGTCGACAACGGGCCAGACGTAGCCGGAGGCTTTCATCTGGCGATAGCCATAGTCAAACTGATTGAGCAGCGCCTCGCGGGCGATCTCAAAGTAGCGGAAATAGTTGCCGTGCCAGACCACGCCCATCATATCGACGTCGTGGAACGGAACGGTGATCTCAACTTCAGTCGTAAAGCGGGGATCGGTCAGCACCCTTTACTCCTTCTCTCTGGACTCTGGCAGATGCCAGAAATCGAAAAAATTAAACCAGTCGAGCGGCGACATCAGGGCGTAATGCTCCAGCCGCTGCGCGTAGCGATCGACGGTAGCCTGCAGCGCCTGCTGGCGTTCCCCGCGCGGCAGGATCAGCGGGTCGGCAAACGGCTCGCTGTGCAGGACGAGCTTACCCTGCTGGCGCAGGGCGAAAATCAACACCACCGGACAGCGCAGGATGGAGGCCAGGATAAACGGCCCCTGAGGGAACGGTGCGGGCTGGCCCATGAACGGGCTCCAGATCACCCGCCACTCGCCGCCACGCTGCGGGTTGACGGCGATGCGATCGCCCACGATCGCGACCCATTCTCCGCGCTCAAGCTTCTCTTTGATGGCAATGGCGGTGTCCGGGCCGATGTCGGTGACCGACATCAAATTCACGCCGGCCTGGGGCGCCATTTCGTTCATAATTTGCTTAAAACGCCGGGCGTTCTCGCTGAAGACCAGGGCGTTGATGGTTTTGCTGCCGTCCAGCTGGGCCAGCGCCCGGCAGGCTTCTACGTCGCCAAGATGCGAGGCCAGCAGCAGCTTGCCCTGCGGCGCGGCGATATTAAGCGTTTCGCTCGCGCCGGGAGCAAAGACCACGTCGCGCTTAAACTTCAGCTCGCCGCGCCAGCTGGCGACTTTGTCCAGCATCGCGTTGCCGAAGCGCATGAAATGGAAAAAGCTGTTGAGCTGTTCTGGAACAGGCATGTTCCGCTGCATCAGCACCTGCTTCACGCGTGCAATCCACTGCCGCGAAGCCTGCCGCGCCGGACGCGCGATCAGCCAGTAGACGCCGATAACCGGCCACAGCAGCACGGTAAACGCCCGCCGCCCCAGCAGCTGCCAGACACGCAGCATCAGGCGCATGCCCCACAGGCCTTTAACCTCGTCCTGCTGCGCCCAGTGCTGGCCGCGTCGACGGAAGAGCAGGCCGGGAATGCGGGGCAGCATGCCGAAGAACAGCCGGGTATGCATCAGGGAGATCCGCACGTTATCTTTCAACGCGTCGAAGTGGGACAACCCGTCCTGCGGATAGGTCACGCGGGTGGGCAGAAAGACGCTGGTGTTGCCCTGCCAGTAGAGACGGACCATCACTTCGGTATCAAAGTCCATCCGTTTACCGAGCGTTTCACGCGCGGCGAGCCGCAGCGTGGGCGAGACCGGGTAGACCCGAAAGCCGCACATACTGTCTTTAAGCTGCAGGGATAAGGTCTCAATCCATACCCAGACGTGGGTGACCCAGCGCCCGTAGAGCCGCGAGCGCGGGATAGAATCATCGTAAACGGGCTGGCCGGAAATCAGCGCGTCCGGGTGACGCTCCGCCAGCGCCAGCATTTTGGGAATATCTTCGATGGCGTGCTGGCCGTCCGCGTCCACCTGCAGGGCGTGGGTATAGCCCGCACGCGCGCACTCCTCCAGCCCCCTGATGACCGCGGCACCTTTGCCGGCGTTTTGCGCCAGACGGACCAGCGTCATCTGCGGCTGTTCCGCCGCCAGCCGCTCAAGCTCCTGGCGGGTGGCGGCTTCGCTGCCGTCATCCACCACCAGGCACGGCAGGCCAAACGGCGAGAGGCGCGACAGCACGCTGGCCATCGTGGCGCCGTGGTTGTAGCACGGGATCAGCACGCAGGGGCGGAAGGTTACTGACATAGACGAATTTTCCCGCTGCTGGCGGTATGGCGTTCAGCCCCGTCATGACGCAGGTAGCTGAAGGTCAGCAGTTTGCGCCCGGCATGCCACTCAAGCACCAGCGTCACCGTGGTTTCCGGCAGCAGAGGCGCCTGGAACTTCACGTTTTGAATGCTGTGAAAGCGGTAGCCCGGTGCCAGTAAGGTCGTTGCGTAGTGCATCACCCAGTCAAGCTGCGCAACGCCGGGCAGCAGCGGCTGTACGGCAAAATGGCCCCGAAACCAGAACAGAGAGGCGTCGAGATGCAACACGATCTCCAGCTTCTCCGGCTGTGCCTGATGGCGCTCGATTTCATGAATTTTCATGAAATAACTCCTCTAACTGCGCATAGACACGCTTGTTCATACTGTTTACCGGCATCTCATCGACAATGCGCCAGTAGCGTGGAACGGCGACCGGCTCAAGCCACGGCAGCAGGGCGCGTCGCCAGGCGAACTCCTGCGCTTTTTTATCCTGCAGATGCCAGCGCTGACGAACCGCCTCATCCAGCACCAGCAGGACGCCAATCCCCTGACGGCCCCCGCGCGTAACCGGCAGCGCAGCCGCCTCGCAAACGCCGTCAAGCTCCAGCAGGCGACGCTCAATCTCGTTAAGCGAGATGCGCTTTTCTTCAATTTTGACCACCCGCCCGCGGCGACCGGCGATGCTAAACAGCCCCGCACTGTCGAAGTGGAGGATATCGTCCAGCTGGAGTCCTTCAGCCTCATGGATAAGCGGCGAAGTGACGCGGCAGGCGTCATCTTCCTGATGGAAGTTTACGCCGGGGAAGGGTAGCCACGGCAGGTTATCTTCCACGCGATGGCGCCAGGCGAGGATCCCGGTTTCGGTGCTGCCATAAATTTCGTCCGGCCAGATGTTAAGCCAGCCAACCGTGGTGGAGACGTCACGCCAGGGCAGCATTCCGCCCGCGGAAATCAGCATCCTGACGGGCGGCGCGGCCAGTTCGGTATCCAGGCGCTTCAGGAACGCCGGGCTGCTGATGAACAGGTAATGCCGGTCATGAGGAAGGGCGGCCAGCTGCTCTGCGTAGTAGAGCATCGCGGCATGCAGCGGCAGGCCCATCGCCATCGGCAGTACGATGCGAAATGTCAGGCCGTAGAGATGTTGCGGGACGACGGAGGCCACAACGCTACAGCCAGCCAGGCGTTCGCCGAAGCGGTCAGCCAGCAGGCGGGCTTCGCGATCCAGGCTGACGATGTGCTTAACCACCCGGCGCGGCGTTCCCGTGGAGCCGGAGGTGAACAGCTCGACGAAGCGGTTTTCGTTAATCTCCGGCAGGGGTACCCAGCGGGCGATCGTCTGGTGGCGGGAGGCTACCACAATCAGCTGCCCGTCAATATCGAGGGACCGATCGCTCAGGACGCCGCTAAACAGCGGCTGCTGCTCCTCAAGCAGCGAAACGCGGCTATGGCCGGGAATGACCGGCGTTTTACCAGCATGCAGCGAGGCCAGCAGCGCAACGATAAACAGGTAGCTGTTTTCAAAGCACAGCGCCCAGCGCTCGCCTTCCTGCTGACGCAGGGTGTCGACCAGTAACGTCACGTCGTGGCGCAGCTGGCCCAGCGTCCAGGTACGATCGTCGAGCCAGGCGACGGGCGTGTCGTCAGGGCGGGGCGCGTTTAACCACTGGCCCAGCGGAAGGGGGTTATTCATTGTGCATCTCTTTTTTTATCACCCGCTGGCGCACCAGCCACTCTGCCGCCATCAGCGTCCCCATCAGGATGTAAGCCACCATACCGTTCCACAGCGTCCACAGATGCATGTCGCCGTGCAGGACGGTATACAGCGCCATCGCCCCGTTGCCGATGAAAAATCCGCACCAGACGAGGGTCACCCTGCGGGTATAGCGCACGCCCTCCGGCGGCAAATTTGGCTCACGTAAGCGCGCCAGGCGTTCGACCAGCGGCATCGCTGTCCAGAGCGAACCGCCGAACACGGCGAGCATCACAAGATTAACGACCACAGGGTAAAACAGCAGCCACTGGTGGGTTTTCAGCAGGTAGCTTGCCGCGCAGAGCGCGATCCCCGCCAGCGCCACGCACTGCACCACATACCGCATCGGGCCGGTGTTACGCCGCGCCTGACGCAGCCGCAGCAGCAACAGCAGCGCCAACACCGGCAGCAGCCACGGCAGGCTGTTATGCGTCAGCCCAAATCCAATCAGGAAGGGCCACGCCAGCAGCATCAGCCCCGTCAGAAGTGGGATGACCGGGAACGTCCGTCCATCACGCACGGTGTCTTACTCTTCGCGCAGCAGCTGTTCGACGGCGTCTACCACATCCTGAACGGTACGAACCGATTTGAAGGTTTCCGGCTTGATTTTCTTACCGGTTTTCTTCTGCAGATGGACAATCATGTCCACCGCGTCAATGCTGTCCAGCTCCAGGTCTTCGTAAAGACGGGCTTCGGGCGTAATGTCCTGCGGGTCGATTTCAAAGAGTTTGGTCAGAAGGCCGCAGACTTCCTGATAAATGGTTTCTTGTTCGGTCATAGTTCACATCTCAGGCGCGTTGGGCGTGGATAAAGGACGCCAGGGTGGCGACGGAAAAGAAGTGCTGGCGCATCTCTTCGCTTTCGGCAGAAAGCACCACGCCATACTGGTTTTTCACCGCCAGACCCAGCTCCAGCGCGTCGATAGAGTCGAGACCCAGCCCGTCGCCAAACAGCGCGGCATCGGTATCAATATCCTCTGCGGTAAGCTCGTCCAGATTCAGCGTGGTGATAATGAGATTCTTAATTTCAAGATAAAGCGCTTGCATCATTAATTCCTGACAAAGATTGAAGGCCTGATGTTAATCGATGCTGCAGGTGCCGGTTTAACTGCCTTGCCGCCAGTGCCGGTTCTTGTTGCCTTGCATCGTAAAATTCGTCGATGTTCACGCGATCGCGCACATCGACGGTAAAGACAGGTTTTGCGGGCGGTACATCATACCAGCGGCTTTTTTTATCCAGCAGGTGCTCGCTGCAGTGGATGAGTACGATCCGCAGATCGCTGCGGCAGCGCACGGCGATATTTGCCGCGCCGCGCTGGAGGGACATTGCCTCACCTGGGCGGGTACGCGTCCCTTCCGGGAAGATTAACAGCGTGTCGCCCTGGGCCAGACGCTGCTGGCTGGCGGTGAGTAGAGGCTCGGCCTCGCTGTTAATCAGATAATCCGCCGCGCGGATAACGCCGCTGACAAACGGATTGCGCAGTAACGCGCTTTTCACCAGACAGTCGGTTTCGGGCATTACCGACGCCAGAATCACGTAGTCAATTAACGTAGGGTGGTTAGCCACTACCAGGCAGCCCCGATCGCCGCGCAGAGCATCAAGATTGTGGATGCGATAGTCGAGCACCCCGGTGCCGCGGGCAACGGTTAAGAAGAAGCGGAAGCTGGCCGCGATGCTGCGGCGCGCCAGGCGACGGCGTTTGGCGCGATCGCGCTGGGCAATCAGCAGCAGGTTGAACCAGACCAGCGACAACAGCAGCCCGCCCGCGCCAAACAGCACGAAGCAGAATCCGGTCATGGCCAGACGCCATAGCCAGTTGATCCGGGCGGTCAGGCGGTTCATTGGCGCGCCCACTGCCACAGCAAACGTTCGCCGGGCACCACAAACTGCCGTTCCTCGCGGAGATAGCGTTGCAGGAACATCAGGCTTTGCGGCAGGGCGGCTTCCTCGCCTGTGCTGCCGCTGCGGGTTTCGCACTGCCATTCGCTGCCGGCTTCAACCACCAGCGCCACCGCGTACGGCCAGGTAGGCATCTGCGGCGGTAACGCCGGATGGTAAAATTCCGGCAGCGCGCCGTCAAAATCCACCAGCAGGACGCGGGAGTAGCCCGCATGCAGCAGGCTCAGCACTTCACACAGGGCCTGCTGGAAGGTGTCCAGCCCGGCGGAAATGGATGATGAGACAACAGGCTGACGAGCGGCGATCGTGAGATTGCCCACCGCGGAATTGTGCACGGACATGGCGAAGTCGGTAGGCGAGACGGCCTGCCCGGTCGCCAGCGTATGCAGAATACGGTAATTGCGCTCCAGCTCGCCGTGGCGGCTGGAATAGACGACGGCGTCTATGGCGTGGCTTTGCAGCATGGCAAGACCAATATCCACCGCCAGCTTACTGCCTGAGTTAAGGCGGCGCGCGGTCATCATGGGTAACGCGGTCAGGCGGGGTAGAGGAGCCGTCGGGTCGATGGTCGACTGCAGGCGCGACCACGCCTGCCACTCTGCGGCATCGCTTAGTCCTGGCGCTCTTGCCTGCCAGTCAATAATGTTCAGTGAAAATTTCATCTACGCGCGTCCGCGGAATACCGTATTCAAAGGGCAGCCAGGCTGCGCTATTGTTCACGTTTGGTGCAAATTAACAGGGTATGACCTACCCCAAGGTTATCCAGCCGCTGTGCTATGCTGAAGCCCGCCCTTTCCAGGTAGTGATAAAACTTCTCTACGCTGTAAAACCGGCTATTGCCATTCGCCATACAGGTGAAATAGAGCGAGGTGGCATTCAGGCTGAAAGCCGCCGCTTCATATTTCTGGGCATCCCAGAAAAGCTCCATGATGCACAACCGTGCGCCAGGCTTCATGACCTCTGCGACGCGCGTCAGCATGGCGACAATCTGATCCGGAGAGAAACAGTCGAGGAACTGGCTCATCCACCAGACGTCGGCATCTCCCGGCAATGCCGACGGACTAAGCATATCGACAGCATGGAATCCAATACGATGAGAAAAACCTGCTTTTTCGATGTTTTCCTGCGCCAGCGCTATCTGCTGCGGGAGATCGAGGATCGTCACGGCAACATTGTCGTCATAGCGGCAGCAGCGTAACGACCATTTACCTGTATTTCCGCCCACATCGTACAATTTTGTCGGCGAGCTTGCGAATATATATGGCAACGCAGCGTCAAAAGCGGCGTCGGAATAGTAATGATCGAAGGCAAACCAGCTCTCTTTTGCCGGGGCAGGAAGCTGGGATAAAGCCGGATAGATGGTTGGCCAGTCGCCAAATACGGATAATCCAGCCGGTTTTTCTTTCTGCAGGGCATCGGCCAGATGAAATAACCCCTGGTAACAGACGTCCTGCGTGAAATCCATATTAACGCGGGTCATGGGATCGTGGAGTAAGAAATGGCCCACTTTCGCCAGGAAATAACGACCTTCTTTATAAGTAATTATCCGCCCGCTTAATCCCATGTCTAACAATACGCTGACGGCATAACTGCTCAGTGTACTGTTTTCGGTTATTTCGTCGAGGCTCGCCCCCTTATTACCCTGTTTATCGAGCCAGGCGAGAACGCCCGAGTTACGCAGACAAAGCGCGGTCTGAAATAACATCGGCGCAAAAGCGATGCGTTGCGCTTCGGTAATGGCATCCAGCGCGCTGAGCGTGTCCTTTTCGTACATTGTTGCGTAACCTTTCAGGGTAAGAAATGAGGTTATCGGGCCATGTCCGGCCCGACTTTAGAAAAATATTACAGCGCGGCACCCGCAGAAAGGTTCAGCTGAATATCATGGTCGAGGTTGTTCACCCAGCGGTTATAATTTTTGTGAATTTTACCGTCTGCCGCTTTCAGGTTCAGGCTGCTTTCGTAATTAATTGAATAACTTGTCGCAGAGTAGGGAATACGCACCTGGACCGAGTGATCGCGTGCCTGCAGACGGCCCTTAATCACGCCCGGGCCCGCTTCCGTCATGATCCAGTCACGCTTCTGGCCTGCTTTCAAAATGGCTGTTTTCACCTGATCGGCAGTATGACCCGCGCTCACGACAGAGTGAACCTGAGCGATAGGGGCGGTACGCGCACAGCCAGCCAGTGCGCCAACGAATACGGCGGCAGTGCACCATTTAACGAGCTTTTTCATCAACAACTCCATATCAATAATAACAATTAAAGGTAGTGTTTTTTACAAATAAGCATCACCAGGCTTAGGGATTAAGTCAGGTGTGTTTTTAATCAATATTAATGTTTACATTACGTCGTCGCTAAGGCGGGGTATAATATCACGCAAAATAATTAATCATTCCGTTTTTTTTAATTTGATTTAAGGGGTGTTGCATTTAAGCGAAATCTGGATGAGTTGATAAAAAACGGAAGGAATAAGCCTTAACGCAAATAAAAATACCGCGACGGTGAGCGTCGCGGTATTTGACGGTATAAACCCGTTTATACAGACAGATACGTTACCCCGGCAACCGGCTTTTCGGCCGCCCCGGCCCAAGCAGGATCGCCAGCTTGCTGCCCCCTTTGGTGGTTTCCATCCAGATTTTACATACGCTGGTCAGCGGGACCGACAGCAGCATGCCGACAGGGCCCAGCAGCCATCCCCAAATCAGCAAGGATAAAAACACCACCAGCGTCGACATGCCCAGCCGGTGCCCCATCATGCGCGGTTCAAGAATGTTGCCCAGCACCATATGCACGACGAGGAACAGCGCTCCGACCAGCATACATTCGTAGAAACCGTTAAACAGAAACGCCTGAATCATCGGCGGCACGGCGGAAAGCACCGCGCCAATATTCGGCACGTAGTTCAGCAGAAACGCCAGCACCCCCCACATCAGCGCGAACTGAACATCCATCAGCATCAGCCCCAGCCAGACAATAATCCCAGTCCAGACGCTCAGCAGCGTTTTCAGCGCCAGATATTTGGAGACGCCCTTTAAGGCGCGGTGTAGGCCGGCAATGTGTATTTGCGGGTTATTTAAAGCAAAGCGCAGCTTATACGGAACATGGCGCACTTCGAACAGCATAAACACCACCGTCATGACCAGCAGCAGTATGCTGGCCATCGCGCCGGAAAGACCGGTCATCAGCGTGGTGGCGTAGGTCATGACCTTCTCGGAATCCATCCTGCGCAGCATCCGCTCTGGTGAAATATGCAGGTTAAGAAAGGGCATCATCTCCTGCAGCGCGACGATTTTACGCGTCAGCTCTTTATTGTACTGCGGCAACATGGTGGAGAATTCGCTCAGCGATGCCGCCAGTACGCCGAAGAGCGCCGTCAGGCCAATCAGCATCACGATAACCACGATGGTGATGGCCACCGGGCGGCTCACGCCCCGGCGTAAAAACCAGGTCACCAGCGGATTGAGGACAATGGCAAAAAAGAGCGCCAGCAGGAGCTGGACGATAATGTCAGCGGCAGCATGTATACCCGCAAGGATAACCACCAGACAGGCGAGTTTTAATAAGATGTGGAGTCCTGCTTTATCGGGCTGGGGAGCTAACATGCGCGTTCCTTAATAAGATGACCCGATAAGTGTAGTGCCTTAGGGCCGCTTCGTCTGGCACCGATAATCTGAAAGTCGGGGCTGATTTTCTTATTGCTCCGTGGTAATAGTGAAACACTGTTGCAAAAAATTCAGGTAGAACCCCATGCCAGAACCTGCCGCCGAACCGGCGCTGAGCGGATTGCGCCTCAATCTGCGCATTGTTTCCGTCGTTATCTTCAACTTTGCCAGCTATTTAACGATCGGCCTGCCGCTGGCGGTTCTGCCGGGCTACGTCCATGACGTGATGGGTTTTAGCGCGTTCTGGGCGGGGCTGGTCATCAGCCTGCAGTATTTCGCCACGCTCCTTAGCCGCCCGCACGCCGGGCGCTACGCCGACCTGTTCGGTCCCAAAAGCATCGTGGTAGTGGGATTGTGCGGCTGTTTGCTCAGTGGTCTGAGCTACCTGCTGGCTGCCGCTACCAGCCACTGGCCGCTGGTCAGCCTGGCGCTGCTTTGCCTGGGCCGCGTCATTCTCGGGATTGGGCAAAGCCTGGCAGGAACCGGCTCGACGCTATGGGGTGTGGGGGTTGTCGGTGCACCACACATTGGCCGGGTTATCTCGTGGAACGGGATCGTCACCTACGGGGCGATGGCGCTCGGCGCGCCGCTTGGCGTGGCCTGTTACGCCTTTGGCGGTCTGTATGGACTGTCGCTGACCATAATAGCGGTCGCGCTTGTGGCGATACTGTTTGCGCTGCCGCGCCCGAAGGTGAAGGCCAGCAAGGGCAAGCCGCTGCCGTTTCGGGCCGTGCTGGGGCGCGTCTGGCCGTACGGCATGGCGCTGGCCCTGGCGACCACCGGCTTCGGCGTCATTGCGACCTTCATTACCCTGTTTTATGACGCCAAAGGCTGGGAGGGCGCGGCCTTTGCATTAACCCTCTTCAGCGGTGCGTTTGTTGGCGCACGCCTGCTTTTCCCGAACGGTATCAACCGTCTGGGCGGGCTGAACGTGGCGATGATCTGCTTTACGGTAGAGATTGTCGGGCTGCTGTTAACCGGCATCGCCAGCGCGCCCTGGATGGCGAAAATTGGCGTCTTCCTGGCGGGAGCCGGTTTCTCGCTGGTCTTCCCGGCACTGGGCGTGGTGGCGGTTAAAGCGGTGCCGCAGCAGAACCAGGGGGCGGCGCTGGCGACCTATACGGTATTTATGGATATGTCTTTAGGCATTACCGGGCCGCTGGCGGGGCTGGTGATGGCCTGGGCGGGGGTACCGGTGATCTATCTTGCCGCGGCGGGTCTGGTGATAATTGCCCTGCTGCTGACGTGGCGGCTAAAAAAATGGCCCCCGGTGCCGGCACCGGAGGCCACGTCATCGTCGTGAAGGGTTACTGGATCACGATGGTGTTAATGATGTTTTCAGCAGCCGTCTGCGCTTTCTGCTGATCTTCCGCTGGCAGGGTGATCTGCAGGGTCAGCAGTTTGTTATCAACCTTGCCCAGCACCACAGAAGACCAGGCGGTCTGGCCTTTCGCGGAGATGATGCTGTCCAGCTGCTGCAGCTTATGGCCTTTCAGCTCGATGGATTTATTGGTTACCACCTGCAGCTGCGGATCGCGGCCGCGCTGCTGATCTTCCAGACGTTTGGACAGGACGGCCAGGTCTTCGCTGGTGTCGTCGCCCACAATCACAATGACCGCTTTCTGGCCGGTTGCGTCGGAGTAAACGTGCATGTTATTCGCCTGGGTGCCCAGCTTGCCGCTCTGGTCAGTCATATCGGCTGGCAGAGAGAAACTGAGTTTGCCATCCATCAGATTCACCGGTTGACCGGTCGCGTTGCTTTCTGCGGATGCGCCCTGAGCAGGCGTTTTTGTGTCGCTGTTATCACAGGCTGCAAGACCCACAACCAGCAGGCCAATCCCGACATATTTAACCAGATTGCGCATTGACTTCTTCCTTTCGATAAACGGCCATAGCGGCTCATTCACCCATCTTATCACAACTGATAAAGCGAACCCTTAACCAGCCTGCAATGCCGTGATTTCAGATTTATCTGCCAGCCTTTTCAGCAGCATATTCAGCAGCACGCCGTACATCGGCAGGAAGAAAACAATGCTGATGAGCACCTTGAAGCAGTAGTCCACCAGCGCGATCTCCATCCAGTGCTCGGCCATAAAGGCATCCGGGCTGCGCCAGAAGGCGATGAAGAAGAAGGCCAGCGTATCGCTTACGTTGCCGAACAGCGTGGACGCGGTCGGCGCCATCCACCAGCGGTGATTCTGACGCAGGCGGTTAAACACGTGCACGTCGAGGATCTGCCCCAGCGCGTAGGCCATAAAGCTTGCCGCGGCGATACGGGCGACAAACAGGTTGAAGTGTGTCAGCGCCTCAAAGTCCTGCCAGCTTCCCATGTAAAACAGGGAGGAGATCACGTACGAGATGAACAGCGCCGGAAGCATGACCGCAAAGATAATGCGGCGCGCCAGCGGTGCGCCGAAGATACGCACGGTCAGATCGGTGGCGAGGAAAATAAACGGAAAGCTGAACGCGCCCCAGGTGGTATGAAAACCAAAAATGGAGATCGGGAGCTGCACCAGGTAGTTGCTGGAGGTGATCACCAGCAAATGGAAAAGCGAAAGCCAGAACAACGCTTTTACGCGCTGTGATTCAGAGAACTGCGTCATATTGTGACCTTTTTATACGTTGGGGTGAGGGAACCCAATAAAAACCGCAGCATGATACTGCTTTGGCTGGACATTGCAATGGTTGGTTTTTGCGCAATCGTTAACCTGGTTTGCATTGCCCGCGCCGGGGCGTAAACTACTGCCGTTTTTATCTGACCGAGAAGATCATGACCGACCTGTTTTCCAGCCCAGACCACACCCTTGATGCCCAGGGCCTTCGCTGCCCGGAGCCGGTAATGATGGTACGTAAGACCGTGCGTAACATGCAGACCGGTGAAACGCTGCTGATTATTGCTGACGATCCGGCCACCACGCGCGATATTCCCGGTTTTTGTACCTTTATGGAGCATGAACTGGTGGCGCAGCAGACCGAGGCGCTGCCGTACCGGTATTTGATTCGTAAGGGGTAGGTGGGCTGTCCTCTGCGGCCTGATGCCCTCACCCCGGCCCTCTCCCACGGGGAGAGGGAGAAAGTCATCCTTTCATCCACGCCCGGATGCCGTCCAGGAACATCTGCGTCGCCATCATTACCAGAATCAGCCCCATCAGACGCTCCAGCGCGTTCACCCCTTTCTCACCCAGCAGGCGCAGGAACAGCGACGACTGCAGCAGAATAATAAATGTTCCGCCCCAGGCAATCAGCAGGGCAATCACCAGATGGCTCATCTGATTCGGATACTGATGCGACAGCAGCATCAGCGTCGCCAGAATGGTTGGCCCCGCGACTAGGGGAATCGCCAGCGGCACGATAAACGGCTCTTCGCCTGCGGGCAGGCCGCTGCTGCTGCCTTCGGCGCTCGGGAAGATCATCTTAATGGCAATCAGGAAGAGAATAATCCCGCCGGAAATGGAAACCGTTTCGGCGCGCAGGTTCAGGAACGCGAGAATTTTTTCACCGGCAAACAGGAAGATAAACATCACCAGCAGGGCGATAAGCAGCTCGCGGATCATGATCGCCCGGCGGCGCTTCGGCTCGGTGTGCTTCAGCACCGACATGAAGATGGGCAGGTTGCCCAGTGGATCCATTATCAGGATCAATAAAACCGCTGCTGAAATGATTTCACTCATGTAAATTATCCCTGAAACTCTCTATGGTTATTATGATAATTAGCTGTATTTCTGATTGCCGGGCAATCATCGATTAATTTCGCTTGCGACTTTGGCAGCATTTTGTAATGTGAAGCATATCCCAGTTCAATACTGGCTTGCACAATCAGCACACACCCTCAGCAGGAAAAAAATGCTATGAAAAACGTTGGTTTCATCGGCTGGCGCGGTATGGTCGGCTCTGTACTCATGCAACGCATGGTTGAAGAGCGCGATTTCGACGCTATCCGCCCGGTCTTCTTCTCCACTTCCCAGCTCGGCCAGGCTGCTCCGTCCTTTGGTAGTACCACAGGCACGTTGCAGGACGCTTACGATCTGGAAGCGCTGAAGGCACTCGACATTATTGTGACCTGCCAGGGCGGCGATTATACCAACGAAATCTATCCAAAGCTGCGTGAAAGCGGCTGGCAGGGCTACTGGATTGACGCGGCCTCTTCACTGCGCATGAAAGACGATGCCATCATTATTCTCGACCCGGTTAACCAGGACGTCATCACCGACGGCCTGAACAACGGCGTGAAAACCTTTGTTGGCGGCAACTGCACCGTCAGCCTGATGCTGATGTCACTCGGCGGCCTGTTCGCGCAGGACCTGGTGGAGTGGGTCTCCGTGGCGACCTACCAGGCCGCGTCCGGCGGCGGCGCGCGCCACATGCGCGAGCTGCTGACCCAGATGGGCCAGCTGCACCAAAGCGTCGCGACTGAGCTGGCAAACCCGGCGTCCGCCATCCTCGACATCGAGCGCAAAGTCACTCAGCTGACCCGCAGCGGCGAGCTGCCGGTGGATAACTTTGGCGTACCGCTGGCCGGTGGCCTGATCCCGTGGATCGACAAACAGCTGGATAACGGCCAGACCCGCGAAGAGTGGAAGGGCCAGGCGGAGACCAACAAAATCCTCGCCACCGCGAATACCATTCCGGTTGACGGTCTGTGCGTGCGTATCGGCGCGCTGCGCTGCCACAGCCAGGCCTTCACCATTAAACTTAAAAAAGATGTGTCTATTCCGACCGTGGAAGAGCTGCTGGCCGCGCACAACCCGTGGGCGAAAGTGGTACCAAACGATCGCGATATCACCATGCGTGAACTGACCCCGGCTGCCGTTACCGGCACGCTGACCACGCCGGTTGGCCGCCTGCGCAAGCTGAACATGGGGCCGGAGTATCTCTCCGCGTTCACCGTCGGCGACCAGCTGTTGTGGGGGGCCGCCGAGCCGCTGCGCCGCATGCTGCGCCAGCTGGCGTAATAATTTGTTAAACACAGGGGGTGATTGTCACCCCCTTTTTTTGCGTACTACATGGAGTAAAACGCAGATGTCTTATTTTTTATCAGGAGGAACCACGACGTTGGCTATGCTTTAAGGAAGATTTATTTCTCACCTGAGGGTAGGGCGGAGCAGAGAGGATCAACTGCACCGTTTAGGTCACATTAAAAGTCGTCCCGGAGCGCGTAAAAAGGGCGACATAAAAAAACAGGATGAATACCATGTCCGATCGTATTTCGAGAGACGTGATTAATGCGCTTATTGCGGGTCATTTTGCCGACCCCTTTTCTGTGCTAGGGATGCACCGTACAGAGGCCGGACTGGAAGTTCGGGCGCTGTTGCCGGATGCGACAGAAGTGTGGGTTATCGAACCCAAAACCGGCCGCAAGGTGGGTAATCTGGAATGCCTCGACTCGCGCGGCTTCTTCTCGGGCGTCATGCCCCGCCGTAAAAACCCCTTTCGCTATCAGCTTGCCGTTATCTGGCACGGCCAGCAAAACCTGATTGACGATCCCTACAGCTTTGGGCCGCTCTTAAAAGAGATGGATGCCTGGCTGCTGTCCGAAGGGACCCATTTACGCCCCTACGAAACGCTGGGTGCCCATGCGGATACCATGGACGGTATCACCGGCACGCGCTTTGCCGTATGGGCGCCAAACGCCCAGCGCGTTTCCGTCGTTGGGCAGTTCAACTACTGGGACGGTCGCCGCCACCCGATGCGCCTGCGCCGTGAGACGGGCATCTGGGAGCTGTTTATCCCCGGGGCGCATAATGGCCAGCTCTACAAATTTGAGATGATCGACGCGCACGGCAAGCTACGCATTAAAGCCGACCCGTACGCCTTTGAGGCGCAGATGCGCCCGGATACCGCATCGCTGATCTGCGGCCTGCCGGAGAAGGTCGTCCAGACCGAGGAGCGCAAGCAGGCCAACCGCTTTGATGCGCCGATCTCCGTTTACGAAGTGCATCTCGGCTCCTGGCGCCGCCACACGGACAACAACTTCTGGCTCAGCTACCGGGAGCTCGCCGACCAGCTGGTGCCGTACGCCAAATGGATGGGCTTTACCCACCTCGAACTGCTGCCGGTTAACGAGCACCCGTTCGACGGCAGCTGGGGCTATCAGCCCACCGGGCTGTATGCGCCCACGCGGCGCTTCGGCACGCGCGATGATTTCCGTTATTTCATTGATGCTGCGCACGCCGCCGGGCTGAACGTGATCCTCGACTGGGTGCCGGGCCATTTCCCGTCGGACGATTTTGCGCTGGCAGAGTTCGACGGCACGAAGCTGTACGAGCACAGCGACCCGCGCGAAGGCTATCACCAGGACTGGAACACGCTGATCTACAACTACGGTCGCCGTGAAGTGTCAAACTACCTGGTGGGGAATGCGCTGTACTGGATCGAACGCTTCGGTATTGATGCCCTGCGCGTGGATGCGGTGGCCTCGATGATCTACCGCGACTACAGCCGCAAAGAGGGGGAGTGGATCCCGAACGAGTATGGCGGCCGTGAAAACCTCGAAGCGATTGAATTTCTGCGCAACACCAACCGCATCATCGGCGAGCAGGTGGAAGGCGCCGTGACCATGGCGGAAGAGTCGACGGACTTTGCGGGCGTCTCCCGCCCTCCGTCATCAGGCGGCCTGGGGTTCTGGTACAAGTGGAACCTGGGCTGGATGCACGACACGCTCGACTACATGAAGCTCGACCCGGTTTATCGTCAGTATCACCACGATAAGCTCACCTTCGGGCTGCTCTACAACTACACCGAAAACTTCATGCTGCCGCTGTCGCACGATGAAGTGGTGCACGGCAAAAAATCCATTCTCGACCGCATGCCGGGCGACGCGTGGCAGAAGTTTGCCAACCTGCGCGCCTACTACGGCTGGATGTTTGCCTTCCCGGGCAAAAAGCTGCTGTTTATGGGCAATGAGTTCGCCCAGGGTCGCGAGTGGAACCACGACACCAGCCTCGACTGGCATCTGCTGGAGGGCGGCGACAACTGGCACCACGGCGTACAGCGTCTGGTGCGCGACCTGAACCTGACCTACCGCCACCACAAAGCGCTACACGAGCTGGACTTTGATCCGTACGGCTTTGAGTGGCTGGTGGTGGACGACCACGAGCGCTCGGTGTTTGTCTTTGTACGTCGTGACAAAGCGGGCAACGAGATTATCGTCGCCAGCAACTTCACGCCGGTGCCGCGCGAACACTACCGCTTCGGCATTAACCAGCCGGGCAAATGGCGCGAGATCCTGAATACCGATTCCATGCATTACCATGGCAGTAACGCCGGTAACGGCGGGCTGGTGCAGAGCGATGCGATTGAAAGCCACGGGCGTCCAAACTCCCTGAGCCTGACGCTGCCGCCGCTTGGCACCATCTGGCTGATGCGGGAGGGAGAATGACGCAGCTTACGGCAGGTAAACCCGAACCGCTCGGCGCGAGTTTTGATGGAAAGGGGGTGAACTTCACGCTCTTTTCTGCTCACGCGGAGCGGGTGGAGCTCTGCGTGTTTGACGGGGAGGGTAACGAGCACCGTTACGATTTACCGTCCCGCACGGGAGACATCTGGCACGGTTACCTGTCCGGCGGGCGTCCGGGAATGCACTACGGTTTCCGCGTACACGGCCCGTGGGAGCCATCTCAGGGGCACTGGTTTAACCCGGCGAAGCTGCTGATTGACCCGTGCGCGCGCCGCGTGGACGGCGAGTTTAAAGACGACCCGCTGTTCCACGTCGGCTACGGCGAACCGGACCACCGCGATAGCGCGCCCGTCGCGCCGAAAAGCGCGGTGGTGCACGATCTCTACGACTGGGAAGACGATGCCCCGCCGCGCACGCCGTGGGGTAACACCGTCATCTATGAAGCGCACGTCAAAGGGCTGACCTACCTGCACCCGTCGATCCCCAAAGAGATGCGCGGCACCTACAAAGCGCTGGGGCATCCGACCATGGTCGCTTACCTGAAGCATTTGGGCATCACCGCGCTGGAGCTGCTTCCGGTGGCGCATTTCGCCAGCGAGCCGCGTCTTCAGCGTCTTGGGTTAAGCAACTACTGGGGCTACAACCCGCTGGCGATGTTCGCTCTCGACCCGCGCTACGCGGTGCATCCGGAGAAAGCGCGGGACGAGTTTCGCGACGCGGTGAAGGCACTCCACGCCGCGGGCATTGAGGTCATTCTGGACGTGGTGCTGAACCACAGTGCGGAAAGCGATCTTGACGGCCCGACGCTCTCACAGCGCGGAATCGATAACCGTAGCTATTATTGGATCAGGGAAGATGGCGATTACGAGAACTGGACCGGGTGCGGTAACACCCTCAACCTCAGCCATCCGGCCGTTACGCATTACGCGTATGAATGCCTGAAATACTGGGTTGAAACGTTCCACGTGGACGGTTTTCGTTTCGACCTGGCGCCGGTGATGGGGCGCACCCCAGCATTTAGCCAGCAGGCGCCGCTGTTTGAGGCGATAAAAAACTGCCCGGTGCTCTCAACGGTGAAGCTCATCGCAGAGCCGTGGGACATCGGTGAAGGCGGTTATCAGGTGGGGAACTTCCCGCCGCTGTTTGCCGAGTGGAACGACCACTACCGCGATGCCATCCGCCGCTTCTGGCTGGCGCGCGATTTGTCGCTGGGCGAGTTCGCCGGACGCTTTGCCGGCTCCAGCGATCTCTTTAAGCGCGACGGAAAACGTCCGTCGGCCACCATCAACCTGGTGACGGCGCATGACGGTTTTACGCTGCGCGACTGCGTTTGTTTCAATCAGAAACACAATGAGGCCAACGGCGAAGAGAATCGCGATGGCACTAACAATAACCATAGCTTCAATCATGGTATAGAAGGGTTAGGCGGAAGTCTGGATGTGATCGAGCGGCGACGCGCCAGCGTTCATGCGCTGCTGACGACGCTTTTGCTGTCTCAGGGCACGCCGATGCTGCTGGCGGGCGACGAGCACGGCCACAGCCAGCACGGCAATAACAACGCCTATTGCCAGGACAATACCTTAACCTGGCTCGACTGGGGGGAGGCGAACAGCGGGTTGACCCATTTCACCGCGGCGCTGATCCACCTTCGCCAGCAGATCCCCGCCCTTACCGCCGACAGCTGGTGGGAAGAGGGCGACGGCAACGTTAGCTGGCTGAATAAAGACGCGCAGCCGTTGAGCGCGCAAGAGTGGCAACACGGCATCACCTGCCTGCAAATCCTGCTTTCGGATAAGTGGCTGGTGACGCTGAACGCGACGGACGACGTCGCAGAGATTGTTTTACCTGACGGGGAGTGGCGAGCTGTTCCCCCCTTTGCCGGAGCGGATAATCCGGTAGTAATGGCTGTCTGGCACGGGCCTGCGCACGGAGTGTGCGTATTCCAAAGATGATAAAAAAGGAGTTAGTCATGGTTAGATTAGAGAAGAACGATCCGTTAATGTTGGCGCGCCAGCTACCATTAAAAACCGTTGCCCTAATACTTGCGGGCGGGCGTGGTACCCGTCTGAAAGATTTGACCATCAAGCGCGCCAAGCCGGCCGTTCACTTTGGTGGTAAGTTCCGCATTATCGACTTTGCGCTCTCAAACTGCCTGAACTCGGGCATTCGCCGCATTGGCGTCATTACGCAGTATCAGTCGCACACCCTGGTGCAGCACATTCAGCGCGGCTGGTCATTCTTCAGCGAAGAGATGAACGAGTTTGTCGATCTGCTCCCAGCGCAGCAGCGCGTACACGGGGAAAACTGGTACCGCGGCACGGCGGATGCGGTGACCCAAAACCTCGACATTATTCGCCGCTACAGCGCGGAATACATCGTGATCCTCGCGGGTGACCACATCTACAAGCAGGATTACTCGCACATGCTGATCGACCACGTCGAAAAAGGGGCGCGCTGCACCGTGGCGTGTCTGCCGGTGCCCGTTGCCGAGGCGACGGCGTTTGGCGTGATGCACGTGGATGCGGACGACAAGATTATCGACTTCGTTGAAAAACCGGCGAACCCGCCAACCATGCCGGGCGATGACACCAAATCGCTCGCCAGCATGGGGATCTATGTCTTTGATGCAGATTATCTTTATGAGCTGCTCGAAGAAGACGACAAAGACGAAAGCTCCAGCCACGACTTCGGTAAAGACATCATCCCGAAAATTACCAAAGCTGGCATGGCCTATGCACATCCCTTCCCATTGTCCTGCGTGCAGTCCGATCCGAATGCGGAGCCATACTGGCGTGATGTGGGAACCCTGGAAGCGTACTGGAAAGCCAACCTCGATCTGGCGTCCGTGACGCCTGAGCTGGATATGTACGACCAGAACTGGCCGATTCGTACCCACATGGAATCCCTGCCGCCGGCGAAGTTCGTGCAGGACCGATCCGGCAGCCACGGCATGACCCTGAACTCGCTGGTCTCCGGCGGGTGCATCATCTCCGGTTCGGTGGTGGTGCAGTCCGTGCTGTTCCCGCGCGTGCGTATAAACTCATTCTGTAATATCGATTCGGCGGTTCTGCTGCCGGATGTCTGGGTAGGGCGTTCGTGTCGTCTGCGTCGCTGCGTGATCGACCGTGCCTGCGTCATTCCTGAGGGAATGGTGATTGGTGAAAACGCGGAAGAAGATGCGCGTCGCTTCTACCGTTCTGAAGAGGGGATCGTGTTAGTCACACGGGAAATGTTGCGGAAGCTGCAGATCAAACAGGAGCGATGATGCAGGTTTTACACGTATGTTCTGAGATGTTCCCGTTGTTAAAAACGGGCGGCCTGGCGGATGTTCTTGGTGCATTACCGGCGGCGCAAATCGCCGGTGGAGTCGATACCCGCGTCCTGCTGCCCGCCTTCCCGGATATCCGGCGCGGCATACCTGATGCAAAGGTCGTGACCCGCCGTGAAACGTTTGCCGGACGCATCACCCTGCTGTTTGGGCATTACAACGGCGTAGGGATCTACCTGATCGACGCGCCGCATCTGTACGACCGTCCGGGCAGCCCGTATCACGATACCAACCTGTTCGCCTATACCGATAACGTGCTGCGCTTTGCACTGCTCGGCTGGGCGGGGGCGGAGATGGCCGTCGGGCTGGATCCGTTCTGGCGTCCGGATGTGGTCCACGCGCACGACTGGCACGCCGGGCTGACGCCAGCGTATCTGGCGGCAAAAGGGCATCCGGCAAAATCGGTGTTTACGGTGCACAACCTGGCGTATCAGGGCATGTACTATGCGCATCATATGAATGACATCGATCTGCCATGGTCGTTCTATAACATGCACGGGCTGGAGTTCAACGGGCAAATTTCGTTCCTGAAGGCCGGGCTGTACTACGCCGACCACATCACGGCGGTGAGCCCCACCTACGCGCGTGAAATTACCCAGCCGGAGTTTGGCTACGGTCTGGAAGGGCTGCTGCAGCAGCGCCATCGTGAAGGCCGCCTGTCGGGCATTCTGAACGGCGTGGATGAGCAGATCTGGAGCCCTGAAACCGATCTCCTGCTTGCCGCGCGCTATGGCCGCGACTCGGTGGAAGATAAAGCTGAAAACAAACGCCAGCTGCAAATTGCGATGGGGCTGAAGGTCAACGACAAGGTGCCGCTGTTTGCGGTGGTCAGCCGCCTGACCAGCCAGAAAGGGCTGGATCTGGTGCTGGAGGCGCTGCCCGGTTTACTGGAGCAGGGCGGACAGCTGGCGCTGCTCGGCGCGGGCGACCCGGTGCTGCAGGAAGGTTTCCTCGCCGCCGCCGCGGAACATCCGGGGCAGGTGGGCGTGCAGATTGGCTATCACGAAGCATTCTCGCACCGCATTATGGGCGGCGCGGACGTGATTCTGGTGCCGAGCCGTTTCGAACCCTGCGGCCTGACGCAGCTCTACGGTCTGAAATACGGCACGCTGCCGCTGGTGCGCCGCACGGGCGGGCTGGCGGATACGGTGTCGGATAGTTCTCTGGAAAACCTGGCGGACGGTATCGCCAGCGGGTTTGTCTTTGAAGACAGTAATGCCTGGTCGCTGCTTCGGGCGATTCGGCGTGCGTTCGTCTTGTGGTCCCGTCCATCCCTGTGGCGTTACGTTCAGCGTCAGGCGATGTCCATGGACTTTAGCTGGCACGTTGCGGCGCAGTCGTACCGCGACCTTTATCAACGCTTGATGTAACGAGGCGAAGTTACTGATATGAACGCTCCATTTAGCTACTCTTCCCCCACGCTCAGCGTTGAGGCGTTAAAGCACTCCATCGCCTACAAGCTGATGTTTACCATCGGGAAAGATCCGGTCATCGCCAACAAGCACGAGTGGCTGAACGCCACCCTTTTTGCGGTGCGTGACCGCATGGTCGAACGCTGGCTGCGCTCTAACCGCGCCCAGCTTTCGCAGGAGACGCGGCAGGTTTACTACCTGTCGATGGAATTTTTGATTGGCCGCACCCTCTCCAACGCGCTGCTGTCGCTCGGTATCTACGACGACGTCAAAACCGCGCTGGAAGAGATGGGGCTGGATTTAGAAGAGCTGATTGACGAAGAGAACGACCCGGGGCTGGGTAACGGTGGTCTCGGGCGTCTTGCCGCCTGCTTCCTTGACTCGCTGGCAACGCTGGCGCTGCCGGGGCGCGGCTACGGTATTCGCTACGACTACGGCATGTTCAAGCAGAACATCGTTGACGGTCGCCAGAAAGAGTCCCCGGACTACTGGCTGGAATACGGCAACCCGTGGGAGTTCAAGCGCCACAACACGCGCTACAAGGTGCGCTTTGGCGGACGCATTCAGCAGGAAGGGAAAAAGTCCCGCTGGGTGGAAACCGAAGAGATCCTCGCCGTGGCCTATGATCAGATCATCCCCGGCTATGACACCGATGCGACCAATACGCTGCGCCTGTGGAATGCCCAGGCGAGCAGCGAAATCAACCTCGGTAAATTTAACCAGGGCGACTACTTTGCGGCGGTGGAAGATAAAAACCACTCCGAGAACGTCTCCCGCGTGCTGTATCCGGATGATTCAACCTACTCCGGGCGCGAGCTGCGCCTGCGTCAGGAGTATTTCCTCGTCTCCGCGACGATTCAGGACATCCTCAGCCGCCACCATCAGCTGCACAAAACCTACGCCAACCTGGCGGAGAAAACCGCGATTCACCTTAACGACACCCATCCGGTGCTCTCCATTCCCGAGCTGATGCGCCTGCTGATCGACGAGCACAAGTTCAGCTGGGACGACGCGTTTGAGGTGACGTGCCAGGTGTTCTCCTACACCAACCACACCCTGATGAGCGAAGCGCTGGAGACCTGGCCGGTGGACATGCTCGGCAAAATTCTGCCGCGCCACCTGCAAATCATCTTCGAGATCAACGACTACTTCCTCAAGACGCTGCAGGAGCAGTATCCGAACGATACCGGGCTGCTGAGCCGTGCCTCGATCATTGATGAATCCAACGGTCGTCGCGTGCGCATGGCCTGGCTGGCGGTGGTGATCAGCCACAAGGTGAACGGGGTGTCCGAGCTGCACTCGAACCTGATGGTGCAGTCCCTGTTTGCGGACTTCGCGAAGATCTTCCCGACGCGCTTCTGCAACGTCACCAACGGCGTTACGCCGCGCCGCTGGCTGGCGCTGGCCAACCAGCCGCTCTCTGACGTGCTGGATGAGAATATCGGCCGCACCTGGCGCACCGATTTGAGCCAGCTGAGCGAGCTTAAGCAGCATATTGATTTCCCGACGGTGAACAAGGCCGTGCGGGAAGCCAAGCTGCTGAACAAGAAACGTCTGGCGGTCTGGCTGGCGATGCACCTCAACGTGGTCGCAAACCCGAAAGCGCTGTTTGACGTGCAGATCAAGCGCATCCACGAGTACAAGCGTCAGCTGATGAACGTGCTGCACGTAATCACCCACTACAACCGCATTAAGGCCGATCCAACCGCAGAGTGGGTGCCGCGCGTGAAGATCTTCGCCGGTAAGGCGGCTTCCGCCTACTACATGGCGAAGCACATTATTCACCTGATCAACGACGTGGCGAAGGTGGTGAACCAGGATCCGGAGATTGGCGACAAGCTGAAGGTGGTATTCATCCCGAACTACAGCGTCAGCCTGGCGCAGCTGATCATCCCGGCGGCAGATCTCTCCGAGCAGATCTCCACGGCGGGGACGGAAGCGTCCGGCACCAGCAACATGAAGTTTGCCCTCAACGGCGCGCTGACCATCGGCACCCTGGACGGGGCGAACGTCGAGATGCTGGAGCACGTAGGGGAAGAGAATATCTTTATCTTCGGCAATACCACCGAAGAAGTGGAGGCGCTGCGCAGGAAAGGCTACTCCCCGCGTGAGTTCTATGAAGGGGATGAAGAGCTACGTCAGGTCCTGACGCAGATTGCGACCGGTGTGTTCAGCCCCGACGAGCCGGGCCGCTATCGCGATCTGGTGGATTCGCTGATTAACTTTGGCGACCACTATCAGGTGCTGGCGGATTATCGCAGCTACGTGGACTGCCAGGATAAAGTTGACGAGCTGTACCGTCAGCAGGAGAAGTGGACCAGCGCGGCGATGCACAACATCGCCAACATGGGGTATTTCTCGTCTGACAGGACCATCAAGGAGTATGCCGAGAACATCTGGCATATTGATCCGGTGCGGTTGTAAAAACAAAGCCCGGTGGCGCCACCGGGCTTTTTACATCACGACGCCAGCGACAGCTCACGCTTCCCCGCATGCTGCTGCAGCCACTGCGCCACGCGAGACTGCTGCTCGGCGTTAAGCCACATCCCTTCTTTGGTACGACGCCAGATGGCATCTTCAAGGCGGCGAACCCACTCGTGCTCAACCAGGTAGCGCAGCTCGGCCTCGTACAGCTCGTGGCCGAAATGTTCACCCAGATCGGCAAGCGATTTCGCGTCGCCCAGGAACAGCTCGGTATTGCTGCCGTAGGTGCGGGCGTAGTGGCGCGCCATCCCTTCGGTAATGAACGGGAAGCGACGGCGCAGCTTCGCGGCGTAATCGTCGCGGTTTCCGCCAATATCTCCGCCGGGCAGCACTGCCTCTTTGGTCCACGCCGGGCCAATACCTTTGTAGTACGGCGCCAGTTTTTCCAGCGCGTGCTCGGCCAGCTTGCGGTAGGTAGTCAGCTTGCCGCCAAACACCGACAGCAGCGGTGCCTGACCGTCAACGTCGTGAATATCGAGCGTATAGTCGCGGGTGATGGCCTGCGGTGAGTCGGATTCGTCATCACACAGCGGACGCACGCCGGAGTAGGTCCAGACCACGTCGTCGCGCGACAGCTGTTTCTTAAAGTGTGCGTTATACACTTTCAACAGGTAGTTCACTTCGCTCTCGTCGATCTCAACGTTTTTCGGATCGCCTTTGTACTCCACGTCGGTGGTCCCGATGATGGAGAATTCGTCCATCCACGGGATCACAAACACGATGCGTTTGTCTTCGTTCTGCAGAATGTAGGCCTGCTTCTGGGTATGTACGCGCGGCACCACAATGTGGCTGCCTTTGATCAGGCGGATGCCGTACGGCGAAGGCAGGTGCATGCCGTCGTCGAAGAACTGCTTCACCCACGGGCCGGTGGCGTTCACCAGGCCGCGTGCTTTCCAGCTGAACTTCTCGCCGGTATCCACGTCTTCTGCTTCCACAATCCACAGGCCGTTTTCACGACGGGCGGCGGTCGCGCGGGTCCGGGTTTTCACCTCGCCGCCTTTCTTCTCGACCATCTGCGCATTCGCCAGCACCAGACGCGCATCGTCAACCCAGCAGTCTGAATATTCGAAACCGCGCACGATTTCCGGCTTAAGGACCGATTCTGAGCCAAAACGCAAACCGTTCGAACCCGGCAGGCTGGTGCGTTTGCCCAGATGATCGTACATAAACAGGCCGATGCGGATCATCCACGCCGGACGCAGGTGCGGGCGGTGCGGCAGGCGGAAGCGCATCGGGATCGCCAGATGCGGGGCCATTTTCAGCAGCACTTCGCGTTCGGCCAGCGCTTCGCTGACCAGGCGGAATTCGTAGTGTTCCAGGTAGCGCAGGCCACCGTGGATCAGCTTGGAGCTGGCGGACGACGTCGCGCAGGCGAGATCGTTAGCTTCCAGCATCAGCACGGATAAACCGCGTCCTGCGGCATCAACCGCAATACCGGCACCGTTGATGCCACCGCCTATCACAATCAGATCTTTGGTTTCCATAACACCCTCATGCACTTTCGTTAAAGCTCAAAAATGTTCGATATCGCTCATAATAGCAAAGGAACGCGCTTTTGGTAACATCAAAAAAACAATTTAGAGTGATATGGATAACATAATGGCGTTTACCCGCCGCCAGGACGTACACTACGGGGTAAAATCTTGTCGTTGACCACTGTAAAGAGAACACCATGGATCAGTTTGAATGTATTAACGTAGAAGAAGCCCACCAGAAGATGCACCAGGGAAAAGCGGTGCTGGTGGACATCCGCGACCCGCAGAGTTTTGCCATGGGCCACACGCCGGGCGCGTTTCATCTGACCAACGACACGCTGGGCGCGTTTATGCGCGATAACGACTTCGAAACGCCCGTTATGGTCATGTGCTACCACGGTAACAGCAGCAAAGGCGCGGCGCAGTATCTGATTCAGCAAGGCTATGACGCGGTATACAGCGTCGACGGCGGCTTTGATGCCTGGCATCGTCATTTCCCGGCAGAAGTGGAATACGCGTTTGAGCGCTAATCCCGCTATACTGTCCCCTTTTGTGTGGAAATAAGCGACCGCTGCCCATGTTGATGATCACCTCTTTTACCAACCCGCGCGTCGCCCAGGCGTTTGTCGACTATATGGCGACGCAGGGCGTTATTCTGACCATTCAGCAACATACTCAGACCGACGTCTGGCTGGCCGACGAGAGCCAGGCTGCGCGGGTCAACGAGGAGCTGGCGCGTTTCCTTGAAAACCCTGGCGACCCGCGCTATCTGGCGGCCAGCTGGCAATCCGGACAGACCGGCAGCGGACTGCATTACAGCCGCTTTCCCTTCCTTGCCACGATACGCGAGCGCGCGGGCCCGTTTACGCTGCTGCTGATGGCAGCCTGCATTATCGTCTTCATTATTATGAACGTGGTGGGCGACCAGAGCGTGATGATCGCGCTGGCGTGGCCGTATGATCCGTCGCTGGATTTTGACGTCTGGCGCTACTTTACCCACGCGCTGATGCATTTCTCGGTGATGCATATCCTCTTTAACCTGCTGTGGTGGTGGTATCTCGGCGGTATCGTTGAGAAGCGGCTCGGCAGCGGCAAGCTGATTGTCATCACCGTAATCAGCGCCCTGCTGAGCGGCTATGTACAGCATAAATTCAGCGGCCCGTGGTTCGGCGGGCTGTCGGGTGTCGTCTACGCTTTGATGGGCTACGTCTGGCTTCGCGGGGAGCGCGACCCGGAAAGCGGCATCTATTTACAACGCGGATTAATAGCCTTTGCGTTAATATGGCTAATTGCCGGATGGTTTGATCTGTTTGGTATGTCTATCGCCAATGGTGCGCACGTCACCGGCCTCGCCGTCGGTCTTGCAATGGCGCTTGCCGACACGCTCCATGCGCGAAAACGAACATAATTCTCAGGGATAATTGATGAAACAAACACAACGTCATGACGCCATTATCGAACTGGTCAAAAAACAGGGATACGTCAGCACCGAAGAGCTGGTCGAGCAGTTTGCCGTCAGCCCGCAAACCATCCGTCGTGACCTGAACGATCTGGCCGATCAGAACCGTATTTTGCGCCACCACGGCGGCGCGGCGCTGCCTTCCAGCTCGGTCAACACCTCCTGGCACGACCGTAAAGCCACGCAGACGGCAGAAAAAGAGCGCATTGCGCGTAAAGTGGCGAGCCAAATCCCGAACGGTGCGACGCTGTTTATTGACATCGGCACCACGCCGGAAGCGGTCGCTCATGCGCTGCTGGATCACGAGAACCTGCGCGTGGTGACCAACAACCTGAACGTCGCCAACACGTTGATGCAGAAAGATGATTTCCGCATCATCCTCGCGGGTGGCGAACTGCGCAGCCGCGACGGCGGGATTATCGGCGAAGCGACCCTCGACTTCATCTCTCAATTCCGCCTCGACTTCGGCATCCTGGGGATCAGCGGCATCGACACCGACGGCTCGCTGCTGGAGTTTGATTACCACGAGGTGCGCACCAAGCGCGCAATCATTGAAAACTCGCGCCACGTGATGCTGGTGGTGGATCACTCGAAGTTTGGCCGTAACGCGATGGTGAACATGGGCAGCATCAGCATGGTGGATGCGGTCTATACCGACGTGATGCCGCCGGCGGGCGTGATGCAGGTGATTAAGGATAATAATTTGCAGTTAGAGTTGTGTTGAAAAGCCGTTCTCCCTCTCCCTGTGGGAGAGGGCCGGGGTGAGGGCATCAGGCCGCACAAAACTAAACTCCGTACCCCATCATCTTCAACAGCTGCTGCGCATGCTGCACCGCGTCCTGACGGTGCGCCACGCCCAGCTTCTGATACAGATTGCGAATGTGCGTTTTGATGGTGGTTGCCGCCACCGCCAGCTCACCGGCAATCTGCTCGTTGCTATAACCTGAATAGATCAGTCCCAGCACCTGCCATTCGCGCTGGGTGAGCGGGCTGGTGCGAATAAGCTCCGGCACTTCCGGGTGGTTCAGCAGACGTTCAACAAAGTTCTCGTCGAAATGCGCAAACTTGTGGCGATGGTGCTGATTAATTTCGCGCAGAATGCGCTGGGCGCGATGCTGATCCAGCTCCGGCAGCGTGTTGAGCTGAATCAACTGGCGCAGCTGCTGCGCCATCACTTCACCTTCAATCACGAAGTGGCTAATAAACCCGGTGCGGTTCGCCAGCTGCAAGGCTTCCAGCAGCACGCGCTGGGCGTCATTTTTGCGGCCCGCCTGCCAGTAAAGCTGGTTGAGCAGCAGCAGGTTGCGGTTCAGATCGCTCATCAGACGCAGGCTGCGGGCGTTTTCGTTTAACTCTTCCAGCACAATTTCGGCAGGCTCAAAGTCACCCAGCAGGATCTGCACGCGGGCGATGTTGCGCCACTGGCTTTGCAGGAAGTGGTTATTGGCAAATTCCGGTTTAGGCGTCTGGCGCAGCCAGTTGGCGGCGGATTTTTTGTCCCCCGTCATCTGCCAGTAAATCACCCGAACCTTGTCGGCGTTCGATACCCAGTCGCTGTGGTACTGACCGTTGCCGAGCAGGTTTTCCAGACGGTTAAGGTGATTGCGGGCGTTATCCAGATCGCCACGCGCCAGCGAGCACTGCACCAGCAGGGCCAGACACTGCAATTGCTGCTGAGGCTGGAAGCCAGAGAGTACGTTCACACCCTGACGGGCGCAGCTTTCTGCTTCATCCAGACGCGACCATGCCCACAGCAGTTGAGCGCGAATACGCAACAGGAACTCGTGCATCGGCAGTTGTTCCAGGTGCTGTTCACGAATCAGCTGGAATGCTTTTTCCTGATTTTCCCAGGCGGCCTGCAGGAACCCCTGTGCGAATAAAATCTCGCTTTGCTGGATCAGGCTCCACAGGGCGTAGTGCCACACATCATGGCGGCGCGCCATCTGCTCGGTTTGCTGCATCAGCGAAAGGGAGCGCGTCAGTTCGCCCTTGCAGTGCAGCACTTCGCCGTGCACCGAGGTAGCCACAATCCGGCTGTAGAAATTCGCCAGCGGCAGTTCATCCAGCGCGACCATCGCCAGCCGTTCCGCTTCATCCGCATCGCCGTCGTTAATCGCGACCTGCGCCCGCAGGGCGTTAAATTCGCCGTGCAGGGTGATATCCATTTCGCTTTCCATCTCCTGCTCGGCGCGCGCCAGCAGGGTATTCACTTCGCTGTAGCGGTGCTGGCTCTGCATCAGCCAGGCCTGGAGCAGCACCAGGCGCGGGTTCTCCAGCAGGCTCTCCCACGGCAGGGCTTTCAACGACTCTTCCAGCAGCGTCAGTTCGCTGTGGTTAAACAGCCCCCACGCGTGGTTAAGCAGGATATCGCGCAGCATGCTGGCGTCACCGGCGGCAAGCGCGTGGTGAATGGCCTCGCTCGGGAAGCCTTGCGCCATCCAGCTTTCAGCGGCGGCGCGGTGGATTTCCGGCAATTCCGTTGCCAGCTCCCACTGGCAGCGCTGGCGCAGGAAGCTGCCAAACAGCGGGTGATAGCTGAACCACTCGCCGGGGTCGTCCATGCGCGTCAGGAACAGGCCCTGACGTTCAATCTCTTCCAGCTGCAGCTGACCGTTCTCACAGCCTGTTACGCGCACAATCAGCGCATCGTTCATGGAGCGCAGCAGGGAGCTTTTCAGCAGGAAATTGCGGGTGGAGGGATCAACGCTGTTCAGCACCTCATCCACCAGGTAATCCGAAAGATGGCTGGCATTGATGCCGGCCAGACGGCGCGCAGACTGGTGCGTCGGGCTGTTGTTTTGCCGGGCAGAAAGGGCAATCAGCTGCAGCGCCGTGGCCCAGCCCGCGACATCATCACACAAGCGGCTGCTTTCGGAGGCCTCAATGGGCGAGGTCAGGCGGCAGTCAAAGAACTGTTTCGCTTCCTGGTGGGTAAAGGCCAGCTGCTGGCTGCCCACTTCCAGAAGCTGATCGCGCACGCGCAGGTTGGCAATACCGAGCTGCGGCAGGTTGCGTGACAGCACGACCAGGGTCAGGTTTTCCGGCTGGTGGCGCAGGAAGAAGCGCATCGACTCATGGATAACCGGGTTCGTGATCAGATGATAGTCATCAATCACCACGTACAGCGGGCGATGCCATTCGGCCAGTTCGATAAACAGCTGAGAGAAAAGGGAGGACAGACTGGCGTACTGGCGCTTTTGCACCATTGCCTCGCTGGCGACGCAGTGTCCGTTGGTTGCCTGTTGAATAGCGGCAATCAGATAGCTGGCAAAACGCTCTTGCTGGTTATCGCCTTCGTCGAGGGAGTACCAGCCAAGATCGCTCTTACCTGCGGCCCATTGTGAAATGAGCGTTGTTTTTCCATAACCTGCAGGGCTCGTAACCAGCGCCAGTCGGAAATTATGCGCGCCGGAAAGTTTAGCCAGCAGACGCTCGCGGACCACTGTATGGTCAAGACGAACCGGGCGACTTAATTTTGACGGAATCAACATAGGTTTCACTTCACTGTGGGGAACGAGAGAATTTATTTTTTTTGCGCTTCGTAATTAATAGCTATAAGGTCGGTCAGAAAGAGAACTATTGCAAGTTATGTCTGGCTTTTGTGGCTCTGAATTTGCACTCTGTCACAAAACATTCCGGCCAGTACTGGAACTTTTTTGAAAAGGCTTTGATGCCGCGTCAATGCTGGCTTGTATGGATGTCACGAGGCTGGGCTGAAACTGGTTTCAGAAAGGTATAATGACGTCGAATTTAATAAACTTCGGGTAAAGTTGAGTGAGATTAATAATCTCCTTAGGCAGGACCCGATTGCTGAAATATTATTCTCCGTAAGCAATCATTTCCGCGTGGATTAATTTCATCCAAAACCGCATTTCATTTCTTTGACATTCTCCCCGGATACTTTTTTATCTTCCGGGCACACTCCAGCTATGCTCTCAGAGTGGCCTCGATCACACTTTTACGCTCATCCCCGCTACTCCTCCCTGCCTAATCCCCCACGGGAGGAGGAAGAGGTGAAATGAGCTAGGCACACTAGCGCCAACTTGTGTTTTCTTTCTAAAGGATGCCGATCCCCTATGTCACAGCCTACCTTCAACAAAGCTCAATTCCAGGCTGCCCTGACGCGTCAGTGGCAGCGTTTTGGCCTTCATGCTGCAAACGAGATGACGCCTCACCAGTGGTGGCAGGCGGTGAGCGGGGCGCTCGCAGAGCAGCTGGATGCTCAGCCCGTGGCGAAGCCCGTCAAAGGCCAGCGTCACGTTAACTATATCTCGATGGAGTTCCTGATTGGCCGCCTGACCGGCAACAATCTGCTGAACCTCGGCTGGTATCAGGAGGTGGGTGATGTGCTGAAAGAGCACGACATTAACCTGACCGACCTGCTGGAAGAAGAGATCGACCCGGCGCTGGGCAACGGCGGACTGGGGCGTCTGGCGGCCTGTTTCCTTGACTCTATGGCAACGGTCGGCCAGTCGGCGATTGGCTATGGCCTGAACTACCAGTACGGCCTGTTCCGTCAGTCGTTTGCCGACGGCCACCAGATGGAAGCGCCGGACGACTGGCATCGCAATACCTACCCGTGGTTCCGCCACAACGCGCAGCTGGACGTGCAGGTCGGCATCGGCGGGAAAGTGACGAAGCAGGGGCTCTGGGAACCGGCGTTCACTATTACCGGTGAAGCCTGGGATCTGCCGGTGCTCGGCTACCGTAACGGCGTGGCGCAGCCGCTGCGCCTGTGGCAGGCGAAGCACGCGCATCCGTTCAACCTGACCAAATTCAACGACGGCGATTTCCTGCGCGCCGAGCAGCAGGGCATCGACGCCGAGAAGCTGACCAAAGTCCTCTACCCGAACGACAACCACCTGGCCGGTAAAAAGCTGCGCCTGATGCAGCAGTACTTCCAGTGCGCCTGCTCCGTGGCGGACATTCTGCGTCGCCATCACCTGGCGGGCCGCAAGCTGGCGCAGCTGGCGGACTTCGAAGTCATTCAGCTTAACGATACGCACCCGACTATTGCCATCCCGGAACTGCTGCGCGTGCTGATTGACGAGCATCAGCTGAGCTGGGACGACGCCTGGGCCATCACCAGCCGCACCTTCGCCTATACCAACCATACCCTGATGCCGGAAGCGCTGGAGTGCTGGGATGAGAAGCTGGTGAAAACGCTGCTGCCGCGCCACATGCAGATCATCAACAAGATTAACGACCAGTTCAAAACGCTGGTGGAGAAAACCTGGCCGGCCGACAAAGCCGTCTGGGCGAAGCTGGCGGTGGTGCACGACAAACAGGTGCGTATGGCGAACATGTGCGTGGTGAGCGGCTTTGCCGTTAACGGCGTGGCGGCGCTGCACTCCGATCTGGTGGTGAAAGATCTATTCCCGGAATATCACCAGCTGTGGCCGACCAAGTTCCATAACGTGACCAACGGCATCACGCCGCGTCGCTGGATCAAGCAGTGCAATCCGCTGCTGGCCGGCCTGCTGGATAAGACCCTGAAGAAAGAGTGGGCCAACGATCTGGACCAGCTGATTAACCTGGAAAAATACGCCGACGATGCGAAATTCCGCGAGCAGTACCGCGCGATCAAGCTGGAGAACAAGGTTCGCCTGGCGGAGTTTGTGAAAATGCGTACCGGGATTGAGATCAACCCGAACGCGATTTTCGATATCCAGATCAAACGCCTGCACGAGTACAAGCGTCAGCACCTGAACCTGCTGCACATTCTGGCGCTGTACAAAGAGATCCGCGAGAACCCGCAGGCCGACCGCGTGCCGCGCGTGTTCCTGTTCGGTGCGAAGGCGGCGCCGGGCTACTACCTGGCGAAAAACATTATCCTCGCCATCAATAAAGTGGCGGCGGCGATCAACAGCGATCCGAAAGTGGGCGACAAGCTGAAGGTCGTGTTCCTGCCGGATTACTGCGTCTCGGCGGCGGAAATGCTGATCCCGGCGGCGGATATCTCCGAGCAGATCTCGACCGCAGGGAAAGAAGCGTCCGGTACCGGCAACATGAAGCTGGCGCTCAACGGCGCGCTGACCGTCGGCACGCTGGACGGTGCGAACGTCGAAATCGCCGAGAAGGTCGGTGAAGAGAACATCTTTATCTTCGGCCATACTGTTGAAGAAGTGAAAGCCATCAAGGCCAAAGGCTACGACCCGGTGAAATGGCGTAAAAAAGACAAAGTGCTGGATGCGGTGTTGAAGGAGCTGGAAAGCGGCAAATACAGCGATGGCGACAAGCACGCGTTTGACCAGATGCTGCACAGCATGGACAAACACGGCGGCGACCCGTACCTGGTGATGGCGGACTTCACGGCCTACGTTGAAGCGCAGAAACAGGTCGACGTGCTGTACCGCGACCAGGAGGCGTGGACCCGGGCGTGCATTCTGAACACCGCGCGCTGCGGCATGTTCAGCTCTGACCGCTCAATCCGTGATTATCAGGCCCGTATCTGGCAGGCAAAACGCTAAGGAAGCGCGATGGAGAGTAAACGTCTGGACAGTGCCGCGCAGGCGGCGGGAATTAGCCTCAGTTACATCAATGCGCACGGCAAACCGCAGTCTATTGGTGCGGACACCAAAAGACGTTTGCTGGATGCCATGCACAAAACCGACGCGAACGCGTCGGCTGCTCCGGTGCCAAACGTGAAGGTCTTTACCGCAGGCAAAAAGATGCCGCTGGCGGTGGAGGGGCGCGGCGAGTATAGCTGGCTGCTCACCACCGAAGAGGGGCATCAGCATAAAGGCCACGCCACCGGCGGCAAAACGTTAAACCTTCCGGCAAAGCTGCCGGAGGGCTATCACAGCCTGACGCTCACCCAGGACGAACAGCGTTTTCACTGCCGGGTGATCGTCGCGCCAAAACGCTGCTATGAGCCGCAGGCGCTGCTCGAAGGCAAAAAGCTGTGGGGCGCCTGCGTGCAGCTCTATACGCTGCGTTCCGACAGCAACTGGGGGATCGGCGATTTTGGCGATCTGAAAAAGATGCTGGCATCTGTTGGTGAGCGCGGCGGCGCGTTTATTGGCCTCAACCCGATCCACGCTCTCTATCCGGCCAACCCGGAGAGCGCCAGCCCGTACAGCCCGTCTTCCCGACGCTGGCTAAACGTGATTTACATCGACGTTAACGCGTTAGACGATTTCAAAAACAGCAAAGAGGCACAGGCGTGGTGGAAGCTTGAGACCACCCAGCAGCTGCTGAAGCAGGCCCGCGATGCGGACTGGGTAGATTATGCCTCCGTGACCGCGCTGAAAATGGCGGCTCTGCGCCTGGCGTGGAAAGGCTTTGCGAAGCGCGACGACGAGCAGATGGCGGCCTTCCGCCAGTTCGTGATGCAGGAAGGTGAAAGCCTTTACTGGCAGGCGGCATTTGATGCGCTGCACGCGTATCAGGTGAAAGAGGACGAAATGCGCTGGGGCTGGCCGGTCTGGCCGGAAGCGTATCAGACCGTGGATACCCCTGAAGTCAAAGCCTTCTGTAAAAATCATGCCGACGAGGTGGACTTCTACCTGTGGCTGCAGTGGCTGGCGTACAGCCAGTTTGCCGCCTGCTGGCAGGTGAGCCAGGGCTATAAGATGCCGATCGGCCTGTATCGCGATCTGGCCGTGGGCGTGGCGGAAGGCGGCGCGGAAACCTGGTGTGACCGTGAGCTTTACTGCCTGAAAGCATCCGTCGGCGCGCCGCCGGATATCCTCGGCCCGCTCGGTCAGAACTGGGGCCTGCCGCCGATGGATCCGCACGTGATGGCGGCGCGCGCCTACGAGCCGTTTATCGACCTGCTGCGCGCGAACATGCAGAACTGCGGGGCGCTGCGCATTGACCACGTGATGTCCGTGCTGCGCCTGTGGTGGATCCCGTACGGTGAAACGGCCGATCACGGGGCGTACGTGCAGTATCCGGTGGACGATCTGCTGTCGATCCTGGCCCTGGAGAGTAAACGTCATCAGTGCATGGTGATCGGTGAAGATCTCGGTACCGTACCGGTGGAAATTGTCAGCAAGCTCCGCGACAGCGGGGTTTATTCCTACAAAGTGCTCTATTTTGAAAACGACCATGAGAAAACCTTCCGCGCGCCGAAAGCGTACCCTGAACAGTCAATGGCAGTCGCGACGACGCATGATCTTCCTACGCTCAGAGGCTACTGGGAAAGCGGCGATCTGACCCTCGGCAAAACGCTGGGCCTCTATCCAGATGAAGAGGTTCTGCGCGGGCTGTATCAGGACCGCGAGCTGGCGAAGCAGGGGCTGCTGGATGCGCTGCACAAGCATGGCTGTCTGCCGAAGCGTGCCGGACATAAGGCGTCGCTGATGGCAATGACCCCAACACTCAACCGTGGCCTGCAACGCTATATTGCCGACAGCAACAGCGCTTTGCTCGGCCTGCAGCCGGAAGACTGGATTGATATGGCGGAGCCGGTGAACGTTCCGGGCACCAGCTATCAGTACAAGAACTGGCGCCGCAAGCTGTCCACAACGCTTGAGACGATGTTTGCCGATGACGGGGTGAACAGGCTGATTAAAGATTTGGATAAGCGCAGAAGGGCGGTGGGTAAGAAGTCGTAATTTGCCCCTCACCCTAGCCCTCTCCCCAAAGGGGAGAGGGAACCGATCGAGCAGGAGAGTCAGAGAGCCATATTCAACAGCAGACACCCTACCAGGCCGCAGACCGAAATAATGGTTTCCAGCATTGACCAGGACTTGATGGTTTCACCGATGGTCAGGTTGAAGTACTCCTTGAACAGCCAGAAGCCCGGATCGTTCACGTGAGAGAAAATCACGCTGCCGGAGCCTACCGCAATAACCATCAGCTCAGGGCTGACGCCCGTGGTAGCAATCAGCGGCGCAACGATACCGCCCGCTGTAATCGCCGCAACGGTTGCAGAACCCAGCGCGATACGCAGCACGGCAGCAATAGACCACGCCATCAGGATTGGAGAGATATTGGTTTCATGCATCATGGAAGCGATGTATTTGTCCACGCCGCTGTCGACCAGCACCTGCTTGAACGCACCGCCACCGCCGATAATCAGCAGCATCATGGCAATGATTTTGATGGACGAGGTCAGCGTGTCGTTGATCTGATCCATGGAGCGGCCACGGTTCAGGCCGAAGGTGAACATCGCAATCAATACCGCAATCAGCGTTGCCATCACCGGGTCGCCGAGGAACTCGGCAACGGCCAGGAAAGCGTGGCCTTTCGGCAGGATCATCTCCGCCACGGCGCGCATTGCCATCAGGATCACCGGTACCAGCGAGGTCCAGACGCTGACGCCAAAGCCTGGCATCTCTTCTTCAGTGAAGGTTTTGGCGCTGTACAGACCTTCCGGAATAGGCTTATCAATGCCTTTCAGGAAACGGGCATACACCGGGCCTGCCAGAATTACGGTCGGGATCGCCAGAATCGTACCGAACAGCAGGGTTTTACCCATATCGGCGTGGAAGATGGTGGCGATGGCGGTTGGACCCGGGTGCGGTGGCAGGAAGCCGTGGGTCACGGACAGCGCAGCAGCCATTGGCACACCCACGAACAGCAGCGGAATGTTGGCCGCGGCGGCGATGGTGAACACCAACGGCAGCATCAGCACGAAGCCCACTTCATAGAACAGCGCGAAACCGACGGTAAAACCGGTTAACACCACCGCCCACTGGATGTGCTGTTTACCGAATTTGGCAATCAGGGTGGTGGCAATACGCTGCGCGCCCCCGCAGTCCGCCAGCATTTTACCGAGCATGGCGCCGAAGCCCATGATCAGCGCCAGGCTGCCGAGCGTGCCGCCGACACCGGCTTTGATAGAGCTGATAACTTTAACCAGCGGCATCCCCTGCATCAGACCGACTGCAAGTGCCACCAGAACCAGAGCGATAAATCCGTTCATTTTGAAGCGGATCATCAAGAGCAGTAATAACACAACACCGATAGCAACGATGACTAATGGCATGATTTACCTGGCCTTTGAATTGTTATGGGTAACGTCATTGTTTCAACGACAAATTCCGGTTGTCCCAACTGGGAACAGAGTGGTTAACGGCACTCATACTGATGCCTGCGAAACAGTTAAGTTTAGTCGGCTGTTATAAGGGTGTTGAGTGCCCACGAGAATGATACGGGTAACATGTCGTGGTTGAGAATCACCCGGTGAGGCAAAATTTGAATTATGAGACGCAGGTCAACATATAGAGGGGAAGGCAAGGGAGTCAGGCCCGGTAAGCGCAGCGCCACCGGGCAATACAGATGGGTACTGAATTAGTAGTAAGAGTGCTCGCCGCGCTGGTGCTCTGTCAGGTCGCGCACGCCTTTCAGTTCCGGGAATTCGTTCAGCAGCTGCTTCTCGATCCCTTCTTTCAGGGTCACGTCGACCATGGAGCAACCGTTACAGCCGCCGCCGAACTGCAGGATCGCCAGGCCGTCTTCCGTGATTTCCATCAGGGAAACGCGACCACCGTGGCCGGCCAGTTGTGGGTTGATCTGGGACTGCAGCAGATACTCAACGCGCTCCATCAGCGGCGCATCATCAGAGACTTTACGCATTTTGGCGTTTGGCGCTTTCAGGGTCAGCTGAGAACCCAGCTGGTCGGTGACAAAGTCGATTTCCGCATCTTCAAGATACGGCGCGCTCAGTTCATCGACGTAAGCGGTGAGCTGTTCAAATTTAAGGGCAGTGTCAGTTGCTTCCACAGCGTCCGGAGGACAATAAGAGACACCACATTCTGCATTCGGAGTGCCTGGATTGATCACAAACACGCGGATCTGCGTCCCTTCTTCCTGATTTGCCAGCAGTTTGGCAAAGTGCGCTTGTGCAGAATCGGAAATACGGATCATAGCTTTGGCCTAATAGTTGACTAAATTACCTGGGTATAATCATACGCCCATTGGAGAAGGGCTACAAGGTACGGCACAGACACCATACCTGAACCGACGCGGCGCCGCTTTGCAAAAGCAGTCGGGAAAGTTCAGCAACGGTACTGCCTGTGGTGACGACGTCATCTACGATGGCGATATGGAGGCCGTGGACCGGCAATTCAAGGCGAAAGGCGTTTTTCAGGTTCCTTTTGCGAAGCCGGGCGTTGAGCTGATGCTGGATGGCGGTGGCATGAACGCGGGTAAGCGCGCTGGCATCGTAGCGACAACCCAGCCACCGGGCGAGCGGGCGGCAGAGCAGGTCGCTTTGATTATAGCCGCGCCGCCAGTGTCGGCGTCGGTATAAGGGGACATTCACCACCATGTCGATTTTCGGCAAAGCGCGGGTTCGTCGCGCCTGTAAAACGGCCAGCAAAAGCAGGCGGGCAAGGGGCTGCGCCAGCGAACTCTGGCCGGAAAACTTCAGGGCGTGAATAAGCCCGCTCAGCGGCGGAACATAATCATCCACGGTCACCAGCGCGCTCCACGGCGGGGATTTTTTCAGGCAACGGCCGCAGGGCAAATCGCGGTTCGCCGCCGGTAAACCACATTGCGGGCAGGTTGTGATACGCCTTTCCAGCGAACGCGTGCAGACGGAACAGACGCCCCACCCGCTGAGGGCAAGCGGCATTTTGCATAGCCAGCACAAGCCAGGCACTGTTAGCATGTGCAACCTCCATGTGAAAAAAGAGAACAGTAACTGATGAAGACGCTGTGGTGGCAGACCGTAGGGACAGGAAATTGCCATCTTGTGCTGCTGCACGGATGGGGCCTGAATGCGGAAGTGTGGCATTGCATAAGCGAGGAACTTGCCTCGCAATTTACGTTACATCTGGTTGATCTGCCGGGCTATGGTCGCAGCCGTGGCTTTGGCGCGATGTCGCTTGATCAAATGGCGCAGCACGTTGTAGACGCCGCGCCGCAAAATGCCATCTGGCTGGGCTGGAGTCTGGGCGGGCTGGTGGCAAGCCAGATTGCGCTCTCCTGGCCCGAGCGCGTTAGGGCGCTGGTCACCGTGGCCTCGTCGCCATGCTTTAGCGCGCAAGAGGCGTGGCCCGGCATCAAACCTGACGTTCTGGCGGGCTTCCAGCAGCAGCTGAGCGACGATTTCCAGCGGACCGTCGAGCGATTCCTCGCCTTGCAGACGATGGGCACCGAAACCGCGCGTCAGGATGCCAGAGCGTTAAAGCAGGTGGTGCTCTCCCTGCCGATGCCGGACGTCGAGGTGCTTAACGGCGGTCTTGAGATCCTGAAAACGGCCGATCTGCGCGAGCCGCTGGCCGGGCTGAGCATGCCGCACCTGCGCATCTATGGCTATCTCGACGGGCTGGTGCCGCGCAAAGTGGTCCCACTTCTGGATTCCCTCTGGCCGGAAAGCGAATCACAGGTCATAGCAAAAGCCGCGCATGCGCCGTTTATCTCTCATCCGACGGAATTTTGTTCAGCGTTGGTTGTGTTAAGTCAACGTTTAGACTGATTATTTTCTATCCTGCCTGGAAAAAGTTACACACCGCAACCATACTCCAGATGTCGTTGCGGTTGTTTTGCCTACGATAATCAAAACAACAATCCTATGGAGAGTCAGGCTATGAAACTTGTTACGGGTATTGTCACTTCTCTGGTTATTGGGTCATTGTCATTTGGCGCCTTTGCGGCAAAAGAGCTGGAAAAAGATAAGGTTGCCGGGATGAATCTGACGAAAATTGGTGAGATTTCTACGTCTGACACCACTGCGCCGATGGACGCGAAACGTGAGCTGTCTAAGAAAGCGGATGAGCTTGGCGGCACTTACTACGTGATTACCAGCGCTGAGAAATATACCAAAAACGTACGCGCTACTGCGGACGTCTATAAGTAATACGATAAAGCCGGGCACCAATGCCCGGCTTTATTAGCGCAGTGCCCACCACTCCCTGAGACAGGCCTTTCCTTCCGGACAGCTTTTACAACTGCCGGAGAGGCAACCCTCTGCTTCTTCCTGAATCCGCACGGCTTTACCCATGGCTTCCAGACGCTCCAGCATGGCATCGATCATCGGCTGCGGCGTATGCAGGCTAAGGCTGAGCTGTTTTGCCTCCATGCGTCCCTGCAATGCCAGTAAGTCACGAACCTGAATCAACGATGCCATCTGTTTTTCCCCTTAGTGACAGTCGCCAGCCGGGCTGTTGCAGCAGGTGGCCGGGGTTTTACGCGTCGCCAGCAGGTTGATATCAACGCGGCTTCGCGCCCGGCGCAGCAGGCCAATCACAATCACGTTAAACAGGATGACCGCCAGGATGCTGACCAGGCTGTAGCGCGGATGCTGGCTGAAGTTAACGGTCTGGTAAAACAGCGTCGCCAGCGAGTAGGCGATATTCAGCCCCCACAGAATGGAGAAGCCCATCCAGCCGCGGCTGGACTCACGGGCAATCGCCCCCATCACCGAGATGCACGGAATATAGAGCAGAACGAAGATCAGGTAGCTGTAGGCTGCGGACGCGCTGCCAAACTTCTCGCCCATCACGCCCATGGCACCGGTCGCCATTTCGCCGTCGCCTTTGCTGGCCTCAATCGGGTTAGCCAGCACGCTCAGGCTGAAGGTGTCTTTCAGGCTCTGCCAGGTCTCCTCTACGGCACCCAGCAGTTCGTCACCGAGGTGAAACTCCGCCGGGTTAAATTCCTGCTCCTGAATGTTCTCTGCGGTGTAGAGCGTGTTCAGGGTCCCGACGACCACCTCTTTCGCCATCGCACCGGTGAACAGGCCCACGGTCGCCTGCCAGTTATCCTCCTGTACGCCAATCGGTTTGAAGACCGGCGTGATGACGCGGCTGACGGAGGCGAGGGCAGAGTCGTTGATGTTATCTGCCGCCTGACCGGTGAGGGTGAAGCTGTTCAGCGCGCTCAGGAAAATACTGACAATAACAATCACCTTACCGGCGCGCAGCACAAAGCCTTTCAGGCGCTGCCAGGTCTGGATCGCCAGGCTTTTCAGATGCGGGACGTGATAGACCGGAAGCTCCATTACAAACGGTGACGCTTCACCGCGCATGATGGTGTGCTTGAGCATTAAGCCGGTCAGGATCGCCATCACGATGCCCAGCACGTACAGCGAGAAGACCGCCAGCGCGCCCTGCTGGCCAAAAAAGGCTGCCGCGAAGACCGCAAAGATCGCCAGTCGGGCACCGCAGGACATAAACGGCGCCATCATAATGGTCATCAGGCGTTCACGCGGTGCATCCAGGGTGCGCGCGCCCATTACCGACGGCACGTTACAGCCGAAGCCGACGATCAGCGGGACGAACGATTTGCCCGGCAGCCCCAGCGCCTGCATCAGGCGGTCCATCACGAAGGCGGCGCGCGCCATGTAGCCGGAATCTTCGAGGAACGAGAGGAACAGATACATCATGCCGATCTGCGGTACCAGCGGCAGTACGGTGTTGATACCGCCGCCAATCCCCTGGGCAAGGAAGATGGTCAGCCATTCCGGGAAGTGCAGGGTGTAACCTACCCACTGAATACCGTGTACGAAGACCGCGACAGAACCGGCGTCAAAAATCGGCTGCAGCGCGCCACCGATGTTAATCGCGAGCAGGAACATCACGTACATCACCAGCAGGAAGATGGGTAAGCCGAGGAAGCGGTTGAGCACAATCTTATCCACCGCCGCCGTGAAGCGGCTGGGCTCTGCGGTAAGGGCGTTGCTGACCACGTCGCAAATTGACGCAATGGCCTGATAACGCGCATCGGCGATGTGCAGCGCCGGATCGTCCAGCTCGTCGCTGAGACGGGCGAGGGCCACGTCCAGCTTATCCGCCGCATGTCCGGCATAGGCGCGGCTGTAGATATCCCCTTCCAGCATCTGCAGGCCGAGCCACAGGCGCTGTTTTGCAGGCATGCTGCTGTCCATCTCCTGCGCCAGCAGTTCGGCTTCGCGCAGCAGCGGCTGGGCGTAGTGCACCAGCTCAACGTCGCGGTTTCCCGCGTGGCGGTCAATCGCCAGCTTAAGGGCGTCGATACCGCGAGCGCGGGTCGAGACCAGCGGAACCACCGGACAGCCCAGGCGCGCGGAGAGCGCATCGACGTCGATGCGCAGCTTTTGTTTTTCCGCAATGTCGAGCATGTTGAGCGCCACGATGCAGGGGATCCCCAGCTCCAGCAGCTGTAGCGTCAGGTAAAGGTTTCGCTCGAGGTTCGAAGCGTCGACCACGTTGATCAGCAGATCCGCGTCGCCGCCAAGAATGTAGTGGCAGGCAATTTGCTCATCGAGCGAAGTCTGGGATGAAATCGTGGTTAAGGAGTAGGTGCCGGGAAGGTCAACCAGGGTGACCTGATTGTCCGTTGTCGCGAACTGGCCTTCTTTACGTTCAACCGTTACGCCTGCCCAATTTCCCACGCGCTGGCGCGCGCCGGTTAACTGATTAAATAAGGTTGTCTTGCCGGAATTAGGATTGCCAATTAAGCCAATAGTTAATTTTTTCATTGTATTAGACCCACCGAAACCGCTGGCTTGTTAACGGGATAAAGATTCAACTTCAATTAATGCGAGGTCTTTTTTGCGCAGAACCAGATTTACGCGCCGGGTTTCGATATGAACAGGATCGCCCAACGGCGCCACACGCACGACCTGGAATGATGAGCCGGGCAGCATGCCAAGTGACAGCAGCTTCTGCCGATAGGCCGGGCTAATTTCGCGGGTAAAACCGGTAATTTTCCATGCACTGTCTGGAGTGAATTGCATAATGCCTGATTCCACGAGAGGTTAAATAATCTACACTGCGATGATAATGAGAATAGTTTTTATCAGCAATAATAAAAATGTGACGGGATGTTGTTAATCGTATTAATTTGCGGTCTGATTGACCTTGCTCAATATTTGCAGAATTACCCGGGAAGGAATAAAAAGCGTATTTGTTAATGGAGTGATAAATAGCGGTTTAAATATGGGTGTGCAATCGGTTTCATATATTTCGAGAGGATTTTATTCCCCTCTCCCTTTTGGGGAGAGGGGGGGTTACCTTAGCGTTTCTTACCCATCGCCGCCGCCAGCGCGTCCATCATCGCGCTGTTGCCCGCAGGCTGCGCGTCACGCCCGCGCGGTTTTGTGGCTTTCGTGGCCGGACGCTGCTGCTCGCGGCCTCCGCCGTTGCCGCCACGGCGCGCGCTGGTGTCGCCCGGCTGCTCATCCAGACGCATGGTCAGGGCGATACGCTTGCGCTGCAGATCCACCTCCAGCACTTTCACCTTCACGATGTCGCCCGCTTTGACCACGGTGTGCGGGTCTTCAACGAACTTGTCGGCAAGGGAAGAGATATGCACCAGACCGTCCTGGTGCACGCCGATATCCACAAACGCGCCGAAGTTGGTGACGTTGGTCACCGCGCCTTCCAGCACCATGCCCGGCAGGAGATCGTTCATGGTCTCGATGCCGTCAGCAAAGGTCGCCGTTTTGAACTCAGGACGCGGATCGCGGCCCGGTTTTTCCAGCTCTTTGATGATATCGGTGACGGTTGGTACACCAAATTTGTCGTCGGTGAAATCAACGGCTTTCAGGTTACGCAGAGCGCTGCTGTCGCCCATGAGATCCTTCAGCGCCTGCTGGGTGGCGGCCAGGATGCGCTCAACAACAGGGTACGCTTCCGGGTGAACGGTAGAGGCATCCAGAGGGTTATCGCCGTGGTTGATGCGCAGGAAGCCCGCGCACTGCTCAAACGCTTTCGGCCCCAGGCGGCTCACTTTCAGCAGCTGCTGACGGTTCTGGAACTGGCCGTTCTCATCGCGCCAGGCGACGATGTTTTGCGCCATCATGCGGGTTAAGCCCGCCACGCGGGTCAGCAGGGGAACGGAGGCGGTGTTCAGGTCCACGCCGACGGCGTTTACGCAGTCTTCCACGACCGCGTCCAGCTTGCGCGCCAGCTGCGTCTGGCTCACGTCGTGCTGATACTGGCCCACGCCGATGGATTTCGGATCGATCTTCACCAGCTCCGCCAGCGGATCCTGCAGACGACGGGCGATGGAGACCGCGCCGCGCAGGGAAACGTCCAGGTCAGGGAATTCCTGCGCCGCCAGCTCAGAGGCGGAATAGACCGATGCGCCCGCTTCGCTGACGATCACTTTCTGTGCCGTCACTTTCGGGAACTGCTTTTGCACGTCGAGGTAGAAACGCTCGGTTTCGCGTGATGCGGTGCCGTTACCGATGGCAACCAGCTCCACGTTGTACTTCTCGCACAGCGCCGCCACCACGACGGCGGCTTTCGCTGCCTGGCCGGTGTGCGGGTATATGGTATCGGTGGCGACCAGCTTGCCGGTGCCGTCAACGACCGCCACCTTCACGCCGGTACGCAGGCCCGGATCGAGCCCCATGGTGGCGCGCAGGCCCGCAGGAGCGGCCATCAGCAGGTCATGCAGGTTACGGGCGAAGACGTTGATCGCTTCGTCTTCCGCGCGCTCGCGCACGGTGCCCATCAGCTCGGTTTCCAGGTGCATCAGCACCTTGATGCGCCAGGTCCAGCTCACCACGCCTTTGCGCCAGCTGTCCGCCGGGGCGTTGTTCAGGCGCAGGCCGAGATGGTCGATGATAATCTGCTCGCAGTGGCTCTCTTTCGGCGGCTCGTCAAATTGCGGGTCGGCGTTCAGGGAGAGTTGGAGCACGCCTTCGTTGCGGCCGCGGAACATCGCCAGCGCGCGGTGAGACGGGGTGGTCGAAATCGGTTCGTGGTGATCGAAGTAGTCGCGGAACTTCGCGCCTTCTTCCTCTTTGCCCGCGACGACGGTAGAGACGATATGCGCGTTCTTCCACAGATAATCACGCACTTTGGCCAGCAGGGCGGCGTCTTCCGCGAAGCGCTCCATCAGGATGTAGCGCGCGCCGTCCAGAGCGGCCTTGGTGTCAGCGACACCTTTGTCGGCGTCGACGAATTTCGCCGCTTCGGTTTCCGGGTCGTGAGATGGCTCATTCCACAGCAGCTCTGCCAGCGGCTCAAGGCCCGCCTCAATCGCAATCTGCCCGCGGGTACGGCGCTTCGGTTTGTACGGCAGATAGAGATCTTCGAGTTCGGTTTTGCTCAGGGTGCCGTTAATGGCGCTTTCCAGCTCGCTGGTCAGCTTGCCCTGTTCGCCGATGGATTTGAGGATCGCCTGACGACGTTCTTCCAGCTCGCGCAGATAGCCCAGGCGGGTCTCCAGGTTACGCAGCTGCGTGTCATCCAGACCGCCTGTGACTTCCTTACGATAACGTGCAATAAACGGCACGGTGTTCCCTTCATCAAGCAGGCGAACGGCAGCTTCTACCTGTTCGGCTCTGGCCTGAAGTTCACCCGCAATAATGCGGCAGAGCGAATCTTTCATCATGGCTTTATCATCTTGTGGGTCAAAAATCAGGGGATAGTTATACGGGCTGACACGGCAAAATGCCAGCCGGGGAGGGCGCTCTCGGACTATTTTACGTAGACGATCTCATTGACGTACCAGCTGGCTTCACCGGCTGGGGTCTGAACGACGGCTAAATCGCCCACTTCCTTTTTCAGCAGCGCGCGGGCCATCGGGGAGTCGATAGAAATGTAATCTTTACGACCAAAAATTTCATCGTAACCGACGATGCGAAAACGCAGCGTGTCACCATCGTCGTTTTCAATCTCCACCCACGCGCCGAAGAACACTTTGCCCTCCTGCTGCGGGGAGTAATCGACGATTTTTAGATTCTCAAGACACTTCGTCAGATAGCGTACCCGGCGGTCAATTTCACGCAGCCGCTTCTTGTTGTACTGATAATCAGCATTTTCGCTGCGATCGCCCAGGCTTGCCGCCCAGGTCACCTTTTTGGTTACTTCAGGACGCTCTTCGCGCCACAGGTAATCCATCTCTTTTTTGAGCTTTTCGTACCCTTCGCGGGTGATCAGGGGCGTTTTCATGGTGCTGCCTTTGCTGCCGGTTCTCTGTTTTGCGCACAATACGTACCACACAGTGTAACAGACAGGATTAATAATGATTTATGTGATGAAATGAACAGATAAGCTGCTGTTAAATATGCTTTGTAACAATTTCGACTAGAATTTATACCAGAATTAACTGGTCGAATACGTGCACTTTTTTAGAATACGCTGTTACAAAGACTATCCGAACCTTTGGGAGTACACACAATGCAAGAAAACTACAAAATTCTGGTCGTGGATGACGACATGCGCCTGCGCGCGCTGCTTGAGCGTTATCTGACCGAGCAGGGCTTCCAGGTTCGTAGCGTCGCGAACGCTGAGCAGATGGACCGTCTGCTGACCCGCGAATCTTTCCATCTGATGGTTCTCGACCTGATGCTGCCGGGTGAAGACGGGCTTTCTATCTGCCGCCGTCTGCGCAGCCAGAGCAACCCGATGCCAATCATCATGGTGACGGCGAAGGGCGAAGAAGTTGACCGTATCGTAGGCCTCGAAATCGGCGCCGACGACTACATTCCAAAACCGTTTAACCCGCGCGAGCTGCTGGCGCGTATTCGCGCCGTGCTGCGCCGTCAGGCGAATGAACTGCCGGGCGCGCCGTCCCAGGAAGAAGCCGTCATTGCCTTCGGCAAGTTCAAGCTGAACCTCGGCACGCGCGAGATGTTCCGTGAAGATGAGCCAATGCCGCTCACCAGCGGCGAGTTTGCCGTACTGAAAGCGCTGGTCAGCCATCCGCGCGAGCCGCTTTCCCGCGACAAGCTGATGAACCTGGCGCGCGGTCGCGAATACTCCGCAATGGAACGCTCCATCGACGTGCAGATCTCCCGCCTGCGCCGCATGGTGGAAGAAGATCCGGCGCATCCTCGTTATATTCAGACCGTATGGGGTCTGGGCTACGTGTTCGTTCCGGACGGCTCTAAAGCATGAGGCGAATGCGCTTCTCGCCGCGAAGCTCGTTTGCCCGCACCCTCTTACTGATCGTCACCCTGCTGTTCGTCAGCCTGGTGACGACCTACCTGGTGGTGTTGAACTTTGCGATTCTGCCGAGCCTCCAGCAGTTTAATAAGGTCCTGGCCTACGAAGTGCGTATGCTGATGACCGATAAGCTGCAGCTGGAGGACGGCACGCAGCTGGTTGTTCCCCCGGCATTTCGCCGTGAAATCTACCGTGAACTGGGCATTTCGCTTTACTCCAATGAAGCGGCGGAAGATGCTGGCCTGCGCTGGGCGCAGCACTATGAATTCCTCAGCCAGCAGATGGCGCAGCAGCTGGGTGGCCCGACGGAAGTGCGCGTCGAGGTCAACAAAAGCTCGCCCGTCGTCTGGCTGAAAACCTGGCTGTCACCCAATATCTGGGTACGCGTTCCGCTGACTGAAATCCATCAGGGCGATTTCTCGCCGCTGTTCCGCTACACCCTTGCCATTATGCTGCTGGCGATAGGCGGCGCGTGGCTGTTTATCCGTATCCAGAACCGACCGCTGGTCGACCTGGAGCACGCGGCGCTGCAGGTCGGTAAAGGCATTATTCCTCCTCCACTGCGTGAATATGGTGCCTCTGAAGTGCGTTCAGTAACGCGCGCGTTTAATCATATGGCGGCAGGCGTTAAGCAGCTGGCGGATGACCGTACGCTGCTGATGGCCGGCGTCAGTCATGACCTGCGCACTCCGCTAACGCGTATTCGTCTGGCGACGGAGATGATGGGTGAAGAGGACGGTTATCTCGCCGAGTCTATTAACAAGGACATCGAAGAGTGTAACGCCATCATCGAGCAGTTCATCGACTACCTGCGCACCGGTCAGGAGATGCCGATGGAAATGGCCGATCTGAACGCGGTGCTGGGCGAAGTGGTGGCCGCAGAAAGTGGTTATGAGCGTGAAATTGATACTGACCTTCAGGACGGTGAAATTCAGGTTCGTATGCACCCGCTTTCCATTAAGCGTGCGGTGGCCAATATGGTGGTTAACGCGGCGCGCTACGGTAACGGCTGGATTAAGGTTAGCAGCGGGTCTGAACTCAACCGCGCTTGGTTCCAGGTGGAAGACGACGGCCCGGGCATTAAGCCCGAGCAGCGTAAGCATCTGTTCCAGCCATTTGTACGCGGCGATAGCGCGCGCAGCACCAGCGGTACGGGCTTAGGCCTGGCGATTGTGCAGCGTATTGTGGATAACCATAATGGGTTGCTGGAGATTGGTACCAGCGAGCGAGGCGGGTTGAGCATTCGCGCCTGGTTGCCGGTTCCGGTGACGCGGGGGCAGGTGAAAGAGGGATAGTGCGGTCTGATGCCCTCACCCCGGCCCTTTCACACTGTACGGTCCGGGGACAAAGTGAACACTTGTTCGGGGACATGGTAGACACTTACAACTGAGGCATAAGAACCCGTTT
>NZ_JADBQB010000010.1:0-117292 GCF_014895705.1 Enterobacter cloacae complex sp. P27C
TGCCGAACTCAGAAGTGAAACGCCGTAGCGCCGATGGTAGTGTGGGGTCTCCCCATGTGAGAGTAGGGAACTGCCAGGCATCAAATAAGTGAAAAGGCCATCCGAAAGGATGGCCTTTTTGCGTTTCTGCGCTGCACAAACCGTAGGCCGGGTAAGGCGAAGCCGCCACCCGGCAAGTCAGACCGCACACCACTTCACAATAAACTCAGCAATCCCATCCTCATCATTTAAATCCAGCACCGGAACCTCAATATCGAGAGCAACATCGCTGGCCACCGCAATCACATGCTCATCCAGCGTTAACTCGCTGATGTCATGCCCGGCATCACTTCTGAACAGCAGGATCTTAGGCACGGCCTCATGCTTAAATCCCTCAACCAGCACCAGATCCAGCATGGAGTGATCCATCCGACTTACCAGATACGCGAGATCCAGCGGTGCCTCATCCGGCGTTTCTGTCATCAATGCCCAACGCTGGTTGCTTGCTACCATTGTCTGCGCGGCACCCGCTTTGCGCAGCTCATAGCTATCTTTGCCCGGCTTATCGACATCCATATTATGGTGAGTATGTTTAATCAAGCCAGGACGAATACCGCGGGCGCACAGCGCAGGAATCAGTTTTTTCAGCAACGTGGTTTTTCCTGTCCCACTCCAGGCTGAAATGGCTAAAACAGAGTTCATCTCTTCTCCTGCATGGCCTGTAAATCTTCTAATGTGTTCACATTCACGAACGATGTTTTCATGTCGCTAAAATCAACAGCATGTCCGCCGACCTTACGCATAAACACCATCACTCTTCGCTCTCCGGAGGCCAGATAGTCGCTCATAGCAGGAATCAAGGATCGGTTAATGAGCGCGATAGTTGGGTGGTCGCGCTCGCCGTCATGCACCCAGACCACAGGTGAATCACCTCGCTGTTGCACCATCCGTTCCACCAGGCAGGTGGGTATATATGGCGTATCACACGAACAAAAGAGAAACCACTCTCCCTGCGACTGCTGCATCACCGAAAGCATACCGGCCAGCGGCCCCGGAAAATCTGCGAGATTATCCTGATAAACGGGAAACCCGCTGCGCTGGTAAATATCGATATGGCGATTTGCGCTCAGCGCCATTGCCGATACCTGATCGACAAGCGTATCAGCGACATGCTGCCATAAGGGCTTGCCTTTCAGGAGCTGTAGTCCTTTATCTTCCCCGCCCATCCGCGTAGCTCTGCCGCCTGCCAGAACGACCCCAGTGATTTCCAGGCTAAGATTCACGAATATCGCCTCTTTTATTGTGGGATTGACCCTGCTAACGTGTCACTCTAAATGAAAGGAGCACCACCATGAAATGTAAACGTCTGAATGAAGTCATTGAACTCCTCCAGCCAGCCTGGCAAAAAGAGCCAGAGCTGAATCTGATGCAATTCTTACAGAAACTGGCAAAAGAGTCAGGTTTTGACGGCGATCTGGCAGACCTTTCTGACGACATCCTGATCTACCACCTCAAAATGCGCGACTCAGCCAAAGATGCTGTTATTCCTGGTATTCAGAAGGATTATGAGGAAGATTTTAAAACTGCATTGCTGCGCGCCCGAGGCGTAATTAAAGAGTAAAAGCTTGTAAGCGGAGCCACCGAAATCGCTACAAGATGATATCCTGAATCATTCGTATAATTTCCGGATGATCGGATGAACGACCAGGCTTTTACTTTCCAGACACTACACCCGGATACCATTATGGATGCCCTGTTTGAACAGGGTATTCGTGTGGATTCCGGGCTAACTCCGTTAAACAGCTACGAAAACCGCGTCTATCAATTTCAGGACGAGGATCGTCAGCGCTTCGTCGTAAAGTTCTATCGCCCTGAACGTTGGTCTGCACAGCAAATTCAGGAGGAGCACCAGTTTGCTCACGATCTGCTGGTTGATGACGTCCCCGTTGCCGCGCCGATAAAGTTCAATAACCAAACGCTGCTCACGCATGAAGGGTTTTACTACGCCGTATTCCCCAGTCTGGGTGGCCGCCAGTTTGAAGCGGATAATATCGATCAGATGGAGTGGGTTGCTCGCTATCTGGGACGCATTCATCAGACGGGACGTAAAACAGAGTTCACTGTCCGACCAACGATCGGGATTCATGAATATCTCACCGAACCACGTCAGATATTCGAAACGTCTGCGCTGATCCCCGCTGCGTTAAAGGATGATTTCCTCAACGCCACCGATAAGCTTATTGCTGCGGTGAAAACCTGCTGGCGTGATGATATTTCCGTTCTGCGCCTACATGGCGATTGTCACGCCGGAAATATTCTCTGGCGCGATGGTCCACTGTTTGTCGATCTCGACGATGCGCGCATGGGACCAGCGGTTCAGGATCTGTGGATGCTGCTCAATGGCGACAAAGCCGAGCAGCGCATGCAGCTTGAAACGATTATTGAAGCCTATGAAGAATTTAGCCCGTTTAATTCAGACGAAATTGCCCTGATTGAGCCTTTACGTGCGATGCGTTTTGTTTATTATCTCGCATGGTTAATCAGGCGTTGGGACGACCCCGCATTTCCTCGTAATTTCCCGTGGCTTACCGGAGAAGATTACTGGCGCAGCCAGATATCTACATTCACTCAGCAGGTTAAGGTTCTTCAGGAACCCCCTCTGCAATTAACGCCGATGTATTAATTGGACACACCCAGGAGAGAGTTAATCATGAAAAAAATTTGGCTGGCGCTGGCAGGTATGATTCTGGCATTTAGCGCTTCTGCTGCGCAGTTTACCGACGGTAAACAGTTTATCACGCTGGAAAAGCCGGTTGCTGGCGAGCCACAGGTTCTGGAGTTCTTCTCATTCTATTGCCCGCACTGCTATCAATTCGAAGAGGTGCTGCATGTTTCTGACAACGTGAAGAAGAAGCTGCCGGAAGGCACCAAAATGACCAAGTACCACGTTGAGTTCCTGGGCCCGTTGGGTAAAGACCTGACTCAGGCGTGGGCGGTTGCGATGGCGCTGGGCGTGGAAGATAAAATCACTGCTCCAATGTTCGAAGCCGTACAGAAAACCCAGACCGTTCAGACCACTGCGGATATCCGCAAAGTGTTCGTTGATGCCGGTGTGAAAGGTGAAGAGTACGACGCCGCGTGGAACAGCTTTGTAGTGAAATCTCTGGTTGCTCAGCAGGAAAAAGCGGCCGCTGATCTGCAGCTTCAGGGCGTTCCGGCGATGTTTGTTAACGGCAAATATCAGCTGAACATGCAGGGCATGGACACCAGCAGCATGGATATTTTCGTACAGCAGTATGCTGACACCGTGAAATACCTGGTTGAGAAGAAGTAATTTCGTTGATATGAAAACGCCGGTCACTGACCGGCGTTTTTGTATGAAGATTTAATGCTGTCTATCTGTTCGTCTTTCTCTTTCCAGAGCGTATTAAGCCACTGCTGGAAACCACGTTTGAAATTCTTATCGTTAACGTAGTCACCGTGCAGCCCGGCATCGATCGGCACTAAATCCACCCGAACAACAATGCGCGTCAGCTTGCCGCTGAGCATATCGAAAAATGGCGTCCTGTCATTTTCCGGATAGCAGAGCGTAACGTTCAGAAGTTTATCGAACTGTGCACCCAGCACATTAAGCGCCATCGCAATACCCGCCGCCTTTGGCGGAAGCAGGTTCTGATAAGGGGAGCGTGTTTGTTGACGTTTATCTTCCGTAAACCGTGAGCCTTCAACAAAGTTCACGATGGTCGTTGGATGTGCGCGAAACTTTTCACAGGAGCGGCGCGTGGTCTCCACATCCTTACCGCGACGCTCCGGATGACGAATCAGATAGCTGCGCGAATAGCGTTTCATAAACGGCATATCGAGCGCCCAGCAGGCCAGCCCGATAAAGGGCACCCAGGCGAGCTGCTGCTTCAGGAAGTACTTGTTCATCGGGATATGTTTGCGAAAAAGCACGCATAACACCACGATGTCCGCCCAGCTGTGATGATTGCAAATCAGCAGGTACCAGTTCTTTTTGTTGAGGCTCTCCAGCCCTTCGACATCCCACTTAAGATGCGGATTCAGGCACAGCAGGATCGCTAACCCTTCACACCAGCAATACATCATGAAATTACAAAACGCAGAGACGGATCGCCACACCGCAGGCACAGGCAGCAGAAGTTTAACGATCCCGGCGATAATGATTGGCACAGAACACGCAATCGTCACCAGAATAGTTAAAATGATGCTTAGCGGTAATGTTATTGCAGCGAGCAATCTCGACATGATGAGCTTTTTCAGATGGTTAGCTTTAATGGACCCGCCGATGATACGGCGCTGGGGGCTGATTTTATCAGAAAAGTGACAAAATTATGGCGCTTTCATATCGTCAATAGACGGCTTTTCCCCTGAAGCAGAAGATTTCTCTATTATTGTGCGCTAATCAGAACTTATATCCACATAGACTAAATTGCCATCAGCAGGCTATTTTCATGCAGTGTTAGTTGTTAACATTATGATATGTAATATTTTATTCTCAACGCGTGCCTGCTTTTAGTATATGTTTTTCATTTGAAGTGAAAATATTCACAAACTTATCCACAGTTTGAGTTTTGCGAGCGATCCTCACGATCGCAAAATCTTTTCCTGTATCGAACCTGAATAACTGATGTTTTCATCCTTCTGTGGCATCCTTTACGCATAAATTGATTATAGGCACGGACATTATGGTTCAGATCCCAGAAAACCCACTTATTCTCGTCGACGGCTCTTCTTACCTGTATCGGGCGTACCATGCGTTTCCTCCTCTGACCAATAGCGCAGGGGAACCTACCGGCGCGATGTACGGCGTGCTGAACATGCTGCGCAGCCTGATTCTTCAGTATCAGCCCACCCATGCGGCTGTCGTTTTTGATGCGAAAGGCAAAACCTTCCGCGATGAGCTTTTCGAACATTATAAATCCCATCGTCCGCCAATGCCTGACGATCTGCGTGCGCAGATTGAGCCGCTGCATGCCATGGTGAAAGCAATGGGCCTGCCGCTGCTGGCCGTCTCTGGCGTGGAGGCTGACGACGTCATCGGTACGCTGGCGCGTGAAGCTGAAAAAATGGGCCGTCCGGTGCTGATCAGCACCGGTGATAAAGATATGGCGCAGCTGGTGACGCCAGGTATTACCCTGATCAACACCATGACCAACACCATTCTGGGGCCAGAAGAAGTAGTCACTAAGTATGGCGTGCCGCCAGAGCTGATTATCGACTTCCTCGCGTTGATGGGCGACTCCTCGGATAACATTCCTGGCGTTCCTGGCGTCGGTGAAAAAACCGCGCAGGCGCTGCTTCAGGGGCTGGGTGGTCTGGACACGCTCTACGCGGAATCCGACAAAATCGCCGGACTTTCCTTCCGTGGCGCAAAAACCATGGCCGGGAAGCTGGAAGAGAACAAAGAGGTGGCTTATCTCTCCTATAAGCTGGCAACAATCAAAACCGATGTGGAACTGGAACTGGGCTGTGAGCAGCTGGAAGTGCAACAGCCTTCCGCTGACGACCTGCTGAGCCTGTTTAAGAAATACGAATTCAAGCGCTGGACCACTGACGTAGAAGCCGGTAAATGGCTGCAGGCTAAAGGGGCCAAACCTGCTGCTAAGCCGAAAGAGACGATTGTCGTTGATGCCGAAGATCAGGCGGAAGAAGAAGCCGCAGCGCTCTCCTTCGACAACTACGAAACCATTCTGGAAGAGTCACAGCTGATCGCCTGGATCGAGAAACTGAAAAAAGCCCCGGTCTTTGCCTTTGACACCGAAACAGACAGCCTCGACAACATTTCAGCCAATATGGTGGGATTGTCCTTTGCGACAGAGCCGGGTATTGCCGCCTACGTTCCCGTGGCGCACGACTACCTGGATGCGCCGGAGCAGATCTCCCGCGAGCGCGCGCTCGAGCTACTGAAGCCGATTCTGGAAGACGAAAAGGCGCTTAAGGTTGGGCAAAACCTCAAGTACGACCGCGGCATTCTGCAGAACTACGGCATTGAGCTGCGCGGGATTGCCTTTGACACTATGCTCGAATCCTACATTCTGGACAGCGTGGCGGGCCGCCATGATATGGATTCCTTATCTGACCGCTGGCTCAAGCACAAAACCATTACCTTTGAAGAGATTGCCGGTAAAGGGAAAAATCAGCTCACCTTTAACCAGATTGCTCTTGAAGAAGCAGGCCGCTACGCGGCGGAAGATGCCGACGTCACGCTGCAACTGCATCTGAAGATGTGGCCGAAACTGCAGAAGCACGAAGGTCCGCTGAACGTATTCCAGCATATTGAAATGCCGCTGGTGCCCGTTCTGTCCCGTATCGAACGCAATGGCGTTAAGATCGATCCAACGGTGCTGCATAACCACTCTGGCGAGCTCGCGCAGCGTTTGACCGAGCTTGAGCAGAAAGCGCATGAGCTTGCAGGCGAGCCGTTTAACCTCTCTTCACCGAAACAGCTGCAAACTATCCTGTTTGAAAAGCAGGGCATCAAGCCGCTGAAGAAAACCCCTGGCGGCGCGCCGTCAACCTCTGAAGAGGTGCTGGAAGAGCTGGCGTTGGACTACCCACTGCCAAAAGTGATCCTGGAGTACCGCGGTCTCGCAAAGCTGAAGTCTACCTACACGGACAAACTTCCGCTGATGATCAACCCGAAAACGGGCCGTGTGCACACGTCGTATCATCAGGCGGTAGCGGCAACCGGGCGTCTCTCGTCAACCGATCCTAACCTGCAGAACATTCCGGTGCGTAATGAGGAAGGGCGCCGCATTCGTCAGGCCTTTATAGCCCCTGATGACTACCTGATTGTCTCGGCTGACTACTCGCAAATTGAACTGCGCATAATGGCGCACCTGTCCCGCGATAAAGGTCTGCTGACGGCATTTGCGGAAGGAAAAGACATCCACCGGGCGACTGCGGCGGAGGTCTTTGGTTTACCGCTGGACAACGTGACCAACGAACAGCGCCGCAGTGCAAAAGCGATCAACTTCGGTCTAATCTACGGCATGAGCGCGTTTGGCCTTTCACGCCAGCTAAACATTCCGCGCAAAGAGTCGCAGAAGTATATGGATCTTTACTTCGAGCGTTATCCGGGTGTTCTGGAATATATGGAACGCACCCGCGCGCAGGCGAAAGAGAAAGGTTACGTTGAAACCCTGGATGGCCGTCGTCTCTATCTCCCGGACATCAAATCCAGCAACGCGGCGCGCCGCGCTGGCGCAGAGCGTGCGGCGATCAACGCTCCGATGCAGGGTACCGCAGCGGACATCATCAAGCGCGCAATGATCGCCGTTGATGCCTGGCTGGAGAAAGAGAAGCCGCGCGTGAAAATGATCATGCAGGTACACGATGAACTGGTATTTGAAGTGCACAAAGACGATCTCGATATTGTGTCGAAAAAGATCCACGAACTCATGGAAAGCAGCATGACGCTGGACGTGCCGTTGCTGGTGGAAGTGGGAAGTGGTGAAAACTGGGATCAGGCTCACTAAAGGTTCTTCGCATAACGCGCTGTTTATGTAAGTTTGCAACATAAGAAAGCGCGTTTTGTGACGATCATTAGAATTCCCTATGTAAAGAATGAAAAAAAACTACAAAAAGTGCTTTTTCTGCAGCACAAAAAGGGGTAGAGTTATCGACGTAGGGTACAGAGGTAAGATGTTCTATCTTTCAGACCTTTTACTTCACGTAATCGGATTTGGCTGAATATTTTAGCCGCCCCAGTCAGTAATGACTGGGGCGTTTTTTATTGCGGCAAAGAAAAGTTTGGTCAAAAAAAAGCGCGGACATCGCCGCGCTCGGTATTACTCTGCTTCCGCTTCCGTTGCGGGTTCCAGCTCGTTAAACCAGCTGTCGAGCTTCTGACGCAACTTGTCCACGCCCTGTTTTTTCAGCGAAGAGAAAGGCTCAACCTGTACATCGCCATTGAAGGCCAGTACCGCTTCGCGAACCATATTCACCTGCGCTTTACGCGCGCCGCTTGCCAGCTTGTCGGCTTTCGTCAGCAGCACCAGCACGGCAATATCGCTTGCTACGGCCCAGTCGATCATCTGCTGATCGAGATCTTTTAGCGGGTGACGAATATCCATCAGCACCACCAGACCTTTCAGGCACATGCGTTTTTCCAGGTATTCGCCCAGCGCACGCTGCCACTTGATCTTCATCTCTTCAGGCACCTGCGCATAACCGTATCCCGGCAAGTCTACGAGGCGTTTGCCTTCAGCCACTTCAAAGAGGTTAATCAGCTGGGTACGGCCAGGTGTTTTTGAGGTACGCGCCAGGTTCTTCTGATTGGTCAGCGTATTCAGGGCGCTGGATTTCCCCGCATTGGAGCGGCCAGCAAATGCCACTTCAATACCGGTATCAGAAGGCAGGTGGCGAATATCGGGCGCACTGGTGACAAAATGCGTCTGTTGGTAGTTCCAGGTAGTCACGTGGTCGTCTCCAAAAATCGTAATCTGGAGGGATTATACCCGAATGCGGGCAAAAGGCTTTTCTGATTGCTATGCCCTGTAGGCGAATGTCCCCATCGGTGTGAGAGATCGGCTAGTGTTGCTATGGGATATTTCAGAGAATTCGCAGGTATCAAAAAAAGCAAACTGTATTAAATCATAAGCTTATTTCCAGGTAATTGTCTGAAAATCTCTTTGTGTACCGTTTCGTTGCTTGCCAGTTTAAGCGAACAAGGTAAAGTATGCGTCAGGGCGAGGAAGCCAACAGGAATTCAACTTAAGGATTAGGGTCAGGAGCGCCAGGAGGCGAAGACGCAGGATAGTCAGGACGACCAGCGCCTGGAGGCGTTTTAACAGGAAATGGAACCATACACGGACGGTATCAGCCAAAGGATAAACAGGGTGTGTTGTTGGTAAACATGGAATGTCTGACCCGTTAAGGGTTGTGAGTCAGGAAAAAAGGCGACAGATTGCTCTGTCGCCTTTTTTCTTTGCTTGCTTTCTGCTAGATTTCGCCGCAATTCTATACTGAAGAAAACGACTTTAAGATAAAACATCATGAAAAAACCAACCTCCGCTGCGGGCGCGAAACGCCCTGCAAAAGCACGCCGCAAAACGCGCGAAGAACTGAACCAGGAAGCGCGCGATCGCAAACGCGACAAAAAACATCGCGGTCATGCTGCGGGTAGCCGTGCCAACGGCGTTGGTGCAACGGGCGCCTCTGCAAAAGGCAAACAGCAGAAAGACCCTCGTATCGGCAGTAAAACTCCCATTCCACTGGGCGTGACAGACACCCCGGTCACTAAGCAGCACAAACCAAAGAGCGAGAAACCTATGCTTTCACCGCAGGCTGAGCTGGATATGCTGGAGAACGATGAGCGCCTGGACGCGCTGCTGGAACGTCTTGAAGAGGGTGAAACCCTGACCGCCGAAGAGCAGTCATGGGTAGATGCCAAACTGGACCGCATTGATGAGCTAATGCAGAAGCTGGGTCTGTCTTACGATGACGAAGACGACGAAGAGGAAGAAGAAAAGCAGGAAGATATGATGCGTCTTCTGAAAGGTGGAAACTAACATTTGCACCCGGCAGGCACGATAGTCCTGCTTATAACCCTTCCGGTTATATGTTATCTGGTGTGGTTATTCGTTAAACTACGGCGGTTGTCGCGGCGACAGAAGTGGCTGCGCACCCGAATGATGGCCCGCGATGGGGCCAGAACGGGCCGCCGTATACGAACGCGACACCAACGGAAGGAGTGAGCATGTCAGCACCAACTATCGACTGGGATTTGGCCCTAATCCAGAAGTATAACTATTCCGGGCCGCGTTATACCTCATACCCCACCGCGCTAGAGTTCTCCGATGCCTTCGGCGAGGAGGATTTTCAGCAGGCCGTCGCGCGCTATCCAGAGCGTCCGCTGTCGCTCTACGTCCATATTCCGTTCTGCCACAAGCTCTGCTACTTCTGCGGCTGCAATAAAATCGTGACCCGTCAGCAGCATAAAGCCGACCAATACCTCGATGCGCTCGAACAGGAAATTGTGCATCGTGCGCCGCTGTTTAAAGGTCGTCACGTCAGCCAGCTTCACTGGGGGGGCGGCACGCCAACGTATCTCAATAAGGCGCAAATAAGCCGCCTGATGACGCTGCTGCGCGGAAATTTCAATTTTAACGACGACGCTGAAATCTCGATCGAAGTCGATCCGCGTGAAATTGAGCTGGATGTACTGGATCACTTACGCGCCGAAGGCTTTAATCGTCTGAGCATGGGCGTGCAGGATTTCAATAAAGAGGTGCAGCGTCTGGTCAACCGCGAGCAGGACGAGGAATTTATCTTCGCCTTACTCAACCACGCGCGTGACATCGGCTTTACCTCGACCAACATCGACCTGATTTACGGCCTGCCAAAGCAGACGCCTGAGAGCTTCGCCTTCACGCTGAAGCGCGTGGCTGAACTTAGCCCGGACCGCCTGAGCGTCTTTAACTACGCGCACCTGCCGACGCTATTCGCCGCCCAGCGTAAAATCAAAGATGCGGATCTGCCTTCTGCCCAGCAGAAGCTGGATATCCTGCAGGAAACTATCACCTCTCTGACGGAGAGCGGCTATCAATTTATCGGCATGGATCACTTTGCTCGTCCGGATGACGAGCTGGCGATTGCCCAGCGCGAAGGCGTACTGCACCGTAACTTCCAGGGTTATACCACTCAGGGCGATACCGATCTGCTCGGTATGGGTGTCTCCGCCATCAGCATGATCGGTGACTGCTACGCGCAGAACCAGAAAGAGCTGAAGCTCTACTACCAGCAGGTTGATGCAACCGGCAACGCGCTATGGCGCGGCATCGCGCTGACCCGAGACGACTGCATTCGTCGTGATGTGATTAAGGCGCTTATCTGCAACTTCCGTCTCGACTTTAGCGACGTGGAAGCACAGTGGGATCTGACATTCAGCGAATATTTTGCGGAAGACCTGAAGCTGATTGCGCCGCTGGCGAAAGACGGGCTGGTGGATGTGTCGGAGAACGCGATTGAGGTCACGCCGAAAGGGCGTCTGTTGATCCGTAATATCTGCATGTGCTTTGACGCGTATCTGCGCCAGAAGGCGCGTATGCAGCAGTTTTCACGGGTGATTTAAGGCGCAAAGCCGGGTAAGGCGAAGCCGCTACCCGGCTTTTACATTTCAACCTGCTAGCTAAACAGCCCAACCAGCGCCGCACATAATACCGCAGCAACAGCGGTTTGCGGCGTGTGGCTTTCAGCTGCTCCGCTCGACAGTAAAGTCACTAATGATCCCAGCATGATGGTTCCCCCAATTTCCGGGCACGATCATACAAAACTCATCGGAACAGTAAAGCGCAAAATAACGGCAATTTGCGCTCAATTAATAACCTTTACACAGCGGCGTACGATCACTCCATTCCCAGCTCTTTCAGCTTACGCGTCAGGGTATTACGTCCCCATCCCAGCAGGCGCGCGGCTTCCTGCTTATGGCCCTGCGTATGACGAAGCGCGGTGGTCAACAGCGTACGCTCCATCTCTGGCTGAGCCTCAGACAGCAGGTTTTGATGACCGGAACGCAGCGCGCGGTCGGCCCACTGCGCCAGCAGCGTTGCCCAGCTGTCCGGCAGCGCGTGCCCGGTGCTGCTTTCGGGCGCGGTGGCCTCAAACAGTTCGGCAGGGAGATCCTGAATCAACACTTCCTGTCCGGCGGCCATCACGGTCAGCCAGCGGCAGGTGTTTTCCAGCTGGCGTACGTTGCCCGGCCACGCCAGACGGGTGAGGGCGGCATCGGTTTCCGGGTGAAGCTGCTTGGCTTCCACGCCCAGCTCGCGGGCCGCCACCTGCAGGAAATGACGCGCCAGGCGCGGGATATCTTCCCGACGCTCGCGCAGCGGCGGCAGGTGGACGCGGATCACGTTCAGACGATGAAATAAATCCTCACGGAATTTGCCCTCCTGCACGCGCAGCTCCAGGTTCTGATGCGTCGCGGCGATAATACGCACGTCCACCTTCACCGGCGCATAGCCGCCCACGCGGTAAAACTGCCCGTCGGCCAGCACGCGCAGCAGGCGAGTTTGAACGTCCAGCGGCATATCGCCGATCTCGTCCAGGAACAGCGTGCCGCCGTCAGCCTGCTCAAAGCGCCCCTGGCGAATGGTATTCGCGCCGGTAAACGCCCCTTTTTCGTGGCCGAACAGCTCGGACTCAATCAAATCCTTCGGGATCGCCGCCATATTGAGGGCGATAAACGGCGCTTTTGCCCGCGGGCTGTGGCGATGTAACGCATGCGCCACCAGCTCTTTACCTGTACCCGATTCCCCGTTAATCAACACGCTGATGGACGAGCGGGACAGACGGCCAATAATGCGAAACACGTCCTGCATCGCCGGCGCTTCGCCGATGATGTCGGTGGTTGGCCCAAAATCGGGTGCGTGGCGTGGCTGTTGTTGCTCCTGGTAGTGGCTAATCGCGCGCTCAACCAGCGCCACCGCTTCGTCGATATCGAACGGTTTGGGCAGATAATCGAACGCCCCTTGCTGATAGGCGCTCACCGCGGCATCCAGGTCGGAATGAGCCGTCATTATGATGACCGGAAGCATAGGATGGCGCTGTTTGATCTGCTTTAACAGCGCCAGCCCGTCCATGCCCGGCATGCGAATATCCGACAGCAGAACGTCCGGCGTTTTGGTGGTGAGTGCGTCGAGCACCTCGCTGCCGCTCTCAAACGTCGTGCAGCTTAAACCTGCCCCTGTGAGCGCGCGTTCAAGCACCCAACGGATGGAGCTATCGTCATCGACTACCCAGACTATCCCTCGTTGCATAAACGTCACCTTTATTTTTTAATCGGCAGGAAAACCGAAAACTCGGTATGTCCCGGCCAACTGGTAAATTCAATTTTTCCGGAGTGCTGATCGATCAAGCTGCGGGCGATAGATAAGCCCAGTCCCGTACCGCCTTCGCGCCCGCTTACCATTGGGTAGAACAGGGTGTCCTGCAGATGAGAAGGAATGCCAGGCCCGTTATCCTCAACGTCGATGCGTGCCGCCAGACGATAGCGCACGCCGTGCAGCGTGAGCTGGAAGGCGGTGCGGGTGCGTAAAATAATCTCGCCGCCTTCCGGCCCCAGCGCCTGCAGGGCATTGCGCACAATATTCAGCAGAACCTGCTCAATCTGGTCCGGGTCATGCGCCAGTTCCGGCAGGCTTGGGTCGTAATCACGCACCAGCGTGACGTTCTCCGGCAGCTCCATGGAGACGAGCTTCACCACCCGTTCAGCGACTTTATGAATGCTTTCTGAAACGTGCATACCCGGCTGCTGCGGCCCGAGCAGGCGATCGACCAGGTTACGCAGGCGGTCCGCCTGCTCAATGATGACGTTGGTGTACTCCGCCAGCGCGGGATCGGGCAGCGCCTTGGTCAGAAGCTGCGCCGCGCCGCGTAACCCACCCAGCGGGTTTTTGATTTCATGCGCCAGACCGCGCACCAGGTCACGGGCGGCAATTTGCTGCGCATGCTGAAGCTGCTCCTGGCTCAGGCGACGCTGATTATCCATCGGCGCCATTTCCAGCAGGATCAGTCCTTCCGGCAAACGCTGCGCGGTAAGGGAAAGAATATGTGAGCGCCCGTCGATCACCAGCGTGACTTCGTTATCGGTGAACCCCTGACCGGCCTGCAAACTCTCCTGCATCAGGCCAATATTCAGCGAGAAATAACTCAACAACTCAGGAAGCGGGGTGCCAAACAGTTTGCGTGAACTCTGGGCGAGCAGCTGTTGCGCCGCCGGGTTGGCGTAATGGACGGCCAGCTCGTCGTCGACCAGCAGGATGCTGTTAATCAAAGAATTGAGGATCTGCCCAGCATCGGGCAGCGTGCCAGTTGCCATTCAGCAGTCTCCTGGAGTCGTTGCACTGTTTTAGTGCAGTATAGCGGTTTCGGCGTAAAAAGCGCGTGAGATCAGGTTGTTGGTGGAGAAAAAAGCCCATCCGGAGATGGGCTAAAAGTTTCCACGGCAACTACCCCCGGCGCTTTTGACGCCGGGTAAAACAACTAAATTAAACGCTGTAGTACAGTTCGAACTCAACCGGATGCGGAGTCATACGCACGCGGTCGTTCTCTTCAGTACGCAGGGCGATGTAAGCATCGATAGCGTCGTCAGTGAATACGCCACCCGCAGTCAGGAACTCGCGGTCTGCATCCAGCGCCTGCAGGGCTTCTTCCAGAGAGCCAGCAACCTGTGGGATCTCTTTCGCTTCTTCTGGCGGCAGGTCGTACAGGTTTTTGTCCATCGCTTCGCCTGGGTGGATCTTGTTCTTGATACCGTCCAGACCGGCCATCAGCAGCGCTGCGAAGCACAGGTATGGGTTAGCCGCTGGGTCCGGGAAGCGCACTTCGATACGACGCGCTTTCGGAGACGCCACCACCGGGATACGGATGGAAGCAGAACGGTTACGCGCAGAGTAAGCCAGCATGACTGGCGCTTCGTAGCCCGGGACCAGACGCTTGTAGGAGTTAGTGGTTGGGTTCGCCAGGGCGTTGATCGCTTTAGCGTGTTTGATAACACCACCGATGTAATACAGCGCCTGCTCGGACAGACCGGCATATTTGTCGCCAGAGAACAGGTTGGTACCGTTCTTGGACAGAGACATGTGGCAGTGCATACCGGAACCGTTGTCGCCAAACATTGGTTTTGGCATGAAGGTCGCGGTTTTACCGAAACGGTGCGCAACGTTGTGCACAACGTATTTGTAGATCTGAATTTCGTCCGCTTTTTTGGTCATGGTGTTGAAGCGGGTTGCCACTTCGTTCTGACCCGCAGTCGCCACTTCGTGGTGGTGCGCTTCAACAACCAGGCCCATCTCTTCCATCACCAGGCACATGGTGGAACGGATGTCCTGCGCAGAGTCGACCGGAGGAACCGGGAAGTAACCGCCTTTCACACCAGGACGGTGACCTTTGTTACCACCTTCGTATTTGGTGGAAGAGTTCCATGCGCCTTCGATGTCGTCGATAGCCACGTGGGAGCCAGAAATAGAGGCACCGAAGCGGATGTCGTCGAACAGGAAGAACTCTGGCTCTGGCCCGAACAGAACGGTGTCCGCGATGCCGGTAGAACGCAGGTACTCTTCAGCGCGTTTAGCGATAGAACGTGGGTCGCGGTCGTAGCCCTGCAGCGTGCCTGGCTCAAGGATATCGCAGCGGATGATCAGGGTTGGTTCTTCGAAGAACGGATCAATGACCGCAGTGGTTGCGTCTGGCATCAGAACCATGTCGGATTCGTTAATGCCTTTCCAGCCACCAATGGAGGAGCCGTCAAACATTTTGCCTTCTTCAAAGAATTCGGCGTTCACCTGATGAGCAGGGATTGTGACGTGCTGTTCTTTACCTTTGGTATCGGTGAAGCGCAGATCAACAAACTTCACTTCATGTTCGTTCAGCATCGTCAAAACGTGTTCAGCGGACATACTTAACTCTCCAGATTGGTCATTGTCGTCGTGGTAACGAGGTCTTCAATTTCTGTTGGTACTGGCTGTTGCCATGTATTTTTTATAAAGCGAAATCTGTGCCAACTTTTAAAACACCCCAAAAAGGCGTTATCATGCGCACCATAGTGCAAAAGGGCTGCACCATGATGGATTTGTTGCACCAGTATAGTGCTTCAATGTGAACATTAAGCACCATATTGGTGCAATTTACGTTAAAGTGCCCTTTTACCGCTCCGTGAAAGCGATCACAAAGCATCTCTGCAATACTTGTTTGCGGGGGATGTTTGTGATCCTGTTTTGTAGTGCGATTAATCCGTGTACAATAACGCGCTATTTCTAAATGCCTGAGGCAAAGTTGTGATCGAAAATTTGCGTAACATCGCCATCATCGCGCACGTTGACCATGGTAAAACTACCCTGGTTGATAAGCTGCTGCAGCAATCCGGTACGTTTGATGCGCGTGCCGAAACCCAAGAACGCGTGATGGACTCCAACGATTTGGAGAAAGAGCGTGGGATTACCATCCTCGCGAAAAACACCGCGATTAAATGGAATGACTACCGTATCAATATCGTTGATACCCCAGGGCACGCCGACTTCGGTGGTGAAGTTGAACGTGTAATGTCCATGGTAGACTCCGTTCTGCTGGTCGTTGACGCAATGGATGGCCCAATGCCACAGACGCGCTTCGTGACCAAAAAAGCTTTTGCCCATGGTCTGAAGCCAATCGTTGTTATCAACAAAGTTGACCGCCCTGGCGCGCGTCCTGACTGGGTTGTTGACCAGGTCTTCGACCTGTTCGTTAACCTCGACGCGACCGACGAGCAGCTGGACTTCCCTATCGTTTACGCCTCTGCGCTGAACGGTATCGCAGGTCTGGACCACGAAGACATGGCTGAAGACATGACCCCGCTGTATCAGGCGATTGTTGACCGTGTTCCTGCGCCAAACGTTGACCTGGAAGGCACCCTGCAGATGCAGATCTCCCAGCTCGACTACAACAACTACGTTGGCGTAATCGGCATTGGCCGTATCAAGCGCGGTAAAGTGAAGCCTAACCAGCAGGTCACTATCATCGATAGCGAAGGCAAAACCCGTAACGGTAAAGTCGGTAAAGTCCTGACTCACCTGGGTCTTGAGCGTATCGAGAGCGACATCGCTGAAGCGGGCGACATCATCGCGATCACCGGTCTGGGTGAACTGAACATCTCCGACACCATCTGCGATCCGCAGAACGTCGAAGCGCTGCCAGCCCTGTCCGTTGATGAACCAACCGTATCCATGTTCTTCAACGTCAACACCTCTCCGTTCTGTGGTAAAGAAGGTAAGTTCGTTACCTCTCGTCAGATCCTTGACCGTCTGAACAAAGAGCTGGTGCACAACGTTGCGCTGCGCGTTGAAGAAACCGAAGACGCTGATGCATTCCGCGTTTCTGGTCGTGGTGAACTGCACCTGTCTGTTCTGATCGAAAACATGCGTCGTGAAGGTTTCGAGATGGCGGTTTCCCGTCCGAAAGTAATCTTCCGTGAAATCGATGGCCGTAAACAAGAGCCGTTCGAAAACGTAACGCTGGACGTAGAAGAGCAGCACCAGGGTTCTGTGATGCAGGCACTGGGCGAGCGTAAAGGCGACCTGAAAAACATGAATCCAGATGGCAAAGGCCGCGTACGTCTCGACTACGTGATCCCAAGCCGTGGCCTGATCGGCTTCCGTTCTGAGTTCATGACCATGACCTCCGGTACCGGCCTGCTGTACTCCACCTTCAGCCACTACGACGACGTTCGTCCGGGCGAAGTGGGCCAGCGTAACAACGGCGTACTGATCTCCAACGGTCAGGGTAAAGCGGTTGCGTTTGCGCTGTTCGGTCTGCAGGATCGCGGTAAGCTGTTCCTGGGTCACGGTGCTGAAGTTTACGAAGGCCAGATCATTGGTATTCACAGCCGTTCTAACGACCTGACGGTAAACTGCCTGACCGGTAAGAAGCTGACCAACATGCGTGCGTCCGGTACTGACGAAGCAACGGTTCTGGTTCCACCGATCAAGATGACCCTGGAGCAGGCTCTGGAGTTCATTGATGATGACGAACTGGTAGAAGTGACTCCACAGTCAATTCGTATCCGTAAACGTCACCTGACCGAGAACGATCGTAAACGTGCTATGCGCGGTGCGAAAGAAGACTAATACGGTCAATCCGTAGTAAAAAAAGCCGCTGAGAAATCAGCGGCTTTTTTATTAGAACGAATAACGTAACCCCAGGCGGATCCTGTACTGCTCGCGGTTGTAATCATTCCATCTGTCCAGCCACTGGAGTTCGAGGTACGGCAGCCAGTTTCTGTCGATCTTATAACTGAACTTGTTGGTAATTTCCCAGTGATGGTCTTTGCCATTTTTGCTGTGGTAATCATTTATCCGCTGGAAAAAATGCGGCTCAAAGGTATAGAAAAACGCATCGGTCACCTTGAAATTCCAGTAGTTGGCGAATTCGTGCGTGTCGTTCTTATCCATCTGCCCGTTATAGTCCGGCGTATCGTAATTGTTATGGTTATAGCGATAGCGGAACGTCAGATTAAACCCGTCCGTGAATTTATAGTTGGTATCTAAATAAACCGCGCCACCCGAACCGGCGCTGCTGTCGTTGATCAACCCGCCCGGCTGGAAGCTGAGTTTGTCCGTCGGTTTAAAGAGCGGATACCACCCCTCTATTTCGTTATAGCTGTGCTTGAGCTCATCCCACCTCCCCACGTTGTAGGCGTTGGTGAACATCAACCCCGCGCCCATATCGAAGTTATAGCCGGCACGCAGGATCACTTCGTGCAGCTCAGAGGCCGTATTGTAGGCTTCACGGGTTTCAACATAGGCCCCGGCGAATACCGGGCAGGACACAGACGACACGATCAGTACAGTGATGATTCTTTTCATAATTTGTCCATGTATCAGGTACAGAAAGGCCTCCCTCCTGATGAACAGGAAGGAAATACTGGCCGAATTATTGTTATAAAGTGACTGCTGACGCTTTATTGTTGGGTGTTATCTCAGGGGTATTCGCTGACTGTTTTTTCCGTTTTCCAATCTCCTCGATAATAAAGGCGAAGCGCGCTTCGTTGAGTTTATAAAACAGCCCCATGGTCACTGCGGCGGCGATTGCCAGGCCGCACGGCCAGAGGAAAATAAGCTGACGCAAACCCAGCAGCGTGCCCGCGCTCTGCACGGCGTGAGGAACGTAGCCGATCTGGGTCAGCATGATGCCGGGCAGGAAGCCGGCGAGAGCGGCGGAGATTTTGCGCGAGAAGGTGTAGCCGGTGTAAACCGATCCCTCGGCGCGAATGCCGGTTTTCCACTCGCCGTAATCAACGGTATCCGGCACCAGCGCCCAGTTCAGGCTGTTCACAAACGCGGTGCCGAAAAAGGCCATGCAGGAAAACAGCACGAACAGTAGGGAGCTGGTTCCCCAGAAGAAGTTCAGCACGTCGCCCACCGCCCACAGCGCCAGCCCGCCCAGATAGACCGGCTTCTTGCCAAAGCGCTTCACCGCGCCGGGCACCAGAAACACGCCAATCAGAATGCAGCCCATGCTGAAAAAGCCCATCCACGACAGCAGATGCAGGTCGTTTAGCACGTACTGGGTGTAATAGACCTGAATCGCCAGCTTGATGTTGAACGCGGCGAGAGTACACAGGTTGGCAATGCACAGCACCAGCAGCGGCGGATTGCGAAAAATCGCGCAGAACGATTTAAGAATGCCGGGCTTATGGTGATCGGGCGTTATCTCGACATAGCGCTCTTTCACCCCGCTGTAGCACCACCACATGCAGAACAGGCCGCCGGTGGCGAACACCAGCGCAGCCACCAGATAGCCGAGGGAGGGCTGGTGGACGAACAGCGCCTGAATGGGCATAAAGCCGACGGTGCAGAGCAACAGCCCCACCGTTGCGCCGCCCTGTCGCCACGCCGCCAGCTGCGCGCGCTCGTTCGGGTTTTTGGTGATGGCAGGGACCATCGCACCGTAGGCGCAGTTCATCAGGCTATAGCAGAGCCCAAACATCATGAAGAGCACGGTGGCGAGGGCCGTTTTGACCGTCAGGCTAAAGTCGTTAGCCATAAACTGCGCCGTCGCGACCAGCGCCACCGGCACGGAGGCATACAAAATGAATGGCCGGAATTTTCCCCGCGCGCCGATGTTTCGCCGGGAATCCAGCAGCACCCCGGTCAGCATGTCGGTGAACGCGGTAAAAAACTTCGCCACCAGGAAAATAATGCCTCCGTAGAACGCGGGCATCCCCAGTTCATCGGTGTAAAACTTCAGCAGGTACAGCGTGCCAATACACAGCATCAGGTTCGAGCCAAAATCGCCCATCCCGTAGGCACACTTCTCTCGCAGGCTCAATTTCAGGGTTAACGGATCAGTATTGTATGTCATGGTCGATCCTCAGAGCGCCCCGCAGGGCGCTCTATCACGTCATTTAGGCCGTACGTTTGCGCAGTTCGATCTCTTCCACGATGCGCACATACATCTTCTCGTTGAGGTTGTAGAAGCAGCCCATCGCCACGATGGTGATGACCGCCAGCAGGCTCGGGTAGATAAATATCAGCTGCCGCAGCCCTTCAACCGTCCCGGCGGACTGCACCACGTTCGGCACGTAGCCGATCTGGGTGAGCATGATCCCCGGGAAGAAGCCGGCCAGCGCCTGGGATACCTTCCTGAAGAAGGTAAAGCCGGTGTAGACCGTCCCTTCGGAGCGCACGCCGGTGCGCCACTCGCCGTATTCCACGGTATCGGACACCAGCGCCCAGTTCAGACTGTTCACGAACGCGGAGCCGAAGAACGCCAGGCAGGAGAACGCCACAAAGCTCACCGAGCCGCCGCCGAAGAAGTAGTTGAGCAGATCGCCCGCCACCCAGATCATCAGCCCGCTGATGTAGACCTTTTTCTTGCCGAAGCGCCGCACCGCGCCCGGCATCATAAAGACGCCGATAAAAATACAGCCCATGCTGAAGAAGCCCATGTACGACAGCAGGATCGGGTCGTTCAGCACGTACTGCGTGTAGTAGACCTGAATAGCGAGTTTGACGTTAAACGCGCCCAGCGTGCACAGGTTCGCGATGCACAGGATAAACAACGGACGGTTCCCGGCAATGGCGCGAAACGACTGCAACAGCCCCGGCTTTTGCGCCGGGTTAGCGGGCTGCGTCTCGACGTAACGCTCGGTGACGCCCTTATAGCACCACCACATAAAGAACAGCCCGAACAGCGAGAAGAGAGTGGCGGCAAATATGTAGCCAAGCTGGTCGTTACCCTCAATCAGGTTCATCACCGGGACAAAGCCCACCGTACAGAGCAGCAGGCCGAGCGTGGCGCCGCCCTGACGCCAGGCCGCCAGCGAGGCGCGCTCGTCCGGGTTTTTGGTGATGGCGGGCACCATCGCGCCGTAAGAGCAGTTCATCATGCTGAAGAACAGGCCGTACAGCATGAACAGCACCGTTGCTATCACCGTTTTGCCGGTCATCTCAAATGGCGTACCGACGAAGTTGGCAATTGCCAGTAAGGTCACCGGGAAGGCGGCATACAACACGAACGGGCGGAATTTCCCTTTCGGGCCAATCTTGCGTCGGGAGTCGAGCATGATACCGGTGCCCATATCGGTGAAGGCGGTAAAAAACTTCGCAATCAGGAAGATAATCCCGCCGTAGGTGCCGGGCAGCCCCAGCACGTCGGTGTAAAACTTCAGCAAATAGAGCGTGCCGATATCCAGCAGGATGTTTGAGCCGAGATCGCCCATCCCGTAGGCGAGTTTTTCTTTAAACGGCAGGCGTAGGGTTGCCGGATCGGAAGTATGTTGACTCATTATTGTTCTCCGTCTGCCCGCAGGTTTCCCTGCGGGCGAGCCTTATCAGATATCACGTAAGGTGCTAAACAGATCTGCCCATTCGCTGTGCTGGCGATAGAAGACCGGCGGCTTGCCGATCGGGGCATCAACGGTCACGTCACCGCCCTGGCAGGTTTCCCCGGTCCACGCATTGACCCAGCTGTCCTGCGGCAGATAGAGCGACCAGTCCCGGCGGCCCTCTTCATGAACCGGTGCCACCAGCAGATCGCGGCCAAACAGGTACTGGTATTTCAGCGTGTAGGCGCGCGCGTCGTCCTCGTAGTGCAGGAACAGCGGACGCATCACCGGCAGGCCGCTTTTCGCGTTCTGCGCAACCGCAGCTTTGATGTACGGCTTCAGGGTGGTGAAGACGGTGGTCATGCGCGCGAAGTGCGCGATGGTTTCCGCATCGCCGTCGAACTGCCAGTTGTCGCCAGGGCGGTTGCCCTCGTGGGTACGCATCATCGGCGTAAAGGCGCTGAAGTCGCACCAGCGCAGCAGCAGCTCCTTGCTGCGCTTCATCTCGAACAGGGTGGTGTAGCCGCCGATGTCGCTGTGGTGCAGGCCGTGCCCGGTCATCGCCAGCGACAGCGCCGCAGGGATGACGGACGCCAGGCCGTCGTCCAGGCTCCAGTCGACGTTCTGATCCCCCGCCCACATCATCACCGAGTGCTTCTGGCTGCCGGTGTAGCCCGCGCGCATGAAGAACAGGATCTCGCCGAGTTTGCCGGTCTCCTCCAGCGCTTCGTAGTTACATTTCGCCCACAGGGCAGGCCAGGCGTTATGCATGATCTCCGCGCTCACGCCGTTGTGCAGGAAGGTATCGGTCGGCAAATATTCCCCGAAATCGGCCATCCAGCCGCCGCAGCCCAGTTCGATCAGGTTCTTTTTAATGACCTCTTTGTACCAGTTGTAGGCTTCCGGGTTGGTCAGGTCGATAACGCCCGCGTAGAACTCGCCGAATTCAACGTGGTAGTCCTCACCGTTGGCGTTTTTGGTCAGATAGCCGCGTTTCGCCGCCTCTTCGCAGAGATCTTTATCGCTGGCGACGTACGGGTTGATATAGGAGAGGAACTGCACCCCTTCCTGTTTCCACTTCGCAATCCGTTCATCAAGCTGCGGATAGAGAGCGCTGTTCCACTTCCAGTTCCACATCACGCGTTTGCCGAAGGAGGTCATGCGGATGCCGGACCAGTCCTGCGCCCAGATGCCGTTCACCTTCACGCCGCCCTCGCGCATGGCGTCGAGCTTCTGCTGGCACACCTCGGTGCCGCCCTGGATGCCCAGCGTCACGCCGTCGTACACCCAGTCCGGCAGCTCCGGCTGACGTCCCAGCAGGCCGGTCAGTTTTTCCAGCAGATCGACGTACGTTTCCGCACATTCGAAGCGCAGCGTGGCGTTATCTTCCCAGAACGCCAGCTCGTGGAAATCCGGCGCGCTGAAGTCAAAGTTCATGTAGCAGCTGTTATCCACGTGGCAGTAGTACTTCTGGGTGCTCACGAAGGTAGGCTGCGGGAAGAAGGTCCAGTAGTAGTCACCACCCGCGTTCTCTTTGCAGTCGGCCTGCCAGGTGACGTAGGTCTGCTTGTTGCGCCCCACGCCCTGCTCGCTGGTCCAAAGCGGGAACGGCTTGCCGCGCAGATCGAAATACGAGAATTGCTCGCCGCAGCCGTAGATATGATCTTCCGGCTGCGCCGCCAGCCGCAGCCAGATGCGGTTATGGCTGGCGGCATCATTTTTCAGCTTCAGCTCCAGACGGCCTTCCGCATCCACGCCCACCAGCAGCGTCGCGCTCACCGCATCGCCGCGTGTAAAGCGGATGGCCCAGCCCGCGCTTTGCTGCGAGACGGTCGCGTCCGTCAGGGCAATCTTTTCGTTGAGCTTGTCTTTAATGCTGAAATTGCCGCGAAACATCTCGATATCGGCTTCGCCTGCGCCGATCCACAGGCAAGGCGCTTCTTCGGAGTGGGACAAAATCAGGCGATCCTGCCAGCGCAGGGTGAAGCCACGTTCGTTATTTTTCAGGTCAATATTGTGTAGGGTACGCATAAAAACTCCGTCTTTATTATTTGGCCTGGCTGTCCAGCAATCCGGCGGCGACGGCAGGCGCTAAGCCCGGCGCCAGCGGCAGGCGGGGGATCACCAGGCAGTGCAGCAGATGGTAAATATCCTGCTTGCCGTCCCAGACTTTGGTGGTCACTTCGTTATTGGTGTCCAGCTCCTGCCACCAGGAACCGTTTTCGTAATCCATCAGGTACTTGATGCAGTAATCCCACCACTTCTGATACCAGGCTTCGTACTGCGCTTCGCCGGTCACGGTATAGAGGGCATAGGCCGTGCCCATCGCCTCGACGATTGGCCAGCGCACGCGTTCGCGGACGATAGGCTTGCCGTCCCAGCCCACGGAATAGACAAACCCGTCGGCGCCGTCGGGTGCCCAGGCGTCGCGGATGGTGGCGTGGAACAGGCCTTTCGCATCTTCCAGCAGCCACTCCGGCGGGGTTTCAAAGCGCGCTTCCAGCGCGGCGCGCAGGTGCAGCATCAGGCGGCCCCACTCAATCCAGTGTCCCGGCGTGCCGCCGTAGGCGCGGAAGCGGTGAGCAGGGTTATCGATGTTGTAATCGCGGATCGGGTTCCAGTCGGTGTCGAAATGCTCGTTAACGCGATACTCACCTTTGCGCGCCACGTCGTGAATAATCACCGAGGCGATGCGCAGGGCGCGGTCGAGCCATTTCCGGTCGTGGGTTACGTCATAGACAATCAGGAAGGCTTCCACGGCGTGCATGTTGGCGTTACCGCCGCGGTAATCTTCCGTTTTGCTGAAGGCTTCATCCCAGGACTCGAGGCACATTTGCTCCTGTTCGCTCCAGAAGTAGCGCTCAATCACCTCGATGGCATCGTCCAGCAGCTTGCGTGCCTGCGGGTGGCCGGTGGTGACGGCGCTCGCCGCGCCCAGCAGGACGAAAAAGTGCTGATAGCCCTGCTTGGAGGCGTCAACGACGCCTTCATCGTTTACGCAGGCGTACCAGCCGCCGTGCTGCTTGTCGCGCAGCGGACCGTTGAGGGCGTTAATGCCGTGCTCAACCAGGGCATACGCGCCGGGACGGCCCATGTTCGCCGCCACCGCGTACACGTGCAGCATGCGGGCGGTGATCCAAAGATGGGTGCCCATATCGCTGCGAACTTGCCCGTTATTGCCCAGCCAGCCAAAGCCGGTCGGTACGGCGGCGTTTTTGCCGAAATCGAGAATGCGGTCGGTCTCTTGTTCGAGCCAGCGGTTGTGGCTCAGGGTGTTAAACCATTTCATGTTCGGGTCCTTTCTTAACGGCGAGCCATCATTTCGTCGACGATCTCACCCAGACGCTGAAGTTTTGGTACGGAAATATCACGCAGCATCAGCTCGGTATCCGGCAGGCCAATCACCGAGGACCAGACGGCGCGACCGGCTAAAAAGCCCGATGCCCCTGCCTGCATCGCCACGCTCACGGCGCGCGGGAACAGCTTATCGTCCACGCCGGAGGAGAGGATCACCCACGGCATGGCGATGTTCTCGTTCAGCTTCTGCGAGGCCGCCAGCAGTTCCTGCTGCGTGCCCTTACCAAACAGCGGCATCTCCACCTTGTAGAGGTCGGCCCCGCTGTCGCCCAGCTCTTTAGCCGCATCGATAATCGCCTGTTCGCGGTTAAATTCGGCTCCGCGACGCGGCGGACGCACCACCGGCTCGATAATGCTCAGCAGCCCGTTGTCGTGGCACAGCGTATTGAACGCTTTCACCATCTCCAGGCGCTGCTGCGGATCTTCATCGCTGCGCCACAGCACCAGCAGCTTGAGCGCCTTGCCGCCGTCGCGTTTGACCGCCTGGGCGTCGATGCTTTTGTCGATCACCACGCTGTCGACCGGAATACCGTTCCCCGGAATAAACTCGTCGGCCGCCACAATCATCGCGCAGCTGTTGGCTACGGCCTGCTGCTCCACAATCTGGCGATAGCAGAACTGCTGGTCGACGAGAATGGCAGAGGCGTACGGCGACAGAATCTTCGCCGCGTTGACCTTAAAATCCGTCAGGTGCTGGTCGGTTACCGGCACCGGTGCGCCTGCGGCGGCAAACATCAGGCGCATCGCTTCGCGCTGATCCACGGCCAGCATTGCAAAACCGCCGGAAGGTCGGGTGATATCTTTCAGGGTGTACATCGTCATTCCTCAGTCCTTTCGTATCAGTGTGATTTTTTCAGCCCGGCAGATGCGCGAACCTGTTCTAGAATGGCTGTCCAGTCTTCGCGCCCGCGCCCGGCGGCGCGTGCCTGGTTGTAAACTTCGCGGGACGCCGCGCCCAGCGGCATCGGAACGTGGAGCTGGTTAGCCACGTCCAGGGCGATCCCCAGATCTTTATGCGCAAGGTCGATCATGAAGGCTGGGGAAAGATCGCCTTTCAGTACCTTGTTCGGCCATGAGGTGGTGAAGTGGCCTTTACCCGCCGGCGTGCCGTTCATCACCTTCAGCGCCACGTCAAAGGAGAGGCCAAGCGCTTCACACAGCACCGCCGCCTCGGCGGAAAGCGCGTTCAGGGCGATGCTCATGTAGTTGTTGATGAGCTTCACGCGGATGCCCATGCCTGGCCCGCCGGCGTTAATCAGCTCACTGCCCATTGCCATTAAGACGGGGGTGGCGCGTTCCACCTGCTGCGCGGTGCCGCCCGCCAGCAGAAGCAGCGTGCCGGCGATGGCATGGTCAGACGTGCGTCCCACGGGCACGTCCATCAGGCTGAAGCCGCGCTCAGCCATGTCGCGGATCAGCGCGTCGGTTTGCAGCGGGTGGATGGTGGACATATCAATCACCTGCGCGTCGCGGGATAACCCTTCGCACACGCCGTGCTCGCCGAACAGCACGCTGCGCACCAGGTCGCCGTTTGGCAGCATGGTGATGACGAATTCGGCATCCGTTGCGGCCTGAGCGGGCGTAGCCGCAGCCCGTGCGCCGCTCTCCACCAGCGCCTGAACCGCCTGCGGGTTCACGTCAAACACGTTAAGCTGGTGGCCTTGCTTTAACAGATTCTTCGCCATTGGCGCGCCCATCTGCCCTAAACCGATAAATGCGATTGCTGACATGCCTCTCTCCTGTCACATCGTGTCAATTTCTGCGCGTTTGTGTTGTCTGTTTTTGATCGTATTTGTAATTTATAGTCAAAAAATTGACACGGGTCACTTTTTAAACATTTGGTGAAATTAAAATGAAGGCATCAGAAATCGCAGAAGGAATCACCATGACTCGCATCGTTTGTGTCGGCATTACCGTGCTGGATCGCATCTGGTATCTCGATGATTTACCGAAGGAAGGTGGGAAATATGTCGCAAAGGACTATACGGAAGTGGGGGGCGGCCCGGCGGCAACTGCGGCTGTGGCGGCGGCAAAACTGGGTGCGGAAGTGGATTTTATTGGCCGGGTGGGGGACGACGATACCGGCAGACGGCTGCTGGCGGAGCTGGAATCCCTGGGGGTGAACACCCGCTATACACGCGTGTTTAAAGGTGCCCGATCGTCACAATCCGCGGTGCTGGTGGACGCAGGCGGAGAACGAGTGATTGCCAACTACCCCAGCCCCGATCTGCCCGCCGGGGCAGACTGGCTGCATGAAATCGACTTTTCCCAGTGGGATATTGTCTTAGCAGACGTGCGCTGGCATGACGGGGCAAAACAGGCGTTTACCCTGGCCCGTCAGCAGGGCGTTCCTACTTTGCTTGATGCCGACGTTACCCCGCAGGACATCGCGGAGCTGATAGCCTTAAGCGACCACGCGGCCTTCTCCGCGCCGGGCCTGCGGCGACTAACTCAGTTGGATAAAGCAGAAGATGCCCTTAAAAAAGCACAAACGCTCACAAATGGACATGTGTATGTCACTCAGGGGCGAGACGGCTGCTACTGGCTGGAAAACGGCGCCTTGTGTCATCAATCCGGCTTTGAGGTGAACGTGGTGGATACCACTGGCGCGGGCGACGTTTTTCACGGCGCGCTGGCGTTCAGCCTGGGGCAGCAATCCACCGCCGCAGACGCCGTGCGTTTTGCCAGCGCCGTCGCAGCCCTGAAATGCACAAAGCCCGGCGGGCGCGCGGGTATACCCGACTGTGATCAAACCCGCTCTTTTTTGTCACTTTTTGTATAAAATGCGGAGCGTGATGGTTTTCAGAGGACAGCCCATGAGCCTTACCGAACTGACCGGCAACCCGCGTCACGATCAGCTGCTGACGCTGATTGCCGATCGCGGCTATATGAACATTGATGAACTGGCGCAGCTGCTGGACGTGTCGACGCAAACGGTGCGCCGGGATATCCGTAAGCTCAGCGAGCAGGGGCTGATCACGCGTCATCACGGCGGCGCGGGCAGGGCATCCAGCGTGGTGAACACGGCGTTCGAACAGCGCGAAGTGTCGCTTACCGAAGAGAAGCGGGCGATTGCCGAGGCGATTGCGGACTATATTCCCGACGGCTCAACTATTTTCATCACCATCGGCACGACCGTAGAGCACGTTGCCCGGGCGCTGCTTAACCATAATCATCTGCGCATCATCACCAACAGCCTGCGGGTGGCGCATATTCTGTATAAGAACCCGCGCTTTGAAGTGATGGTGCCGGGCGGCACGCTGCGCCCGCACAACGGCGGCATTATCGGGCCTGCGGCGACGGCGTTTGTGTCTGGTTTTCGGGCGGACTATCTCGTGACCAGCGTCGGGGCGATTGAGCACGACGGCGCGATGATGGAGTTTGACGTGAATGAAGCCAGCGTGGTGAAAACCATGATGGCCCACTCTCGCCACATTTTGCTGGCGGCCGATCATACGAAATTTAACGCATCCGCCGCGGTGGAAATTGGCAACGTGGCGCAGACAACGGCTCTTTTCACCGATGAGATGCCCGGCTCGGCGCTGCAAAATCATCTGAAATCCAGTAAGGTTGAAACGGTGCTGGCCTGTACCAGCGATGATATCGCCTGAAGCAAAAAGCCGCTGATTTCTCAGCGGCTTTTTTGTTATTTGAAGCTGTATTTTATTCCCAGCATTCCCTGCGTATCGCTGTAGCCTTTATCGCCAATCTGCTGTGCCACATTGCCCCAGACGCTAAGCTGCGGGGTAATCTGCCCCTCTACGCCCGTCTTTAACTCACCAATATTGCGCGTACCGCGCATCTCATTGCTGACGTCATCCATGCGGATGCGCGTGGTCTGGGTATTGTGGATCCAGTTCGCTTCAATAAACGGCTGGAAGGTGCGTGATTTAGCGTCATCCATCGCGTTATGTCCGCTGATATAGGCCTTCACGCCGAGACGCGTCATCAGGTTGCCCTGGGTTTCGTCTTTCACCCGCGTGCCGTTACGCTCGCGATGGTCGTCAGCCTGCACGTCCATCCAAACGGCCTGCGCCTTCGGCTGGATCCAGTAGCTGTTGCGGCCGCTTTCACCCACCTTAACGCTATAGCCCGCTTCGACAGAGGCGGTTACGCCGCTGGAGCGATAACGCTCGGTCGCCTGGTCCTGCCCCATCACCTTATTGTCAAACCAGTTATACAGCACCCAGCTATCAACGTAGGTGCCGCTTTTATCGGCTTCGTTTGCGTACCAGGTACCGTACAGACCTACGCTATAGCCATTCACTTCGCCACGTGAGTGGTATCCGGTCAGGCTGGAAGCGCTCCGGCTCTGGCTGTTACCGTAGCCCGCCATCAGGCCAAGATGCCAGCGGTCCAGGCCATCTGTGCTCCATTGGGCGATATCGCCACCCAACTGCAGCACGTAACGGTTGGCTGTCGTTTTTAGCTGGCCGCTGCCGTCGTTGAAACGCGCATGCCCGCCGACGTTACGCATCCAAAGGCTCGTCACTTTTTGCTCGCCGGTGAGCATGTCGGTGTACTGCGTTTCACCCAGACGATCGTGCAGGCGGGTCATAAACAGCGTATTTGCCGCATAGCTGTTTGCCTGATAGCTGCCAAATTCTGGGCGATACTGATGCTCGCTTTTCGGCGGCGCAGGTGGCGGTACCGGTTCTTGCGGCGGAATCACCGGGTCGACGGGCGGATCTACCGGGACGACAGGCGGGTCGACAGGGTCAACAGGTGGATCCACCGGGTCAACAGGCGGGTCGACGGGGTCGACCGGAGGGTCTACCGGGTCAACAGGAGGGTCTACCGGGTCAACAGGAGGATCTACCGGGTCAACAGGAGGGTCAACGGGTTCAGCCAGGCTGGTCAGAAACCAGTTCTTACCTTTCTGCACAACGTTATAGTCATAACCCCCCGCTACGATACGGCTGGCCTTCTCAAACGTTCCCTCCGAGTTGCCGCCAACGCTGACTATTTCAATCCCTTCAACGGTTTGTGCGCCTGCACCACCAATGTTGTTTACGTCAACCGCGGTACGACCGGATGTGTTTCCTTCAACAATCAGCCTGTCAGTTTCAGAGGTATCGTCAGACAGCACGGTATTGAAAACCAGCTTGCCGCCGTTGCCTGTGTAATCCTCGTTGATGGTCAGGGTTTGCCAGGCCGCGTCCTCAGCATGCTGGAAATTTATCGTGCCGCCCGCGTTCAGGGTCAGGCTGGTCAGCGTTGAGCTGTCACGCATATTCCAGACGGCATCATTCATCGTAAGCGCGAGAGTACCGGTCCCGGCAGCGTTGCTTTCTATGTACGATGCTCCGTTCCACAGCGAGCTGTTACCCATTGTCAGCGTAATGGTACTGTTTTGTGCCGGAAGGGTACTGTTGGCCGCGACGCCACCTGCGGCGAGGATATCGCCGTTAAGGAGGAATTTTCCGCCTGCAGAGGCATCAATAATTCCGCCATTGCTGGCGTTCAGGGCATAGCTACCCTGGTCGCGCTGGCCTGCGGTGGTAATGGTTGCCCCACCGTCGAGCGTTATCACGCCGCGTGACCAGGCATACATCCCGTGCGGTGCCTGGGCGGAGCTGCTGGTTTTCTCGCTGCTGTTGACCGCAATGGTGACGTTATCTCCCACATTTACCGCTGCTGTATAAGCGTAGATGCCATGCGCGCTGGCACCGTTGGTGGTGATGGTCGCGCCTTCATCAAGGGTGATGGTTGACGAGCCGGTAGAGTACACGCCGGAGGCACTGGCTGCGTCGGTGGTAATGGTCGCTTTTTTTCCCAGCTCGATTCTGGAGGCAGAACCCGCATACAGGCCGTAGGCCGAGGTGCCAAACGTTTCGATGGTGGCCTCATCCCCCAGACGGACGGATGAGCCGCTCTGGTTGGTACGAATCCCCTCGGCGTAGGTACCCCGCGTCACAATATGCGCACGATCGCCGACGACAATGTTATTTTTGGCCTTCGAGGCATCATTCAGTGCATAGGCGCTAATACCGCGACCGGTACTGCCGGTGGTTTCGATATAGAGATCGTCACCCACATAAATATTGGCGGAGCCGAGAGAACCCTGGCTGAAGGAGCTGTACCCGGCATTGATGCCATCGCCGCTTTGGCCATTAACGTAAATGTGGGTGCGGTCGCCGGTAATGATAAATACCGGGTTATTCGGCGTGTTCATACCGTGGGTACGAATACCGTCGACATCTTTACCGTTATTGGCAGCCACTTTTGACTGGGTACGAATAGTCAGGTCGTCACCAAATATCACCCCCGGGCTGCCGGACGTGGAGTTCTGAATAACGGTCACGGAGTGCTCAAAGGCTTCCGCCCCCGGCCCTTCGAGAGTGATCCCATCCCCGTAGACTGGAATATTGCCAGGGCTGTACTGGTAGACATAGTTAGGATCGCTAGTATTTTTGCTAAAGTTCGCGTTTGCCGTTGCAGGAATCAGCGCCTGTATTTCCGCAGGCAAATCCGTTACTGCTCCGGTGGCTGGTAAATTAGCAAAATCGATAACTGCAGCATTCGCGGTAAATAGCGCTGACGATAGTGCCAGCGAAATCGCAACGGCGACAGGTGAGTGTTTCAATAAATATGGCATAACTGCCCCCCTTTCTTTCAGGCGTAAAACATCCTCCACACCATTAAATGTGGGCATGTTAAGAAGTTGAAATTACAAAATAGAAACGAGTATTTTATGAATGCTGGTACCTAACTTCCTCTCTAATCGTATTTTATGAACGTAAATTTTTTTCACATCAATGCTGGTTGTTTTTATTATCTCCCGGAGGCACACCCCTGAAATAAGTCTGTTAAGTAAAGTGAATTCAACAGTGTTCAGGGTATTACCACGCCTGCTGCTCACTCGCCTGCCGGAAAAAAGATGGTTAATTTTTTCCTGCAATATAGCGTCATCGTCATCTGAATAAATAATTCCCTTTATTTCACTGTGGTGAGCGAAAAAATAGTGAGCCAACGCCTCCAGTTTACGGTCCGCGATAAGCACGATGTGCATGTTAGTCATCGCCAGATGTTCAATCCATTGCGGATCGACAAGCAGGCGCAGGTTATACATCGAAAAATCTACAAAAATAAATCCGCGTAATAAATGATTCTTGTTCCCAGACAATATTTTATTTTCTACTGCAAGTTGCAGGAAATGATTTCCCACCGGCCAAACTGCGAAGGAGGCGCTGCCACAGTATTGTGAGCGCACCGTGTTATCCGGAAATAACTGACAGGACAATTCGCAGCTTATACAGCGGACAACCTTTTGCGACGATGTTATCATCCAGTCCACTCCTGTCTTATTTTCATTATCAATATTTCACTGCCTTTCAAATGTGTCAATCTTGAAACATATCCAGCGTTTCTGTCGTATTTATGAGAAATAATGCCAGAGAAAATAAATTCCTGGCTGTCTCAATTCTTGCAGGCCGCAGACATAGCGACAGAACATTGATTGTCAGACCTTACCCAGGAATATTCATCAACCCATTAAGATTATTCGGCAAAAACAACCCCGGAAGGAAATTGACGAAACAGCACTAATAGCTAAAGATTCGTCACCTCGATCTTCCTGAACGTCAGTCTTTTCTCAACGTGTGGCTCAATATAATTATTTGACCTGGTGAAGTGTAATGAAATCTCATTATGTCCTTTTAGCTGAGGCTCACCTAAGAAAACCGATTTGTAATCAATTGAAAAATAATGCGATGTTTCTAATCTTAGGTACGGGTGTGTCGCGCTCTGATCCTTCTGACCTATACTGTTGTTAAATATACGTGTGTTTTTTGGGTTTGTGGGGTTAAATATTGTTATTGCAGAGGAAAGTAAAATTGTATCTTATTAACAAGCTGGTCGAGTATGACCCGGAAAACAAAACCCTGGCGAATCATATTACCGGGCGCACGATACATTTGCAGCTTCCTGCCAATCTCTGCTTTCTTTATCTCGTTACCCATCCTGGCGAAATAATTTCGCAAAATCAGTTAATGGTGGTGGGATGGGGTGAGCGTAACGATGTCACCACACCGAATACCTTTTACCAGGCCATTTTGACATTGCGCAATGCGCTGGCTGAAGTGGGGTTGCCGCGCGATACGGTAAAAACGATTTCGCGTCGCGGGCTGACGCTTTCCGAAGCCACCCAGGTTGAAGTATTTACCCCAACCGCCGAGCCGATAATTGCCAGTGAAGACGTGGCAATAGCCGAAGGCACCGCGATGAAGAAGCCGGCGTGGTTAATAATAGCCACCGCTACGCTTTTTCTGATCGCGCTTATTAACGGGGTCATATTATATAAACATCACCAGAACATGCCGTTTAGTCACTACATTCCACTTTCAATGGGCAGCACGACCAACGCCTGCCAACTCTTTTATGCACCTAATGAACATATGCAGGACCATTACCTTCGCTTGTTAAAAAATTATCCCAGCCTGTGTGCCGGAAACCGATACGTTTTTCTCATCGGCTATAGTAAAACGGAGCGAATCGCGGCGTTTGTCTGTAATAACGATGCGCGACATGACGCGGCAGCGTTATGTACCACGCATTATTTTTGGGCGCATGAGCAATGATGACACTCGGGAATCGTATTATTTTGCTGGCGGCGTTGCTGGGGGCTGCTATTACCAGCGGCTGGTTAGCGTATTCGCATTTTTCGAGTGCGCCGATACGCTGTACAGGTGATGTGGAATGGACGATTGGTAAAAACCGATTTGTAGGAACGGTTTCATGGCGAATGCAGCATCGGGAAGGGACCGCTGTCATTAACGGTAAACTGTTTGGTCACGTGGTTTCTGAAGTCAACCGCACCATCTATTTCCACTACAGCGATCACCAGAACGCGCGCGTATTGAATAACGATCGTATTGTTAAAACCTTCGCCGATAGTGCGGATGAGGCTGATATCAATGCAACGCTACCGGGTTTTTATCGCACGCCGGGAAGAGATCTGAGCCTGATGATTGATGAGTACCGTGGAGCGTGGCTTTTTGCCGCGTCAAACGTCCCTTCGCTGTACTGCCGTAAAAACGCACCGTAAAAATCAATCGCACACCTTAGACGGCACGCATAGTCAAATCTCGTGATTCCCGCTACAGTTATCTCTCCACGGCGAAAGGAGATAAACATGCTTTATATCTTTGACTTAGGAAACGTAATCGTCGATATCGATTTTAACCGGGTGCTGGGTGCCTGGAGCGACTTTAGCCGTGTGCCGCTGGCGACGTTAAAGCAGGATTTCGCGATGGGTGAGACCTTCCATCAGCATGAACGCGGCGAGATTAGCGATGAAGAGTTTGCTGAACGCTTCTGCCAGGAGATGGGGCTTTCGTTAAGCTATGAACAATTTTCTCACGGCTGGCAGGCGGTATTCGTCGCGATCCGTCCGGAAGTGATCGACATTATGCACAAATTGCGCGAGCAGGGGCACCGGGTGGTCGTGCTGTCTAACACCAACCGTCTGCACACGACCTTCTGGCCAGAGGAATATCCCGAAGTTAAGGCGGCGGCAGATAAGATCTATCTTTCGCAAGAGATGGGTATGCGTAAGCCTGAAGCGCGAATTTATCAGGCTGTTTTGCAGGCAGAGGGATTCACCGCGGCCGATGCGGTCTTTTTCGATGACAACGCCGATAATATAGAGGGAGCTAACCAGTTGGGTATCACGTCAATTCTGGTGACCGGAAAAGAGACGATACCGAACTACTTTGCGAAGCAGTTATGCTAAAAACCGTTCATCAAAAAGCCACGCATCATACTCGCCCGCTGAGGGCCTGGCTGAAGTTGCTCTGGCACCGCATTGATGAGGACAACATGACCACGCTGGCGGGTAACCTCGCCTACGTGTCGTTGCTCTCATTAGTGCCGCTGGTGGCGGTGATCTTTGCGCTCTTTTCCGCATTCCCGATGTTCGCGGACGTTAGCCTGCAGCTTCGCCATTTCGTCTTCGCGAACTTCATCCCGGCCACCGGGGATGTTATCCAGAACTACATCGAGCAGTTTGTTGCCAACTCCAGCAAAATGACGGCGGTGGGGGCGTGCGGCCTTATCGTTACCGCGCTGCTGCTGATGTACTCTATCGACAGCGCGCTTAACACCATCTGGCGAAGCAAAAAAATCCGTCCTAAGGTCTATTCCTTTGCCGTCTACTGGATGATTTTAACGCTGGGGCCGTTGCTGGCTGGGGCGAGTCTGGCAATCAGTTCGTATCTTCTCTCCTTGCGCTGGGCGAGTGATTTAAACAGCGTGATTGATAACGTGCTGCGTATTTTTCCGCTGATCCTGTCCTGGCTCTCGTTCTGGCTGCTCTATAGCGTTGTACCGACCACGCGCGTGCCTAACCGCGATGCGGTAGTTGGGGCGCTGGTGGCGGCAGTGCTTTTTGAACTGGGTAAAAAAGGGTTTGCCCTTTACATCACCATGTTCCCGTCTTATCAGCTGATTTACGGCGTGCTGGCGGTGATCCCCATTTTATTTGTCTGGGTTTACTGGACCTGGTGTATCGTCTTGCTTGGTGCCGAAATAACTGTCACTCTCGGCGTATACCGCGAACTTAAAAAAGCAGCAGAAGCTGAAAAACAATTAGAAGCAGACCAACCATGATTGCATTGATACAGCGCGTAACCCGTGCCAGCGTCACCGTGGAGGGAGAGGTGACGGGTGAAATTGGCCCAGGACTTTTGGTGTTGTTAGGTGTCGAAAAGGATGATGACGAACAAAAAGCGAACCGCTTATGCGAGCGCGTGCTGGGCTACCGCATATTCAGCGATGCGGAAGGCAAGATGAATCTGAACGTCCAGCAGGCGGGCGGCAGCGTGCTGGTGGTTTCCCAGTTTACGCTGGCAGCGGATACCGAGCGCGGCATGCGCCCAAGTTTCTCTAAAGGCGCCGCGCCGGATCGTGCAGAAGCACTTTACGAATACTTTGTTGAGCGTTGTCGCCAACAGGAAATGAATACGCAAACCGGACGATTCGCTGCAGATATGCAGGTCTCGCTGGTGAACGATGGCCCCGTCACATTCTGGCTCCAGGTATGAGCCAACTGGCGGCGTGGCCGCGGGTAACAAGAGAGAGTACAGCTATGTATCACCTTCGAGTACCGCAAACGGAAGAAGAGTTAGAAGCGTATTACCAGTTCCGCTGGGAAATGCTGCGCAAGCCACTGCATCAGCCAAAAGGATCTGAACGCGACGCCTGGGATGCGATGGCCCATCATCAGATGGTGATGGACGAAGAGGGCAACCTCGTCGCCGTCGGGCGACTGTATATCAACGCTGATAACGAAGCGTCGATTCGTTTTATGGCGGTTCACCCTTCCGTGCAGGATAAAGGGCTGGGGACGCTAATGGCGATGACGCTGGAGTCCGTCGCCCGTCAGGAAGGCGTTAAGCGCGTCACCTGTAGCGCCCGGGAAGATGCCGTGGAGTTTTTTGCCAAACTCGGTTTTGTTAACCAGGGTGAAATCACCGCCCCGCAAACCACGCCGATTCGCCACTTTTTGATGATCAAACCCATCGCCACGCTGGACGATATTCTTCATCGCGCGGACTGGTGCGGGCAGCTGCAGCAGGCCTGGTATGAACACATCCCTCTGAGTGAAAAGATGGGCGTGCGCATTCAGCAGTACACCGGGCAAAAATTCATTACCACCATGCCGGAAACCGGCAATCAGAACCCTCACCACACCCTGTTTGCCGGCAGCCTGTTTTCCCTGGCGACGCTCACCGGCTGGGGGCTGATCTGGCTAATGCTGCGCGAGCGGCATCTTGGCGGCACCATTATTCTGGCCGATGCCCACATTCGCTACAGTGCGCCGATCAGCGGCAAGCCGAGCGCGGTGGCGGACCTTGGCGCGCTGGGCGGCGATCTTGATCGTCTGGCACGTGGCCGCAAAGCGCGCGTGCAGATGCAGGTTGAGCTGTTCGGCGATGAAACGCCGGGCGCGGTGTTTGAAGGCACCTATATCGTTCTTCCTGCGAAGCCGTATGGCGCTTATGAAGAGGGCGGGAACGAGGAGGAGTAGTCTCCTTCTCACTCTCGTCCGGCATGGTTAATGCGCCAGGCAATATCTCGCATAACGTCTCGCGCTGACTGGCTAATTCCACTCAACTGAAAGAAGCCGTGTATTACACCCCGCCATCGTTGAGCGGTACACTTCACGCCTTGCTCCGTGAGGCGCTGACAAAGCGCCTCGCCTTCGTCGCGTAACGGATCATACTCAGCGGTAACAATGTGGACCTTTGGCAGACCGCTAAAGTCGTTGCGCCACAGCGGGCTGACTTCAGGATGCTGACGGTCGGCTCCAGCCAGATACATTTCATAGCCGCTCAAAAGGGTATCGCGAGTAATCACGTAATCCATGCCATTGAGGGTATAGCTTTCAAAACTGGCCGTAGCGTCGAGCATGGGGTAGATAAGAATGAGTTGTGCGGGATCCCAGAGACCTTTGGCCTTAAGCCGCAATGATGTTACCAGCGCAAGATGGCCTCCCGCGCTGTCTCCACAAAGTGTAATCCGGTTTTTATCCACACCTAATTGTTCTGCATTTTGCCAGACAAGATCTGCCGCTCTCTCTGCATCGTCATGCGCAGCGGGGAAGGTATGCTCGGGTGCGAGTCTGTACTGAACCGCAATGACCCGACAGTTACCGTAAAACGCCAGTTGGCGAAGCTGATTATCATGGGTTTCAAACCCACCGCTGACAAAACAACCGCCATGATAGTAGAGGGCACAAGGTAACGTTTCAGGGGCATTGACAGGCGAAAATACCCGAAAGGTCAAATCCTCAAGAACAAGCGTTTCAACCTGGACACGAGTTTCTTTTTCCCCGGCCAGCGCTGTGCTGGCGACATATCCGCTTCTCCGGTCATCAATACTCTGCTTTCGCGAGGAAGGTCGTCCTGCGGCAATAAACTCCTGTACCAGCTTATCAATACCCTTCTCCAGAGCCATGGTTACGTCCTTTTACTGTGTGTTTATACAGTTTATAGCCTGGTTTACAGCAGATGAAAACAGAGAAATGTTGAGAGGTGCATATTGTGGAAAGCGGCTCGCAAAATCGATCATTCCCTAAAAAACGTCCTTTCACCCTAAATTGATAAAGAGTATTTTGCCTGAAAATTAACCAAAGATGATATACTAAGGTGATATATGAGCGTTTTGGCGGAACTTGATATGGGCAGAATACTTATCGATTTGTCTGATGACGTGATTCAACGTTTGGATAACCTCAAGCAATTGCGAAATCAACCACGTGCTGAACTGCTTCGCGAAGCGATTGAGCTGTATCTCGACCAGCAGAGTTCTTCTGTTATCCGAAATGCGCTTGGTCTGTGGGGAGACAGAAAAGAGGACGGGCTTGAGTATGAACGCAAGCTGCGTGAGGAGTGGTAATCATGGAGCACATGGCAGTGTTTGATACCAATATTCTCATTGATCTCTTCAACAACCGTGTTGAAGCTGCGGATGCGATTGAGCATACCGCGTCGCATCGTGCCATCAGCTTAATTACCTGGATGGAAGTGATGGTGGGCGCTCGCAGGCATGGTCATGAAGCGAAAACGGCAGCCGTGATGGGCGCTTTTGAAATTATTGATGTGTCTCGGGATATCGCGGAAAGAAGCGTTTTACTACGTGAGAAGCATGGAATGAAACTGCCTGATGCTATCATCCTGGCTACAGCGCAGAGCAGAAAATGTCCGTTGATTTCTCGCAACACGAGAGATTTTGCGGGTATTGACGAGGTCCTTACGCCTTACCAGGTGTAGGCCGGGCAAGCTCGCGCCGCCCGGCACTCTCACAGGAGATTACTCCCCTTCACCCGGGAACAGGAACGGGTTGATCGAGCTGCGGGCAAAGCCCTCCTGCTCCATCTTCGCATCCAGAATCAGCGAGGCGAGATCGTCCGCCACCGCTTCGACTTTCGGGTCTTTTTCCTGATACAGGATCTTCAGGTAGGTTCCGCAGTCGCCGCAGCTTTCGGCTTTCACCGCCGCGTCTTCATTTTCCAGCGACCAGTAGTTGAGATCGCGAGTCTGCTCGCAGTTGCTGCACTTCACGCGCACCACGTGCCACTCGGTTTCACACAGGTTGCAGTGCAGGTAGCGCAGCCCCTGCGTGGTCCCAATCTGCACCATGCTGGAGACCGGCATTGAGCCGCAGACCGGGCAGAACTGGCGCGCTTCGCCGTATTCGGCGCGGGCTTTGCCCGGGATCAGGCTCGCCATTTGCGCCCAGTAGAGCGACAGCGCGGCCCAGATAAACGGCGCTTTATCGCTGCTGACCAGCGAGAAGTCGGAGGCAAACAGCGCGCTCGCCATCTCTTCCAGCTCCAGGTCAGAGGCTTTTTCCAGGTTCTCAATGACAGCCAGCGCGGTGCCGCTCATCTCCGGCTTCAGCTCGGCAATCAGCGAATGAAGCAGCTTATGCCAGTGCTTGTCGCGCGGCAGGACGTGAATATCCAGCGGCGGCTTGCCCTGCTCGTTAGCTTCTTTGATGCGCGCGGTCAGGTCCATTTGCAGCGGGTGGTCGTACAGCACCACCTCCTGCGCATGGGCGACCAGCGCGGCAAAACGCAGAAAATCGCCCAGCGGGTTGTTCTCTGCCAGCTCGCGCAGACGCTCTGCGCGGCGGTTGTAGAGGTTCTTGAGTCTGGGGAATAACAACGGCGGAATATACTCCGCCGTACGTTTCTCGCTCGACCCCAGCTCATCTTGCGGGATTATGCGAATACTCATTCAGATGACTTTTCCTGTTTCTGGCGGACTTCACGGTACCAGCGCGGGTGATGTTTCTTCGCCCACGTTTTGGTTACCCATCCTTCCACCATCGCGGTAATGGTGCCTTTCACCCAGAGGGCGGCGTAAATATGCACCATGATAACCACAATTAACGCCACTGCGGCAAATGAATGCAGCATTAGCGCAAATCGGATCACCGGGATTGAGAAAGCAGGCGCAAAGTACGGACGCCAGATGATCACGCCGCTCACCAGCAACAGGACCAGGAAGATAATCGCCGCCCAGAATACGCATTTCTGGCCGAAGTTATAACGCCCGGTATCACCCACTTCCTCGTTGACGACGATCTTACGAATATTCTTCGCCCAAAAGATATCATCCCGATTGATTAGGTTATGGTGCCAGTAGCGGAAAAACATGATGATAAACGAGGCAAACATCACCACACCCACGAACGGGTGAAGGATGCGCGCCAGCTGCGGCGTGCCCAGGATCTGCATCAGCCAGTTGAAGGAGGGGAAGAAGAACCCCAGCCCGCTTATCGCCGCCAGCATGAAGCAGAAGGCGGTGACCCAGTGGTTGATGCGTTCCGGCGCGGTGTAGCGCACGATGGTGTCACGTTTTCTCATTTGCGCACCTCGTCTTTCTCTTCATGCAGGTTGTCGTCTTCCTCTTCCGCACGGTTCGGACCGACGCCGACGTAGTGGAAGATGCTCGCTGCGAAGGTGGCAGCAAAGCCCACCGCGGCCAGCGGTTTCCAGATGCCTTTCCAGAACTTCACGGTGGCGCTGATTTCCGGGTTCTCCGGCAGGCCGTGATACAGGTTCGGCTTGTCGGCGTGGTGCAGCACGTACATCACGTGCGTACCGCCAACCCCGGCCGGATCGTACAGGCCCGCGTTGTCGTAACCACGGGTTTTCAACTCGCCCACGCGCTCTGCCGCCAGCGTTTTCATATCCTCTTTGGAGCCAAAGTGGATAGCGCCGGTTGGGCAGGTCTTCACGCATGCAGGCTCCTGGCCCACGTTAACGCGGTCCACGCACAGGGTGCATTTGTAGACGCGGTTGTCTTCCGGGTTCAGGCGCGGCACGTCGAACGGACAGCCCGCGATGCAGTAGCCGCAGCCAATGCACTGCTCGGACTGGAAGTCGACGATGCCGTTGGCATACTGAATGATAGCCCCTTCTGACGGACACGCCTTCAGGCAGCCCGGATCCGCGCAGTGCATACAGCCGTCTTTGCGGATAAGCCATTCCAGTTTGTCGTTCTGCTCCACTTCCGAGAAACGCATTACCGTCCAGGACTTGGCGGTCAGGTCTGCCGGGTTGTCGTACACCCCGACGTTGTGACCCACTTCGTCACGGATGTCGTTCCACTCAGAGCAGGCCACCTGACAGGCTTTACAGCCGATACAGGTGGTCACGTCGATCAGCTTCGCCACTTCCTGCTGGTGGTCCCGCGCCTGAGGCGCGGGCGTGAAACCGTTAGTCGCGGAACGACGGATAATGTCTTGAGATTGATAAGCCATAAGTCGTCTCCGTTACACCTTTTCCACGTTCACGAGGAAGGCCTTAAACTCCGGCGTCTGCGTGTTCGCATCACCGACGAACGGCGTCAGGGTATTCGCAATGAACCCTTTTTTCGCCACGCCCTCATAGCCCCAGTGAATTGGGATGCCGATGGTATCCACCTGCTGACCGTGAACGTTCAGCGTGCGAATACGCTTGGTCACTACCGCCTTGGCCTTGATGTAGCCGCGGTTAGAGGAGACCTTCACGGTATCGCCATGGGCAATGCCGAGCTTGTTCGCCAGCTTCTCGCCGATCTCCACAAACTGTTCCGGCTGCGCGATGGCGTTAAGCAGCGCGTGCTTGGTCCAGTAGTGGAAGTGCTCGGTCAGACGGTAAGTGGTGCCCACGTACGGGAACTTGTCTTTTTTACCCAGCGCTTCAAAGTCGCCCTTGAAGATACGCGCTGCTGGGTTAGAGACCACGTTCGGGTGCAGCGGGTTGGTGCCCAGCGGCGTCTCAAACGGCTCGTAGTGTTCCGGGAACGGCCCTTCCGCCATCTTGTCGATAGCAAACAGGCGCCCCATCCCTTCAGGCTGCATGATAAACGGCCCAACGTCGCTGCCTGGTGCGGCAGTGCTGTAGTCCGGAATATCCACGCCGCCCCATTTCGCGCCGTCCCACTTCAGCAGCTGACGCTTCGGATCCCACGGGTTACCCTGCGGGTCAGCGGAGGCACGGTTATAGAGGATGCGGCGGTTCAGCGGCCATGCCCATGCCCAGCCCAGCGTATTGCCGAGGCCCGACGGGTCGGCGTTGTCACGGTTGGCCATCTGGTTGCCTTTCGGCGTCCAGCTACCGGCAAAGATCCAGCAGCCGCTGGAGGTGGTACCGTCATCGCGCAGGTGGGCGAAGGTGCTGAGCTGGTCGCCTTTCTTCGCCAGAACCGCGCCGGTGACCGGGTCGATAACGTCCGCCAGCGCCTTACCGTTGCTCTCCATGGCCACTTCTTCCGGCGCAGGATTTTCCGGCGTCGAGTAGTTCCAGGTCATGTTCAGCACCGGCTCAGGGTTCGCGCCGCCTTCTGCCGCATACATCTTACGCAGGCGTAAGAAGATACCGGCCAGGATCTCGCCGTCGTTCATGGCGATGCCCGGGGCGTCCGCGCCTTTCCAGTGCCACTGCAGCCAGCGGCCGGAGTTGACGATAGAACCGTTCTCTTCCGCGAAGCAGGTAGACGGCAGGCGGAACACTTCGGTCTGAATCTTCGACGGATCGACGTCGTTCGACTCGCCGTGGTTCTGCCAGAAGGTCGAGGTCTCGGTGTTGAGCGGGTCAATCGTTACCAGGAACTTCAGCTTCGAGAGAGACTCGACAACCTTGTTCTTGTTCGGGAACGACGCCACCGGGTTAAAGCCCTGGCAGATATAGCCGTTGACCTGGCCCTGGTGCATCATTTCGAAGTACTGGAGAACGTCGTAACCTTTGTCCCACTTCGGCAGCCAGTCAAAGCCCCAGCTGTTTTCCGCCGTCGCTTTGTCGCCGTAGAAGGCTTTCATCAGCGAGACGAAGAACTTCGGATAGTTGCCCCAGTAGTTCACCTGGCCTTCGAGCAGCGGTTTTGGCGTGCTGGCCGTCAGGTAGGTCTGCAGGTCAGTCTGTTTCTCGCTTGGCAGGTTCATGTAACCCGTCAGGCTCTGAGACAGCAGGCCGAGGTCGGTCAGACCCTGGATGTTAGAGTGACCGCGCAGGGCGTTCACGCCGCCGCCTGCCATCCCCATGTTGCCGAGCAGCAGCTGCACCATTGCCATGGTACGGATGTTCTGCGCGCCGATGGAGTGCTGCGTCCAGCCGAGTGCATACAGGAACGACGCGGTTTTGTCCTTCGCGCTGGTTTCCGCAATCAGCTCGCAGACCTTCAGGAAGTCCGCCTTCGGCGTGCCGCAGATGTTCTCAACAACGTCCGGCGTGTAGCGGGAAACGTGCTCTTTCAGCAGGTTCCATACGCAGCGCGGGTGTTGAAGAGTGGTGTCGCGCTTCGCAAAGCCTTTCTCATCCAGCTCGTAGTTCCAGCTGGTTTTGTCGTACTTACGTTTTTCCGCGTCATAACCGCTGAACAGGCCATCTTCGAAGTGGTAATCCTCACGCACGATCAGGCTGGCGTTGGTATAGGCTTCGGTATACTCGCGGTTATATTTTTCGTTGGTCATCAGGTACAGCAGTACGCCTGACAGGAAAGTGATGTCAGTACCTGAACGAATAGGGGTGTAGAAATCCGCCACTGACGCTGTACGCGTAAAGCGGGGATCGATCACAATCAGTTTCGCACCGTTGTGGATTTTGGCTTCCATCGCCCAGCGGAACCCGACAGGGTGCGCTTCAGCGGCGTTACCGCCCATCACCACAATGAGGTTGGCGTTCTTGATGTCGACCCAGTGGTTGGTCATCGCACCGCGACCAAATGTTGGAGCAAGACTTGCTACCGTTGGTCCGTGTCAGACACGCGCCTGGTTGTCGACCGCGAGCATACCGAGTGCGCGCGTGAATTTCTGGGTTAAATAGCCGGTTTCGTTGCTGGAGGCAGAAGCACACAGCATCCCGGTGGAGAGCCAGCGGTTGACCGTAACGCCGTCGGCGTTCTTCTCAATAAAGTTGGCATCGCGGTCTTCTTTAATATGTTTTGCGATGCGGTCAAACGCCTCTTCCCAGCTGATTTGCTGCCATTTATCGGAGCCAGGTGCGCGATATTCCGGGAATTTCAGACGGCTTTCGGAGTGGATAAAGTCCACCAGACCGGCCCCTTTCGGGCACAGCGCGCCGCGGTTGACCGGATGGTCCGGGTCGCCTTCGATATGGAAAATAGACGCTTTGGCGTTTTTCGCACCGTCGCCGAGGCTATACATCAACAGCCCACAGCCGACGGAGCAGTACGTACAGGTGTTACGGGTTTCGCGGGTGCGCAGCAGTTTGTACTGCCGCGTTTCCGCCAGCGCTACGCCGGGCGCAAAGCCCAGTGCCGCCGCCGTGGTGCCTGCCATACCGCCAGCGCAGATCTTAAAGAACTGCCTTCTGCTGACCTGCATGGGTCACTCCTTGTTCGACATTGCTTATATATGTAGTTTTAACTTCGCGGTTGAGAATTGACCGCAAAGGAGAAAAATTTGCGTTAATCCCTCATTTCTCCGAGGGATATCATCAGAATACCACAATGTCGGTATACCTGTTCCAACGGCGTTAATACAAAGTGAACGTATTATCACTGTGTTGATTATAAAGTGTGACACTGATCACACTATAAGCTCTGCATGTTAAAGGGGTGTAGCGGGGGCCGGGTTGCACCTCTTCTTAATGAGTAGGACAATGAGTGTCGAAAAGTTGATCCATACTATGCGTAAGGCCTGCGGTTTATGCTGCAATAGCAGGCCTACTTCCGTGGTTGTTCAGGAATACCGCTGTGTCTAAACAAAACCGTGCTACCCGCTCATCGCCACTGCCTGCGGGCATTGTGGAAATGTCGGTACGCAGACCGCCCCGCATTACCCATGCCACACCCGATTTTCTGGCTGAAGAAGTGCCCGTTGCCCTCGTTTACAACGGTATTTCGCACGTTGTGATGATGGCCTCACCCAAAGATCTCGAACTGTTCGCCATCGGTTTTTCCCTTTCGGAAGGCATCATTGCGCACCCGCAGGAGATCTACGGCATGGACGTGGTTCAGGCGTGTAACGGTCTTGAAGTGCAAATCGAACTCTCCAGCCGCCGCTTTATGGGGCTGAAAGAGCGCCGCCGCGCGCTGGCCGGGCGTACCGGGTGCGGTGTCTGTGGTGTTGAGCAGCTTAATGATATTGGCAAGCCCGTTGCGCCACTGCCGTTTACCCAGACCTTCAATCTGGCGCATCTCGACCGTGCGCTGGAAAATCTCAACGATGTTCAGCCCATCGGCCAACTGAGCGGTTGCACGCACGCGGCGGCGTGGGTATTGCCGTCAGGAGATATTGCTGGAGGGCATGAGGACGTGGGCCGCCACGTCGCGCTCGACAAGCTATTAGGCCGTCGTGCGGGGGAAAGCGATCTCTGGCAGCAGGGCGCGGCGCTTGTTTCCAGCCGCGCCAGCTATGAGATGGTGCAGAAGTCCGCGATGTGCGGCGTGGAAATTCTGTTTGCGGTGTCGGCGGCAACCACGCTGGCGGTGGAGGTGGCGGAGCGCTGCAATCTGACGCTGGTGGGGTTCTGCAAGCCGGGCAGGGCGACAATTTATACCCATCCGCAGCGGTTAATGGTTGATCAGTAATTTTGAACGATAATAGCAAATCCTTCCGCTTTTAGTTGTTCAGGATGAGGGCTAGTATTTATCTCATCAAGGCACGGTGCCTTACCTAAACAACTTAATGAAAGGGTTTATATCATGAAAAGCATCAAAACTTTTGTCGCTGTAATCGCTCTGGCTACTTCTTTCGGTTCTTTCGCTGCACAGACAGTGACCGCCTCTGCTTCCACCATTGATAGCGCAGAAGCGAAAATCGCGGCTCAGGCTCAGGAAGCGGGCGCGTCATCCTACAAAATTACCCAGGCGTTCACCGGTAACCGCGTACACATGACCGCTGAACTGAACAAATAATTTCGCCATACCGTCGAAAGAGCGCCCCTGGGGCGCTTTTTTAGTTTATACCCGCCAGACGCAGCAGCGCCGTCACCACCGCCGCCGCGACGATCACCACAATTAACGGCATTTTTCGCCATGCCAGGAACACCGCGAACCCCACGCCCAGCACGCGCGCCATGCCCGCAAAATGTTCCCCTTCATAAAACGTGGTCGCCAGCGCGACGGAGAACAGCAAAACGGTAGCCGCATCGGAAAGCAGCGCCTGCGATCGTTCAGAAAGCGCCAGCCGGTTGCCCAGCTTTGCCCCGCCGAGACGCATCAGGTAGGTTCCGGCAGAAAGAATGGCGATGCCGAGAATAAAAAACGTCATATTTCCCATTATTTTTTCCTCGCAGCGAGACCGAGTAACGAAAGCAGAACCGGTAAACCCACCGGGGCAAACGGCACGGCAGCCAGTGATAGCGCGGCACCGCTGCAGGCGCGGATCAGCGTGGTACGGTTTTTAAACGCGGGAACCACTAACGCCAGCAGGATCGCCGGAAACACCGCGTCCAGCCCGATGGTCTCCGGGTCCGGCAGCAGTTTACCGACCATGGCACCCAGCAGCGCCCCCACCGGCCAGATAATCGCCACGCCTAAACCGCACAGCCAGTAGGCCGCTTTACGCTGCTCGGGCGTTTTTTGCGACAGGCCAAACACCACGCTTTCATCGTTCATGATGTGACAGCCGAGATAGCTCAAACCCCGTTTGCCCACCAGTTCACGCACCGTCACGCCAAACGGCACATGGCGCGCGTTGACCAGCAAACCGGCGGCCGCTGCCGCCAGCGGGTTACCTCCGCTTGCCACAATGCCGATAAACATAAACTCGGATGCGCCCGCCAGCACCGTGAGGGAAAGCACAAACGGCACCCACAGCGGAAAACCGTAGGCCATCGCCAGGGAGCCGTAAGACATGCCGACCACGCCTACCGCGAGGCAGACCAAAATTATCGCTTTTATCGTGTCGCCTTTCAGGCAAGAGAGGGGATTCTTCATATCATTTTAGCCATATCGAACGTATTTCCATTATAATGAACGCATCAAAATCGTTTTACAAGATGAACGAATCGTTCGTTATAGAGAGACAGAGGCCGTTTTTATGACGCAGCCAATCAGCGTGATCGCCAAAAGTCTGGTGCGGGAACGCCTGCGAACCGGGCTGTCACTGGCGGAAATTGCCCGCCGTGCCGGGATCGCCAAATCTACGCTTTCTCAGCTGGAGTCTGGCAACGGCAATCCTAGCCTGGAAACGCTCTGGTCGCTTTGCGTGGCGCTGGATATCCCGTTTGCCCGGTTACTGGAGCCGCAGCAGCCCGTCACGCAGGTGATCCGCCGCGGCGAGGGCACCAAGGTGGTTGCCGGGCAGGCAAACTACGAGGCGATTTTGCTGGCGGCGTGTCCGCCGGGCGCGCGTCGTGATATCTATCTGCTGCTGACGCAGCCGGGCGCAGACCGTATTTCCCAGCCGCATCCGCCGGGGTCGGTTGAGCATATTATCGTGACCCAGGGGCGGGCGATGGTCGGCCTGATCGACGCGGCGGAAGAACTCGGCCCGGGCGATTACATTTGCTACCCTGCCGACCAGCCGCATATCTTTAAGGCGCTGGAGCCAGACACCCACGCCCTTCTGGTGGCGGAACAAAATTAACGAAGATACGGAAAATCATGTCGCTCAAAGCCATTGCTAAAGAACTGGGGCTGTCCGTCACTACCGTCAGCCGCGCCCTCAACGGGTATGACGATGTTTCTGCTGAGACGCGCGCCCGCGTGGAGGCGGAGGCCCAGCGCCGTGGTTACCGACCTAATACGTTTGCGCGCCGCCTGAAGATGGGCAAAATTGATGCCGTCGGCCTCGTTTTTCCCGTGCATCCTGTTCCGCTCAATAACAGCGTTTTTATGGACATGGTCGGCGAAATTAGCCACGAACTGGCGCGACATGAGATCGACCTGCTGCTCATCGCCGACGATGATCTGGCGGATAAGCACAGCTATATGCGCATGGTGCAAAGCCGCCGCGTGGATGCGCTGATTGTGGCCCACACGCTGGATCACGATCCGCGACTTGAACAGCTGCAGGCCGTCGGATTCCCTTTTCTGGCGCTTGGCCGCAGTCAGCTGCCGCAGCCGTACGCGTGGTTCGACTTCGACAACTATGCTGGCACGTACCAGGCCACCCGCTGGCTGATTAAGAAAGGCCATCAGCGCATCGCCCTGCTGGGCGAAAGCAATAATCAGGCATTTATCACCCAGCGGCGACAGGGCTACCTGGACGCGCTGCGGGAAGCCGGGCTCTCCAGCGAATGGCTGCGCGCTATGCCCCCTTCGCGCCGCGTGGGGTATGCCACCACGAAAGAACTTCTCTCCCTGCCGCAGCCCCCCACGGCCATCATTACCGACTGCAACACCCACGGCGACGGCGCGGCGATGGCGCTGGCGGAACTGGGCCGCCTGACAGGCGAGAACGCCGTTGCGCTGGTGGTTTATGACGGACTTCCACAGGACAGCATCGTTGATGCTGACGTGGCGGCTGTAATCCAGTCCACTCGTCAGGGCGTCGGAAAACAGATTGCCGATATGGTGCGCCAGCTGATTAACGGCGACGACATCGAACGGCTCCAGGTGCTCTGGCAGCCGGAATTCTTCCCGGGCCAGACGGCCTAAACCGCGTAAATTTCCAAACCCGATCACAGATCCGAAACGTTTTGGTTTGTATCCGAAACGTTTCGGATCAACACTCAAGGCATCCCGACGACAGGAGATGTCTGATGCAAGATGCCATTTTACGACTCGAAAGCACCACGGTTGACGTGGTGATAAAAACCCAACCGTTCGCCGAAATTCTCTACTGGGGGCCGCACCTTCAGCACTTTTCGCCGCAGAATGTCGCTACATTGGCGCGGCCGGTGGCAAACGGCAGGCTGGATGTGGACTCCCCGGTAACGCTGATGGCCGAACTGGGGCACGGGCTGTTTGGCTCGCCCGGTATTGAGGGGCATCGCCAGGGGCTGGACGGTTCCCCGGTGTTTAAAACCACGCAGGTGCAGCAGGACGTAAACACCCTGACGATAACCGCCGAAGATGAATGCGCGGGGCTGCGTCTGACCAGCGAGCTGACGCTGGAGGCTAGCGGCGTGCTGGTGGTGCGCCATGGGTTAACCAACCTGAAAGCGCTGGCGTGGCAGGTGGACCGATTCGCCGTCACGCTGCCGGTGGCCGAGCGCGCGCGGGAGGTAATGGCCTTTCACGGACGCTGGATCAGAGAATTTCAGCCGCACCGCGTCACGCTTGAACACGACAGCTTTATCATTGAAAACCGTCGGGGTAAAACGTCCCACGAACATTTCCCGGCGCTGATCGCCGGTACGCCATCGTTCAGCGAAATGCAGGGCGACGTCTGGGGCGTGCATCTGGGCTGGAGCGGCAACCACCGCCTGCGCGCCGAAGCGAAAACCGATGGTCGCCGTTATATACAGGCCGAAGCGCTCTACCTGCCGGGTGAAATGGCGATTGAAGAGGGCGAAACGCTCTGGACGCCGCGCCTGTATGCCAGTTATTCCCCGCACGGGCTGAACGGCATGAGCCAGCAGTTCCACCGCTATCTGCGCGACAGCATCATCCGCTTCCCGGAAAACAAACCGCGCCCGGTACACCTCAATACCTGGGAGGGGATCTACTTCAGCCACGATCCGGAGTACATCATGCGCATGGCCGACGAGGCCGCCGCGCTGGGCGTGGAGCGCTTTATCATTGACGACGGCTGGTTCAAAGGCCGCAACGACGACCATGCCGCGCTGGGCGACTGGTACCTGGATGAGAAAAAATACCCGAACGGCCTGACGCCGGTAATCAGTCACGTTAAACGGCTCGGCATGGAGTTTGGCATCTGGATCGAGCCGGAGATGATTAACCCGGATTCCGATCTGTATCGCGCGCATCCTGACTGGGTGCTGGCGCTGCCGGGCTACACGCAGGCGACCGGGCGGCACCAGCTGGTGCTCAATCTCAACATCCCGCAGGCCTTTGATTATCTCGTGGAGCGCATGAGCTGGCTGCTGGGCGAGCATGCGGTTGACTATGTGAAATGGGACATGAACCGCGAGCTGGTGCAGCCCGGGCACAACGGTAAAGCCGCCGCCGACGCGCAGACCCGCCAGTTTTACCACCTGCTGGATGTGCTGGGCGAGCGCTTCCCGCACATTGAGTTTGAATCCTGTTCCTCCGGAGGCGGGCGAATCGATTATGAAGTGCTGACCCGCAGCCACCGCTTCTGGGCGTCCGATAACAACGACGCGCTGGAGCGCAACACGATCCAGCGCGGCATGAGCTACTTCTTCCCGCCGGAGGTGATGGGGGCGCATATCGGTCATCATAAATGTCACGCCACCTTCCGCCAGCACAGCATCGCTTTCCGTGGGCTGACGGCGCTGTTTGGGCATATGGGGCTGGAGCTGGATCCGCTCACCGTCGATGCGCAGGAGCGTGAGGGCTATCGCCATTACGCCGCGCTGTATAAGCGGTGGCGCGAGGTGATTCATCACGGTACCCAGTGGCGCGTGGACATGCCGGATGCCACCACGCTGGCGCAGGGTATAGTGAGTGAAGACAAAGCGCAGGGGCTGTTTATGGTCAGCCAGCTCGCGATGCCGGATTACACCCTGATGATGCCGCTGCGCATGCCGGGGCTAGACGCCAGCGCACAGTACCGCATCACGCTGCAGGATCACCCGAACATTCAGATCACGGGCGAGGGCGGACACACCATGCGCAAGCTGCCGGCGTGGATGGAAGCCCCTCAAACGGCAAGCGGCGAATGGCTGATGCGGGCGGGTATTGCGCTGCCGATTCTGGATCCGGAAACCGCCATTCTGATTGGCGTAGAACGCGTGTAAAGGTGACGGGCCGGGCAACCGGCCCTCCGTTGAGGATAAAAATAATGAACACAACAACCTGTACCCACAAAGACAACCCCAATTTCTGGATCTTCGGGCTGTTCTTCTTTCTCTACTTCTTCATCATGGCCACCTGCTTTCCGTTCCTGCCGATTTGGCTGTCGGACATCATCGGTCTGAACAAAACCCATACCGGGATTGTCTTCTCCTGCATCTCGCTGTCGGCCATCGCGTTCCAGCCGGTGCTGGGCGTCATTTCGGACAAGCTGGGGCTGAAAAAACACCTGCTGTGGATAATCTCGGTGCTGTTGTTTCTGTTCGCACCGTTCTTCCTGTTCGTCTTCGCGCCACTGTTGAAAACGAATATCTGGCTGGGCGCGCTGAGCGGCGGGCTGTATATCGGCTTTGTTTTTTCAGCCGGATCCGGGGCGATTGAGGCCTACATTGAACGCGTGAGCCGCAACAGCTTCTTTGAGTACGGCAAGGCGCGCATGTTTGGCTGCCTCGGCTGGGGGCTGTGCGCCTCAACGGGCGGCATCCTGTTCGGCATCGATCCGTCGTATGTTTTCTGGATGGGATCGGCGGCGGCACTTTTGCTGATGCTGTTGCTGGTGGTCGCGAAACCGAAGCCCAACCAGACGGCGCAGGTGATGAACGCCCTGGGCGCGAACCAGCCGCAGATCACCGCTAAAACCGTGTTCAACCTGTTCCGCCAGCGCAGAATGTGGATGTTCATCCTGTACGTGATTGGCGTGGCCTGCGTGTATGACGTTTTCGACCAGCAGTTTGCCACCTTCTTTAAAACCTTCTTCGCCACGCCGCAGGAAGGGACCCGCGCCTTTGGTTTTGCCACCACGGCGGGGGAGATTTGTAACGCCATCATCATGTTCTGCTCGCCATGGATCATTAACCGCATCGGCGCGAAGAACACGCTGCTGATCGCTGGGGTGATTATGGCGACGCGCATTATCGGCTCGTCGTTTGCCACCACCGCCGTGGAGGTCATCGCCCTCAAGATGCTGCACGCCCTGGAAGTCCCGTTCCTGCTGGTGGGGGCATTCAAATACATTACCGGAGTGTTTGATACGCGCCTGTCGGCCACCATCTATCTGATTGGTTTTCAGTTTGCCAAACAGTCGGCAGCGATTTTCCTCTCCGCCTTTGCCGGAAATATGTATGACCGGATCGGCTTCCAGGAGACGTATCTGATGCTGGGCTGTTTCGTGCTGGCGATTACGGTGGTATCGGCGTTTACGCTGAGCAGCAGGCGGGAGATTGCTGCACGAAGTAACACGGTGGAGGCGAACCAGGCATAGGCGCTGTAAAACGACGAAACCCACCAGAGGTGGGTTTCATAAATCGCTTTGCCTATGGTGTACGCAACCAGAACCTATAAAAAGGGGAAGTAGACAGTACAGGCTTTCAGGACCAAATTCTAACGGATGAAGGATCCACCGTCAACTGTATCTACAGGTCTATGGTATGCTTCGGCACATCGTTCTGGGAGCACGAATAAATGCCGCAAGCTACTAATTATAAACCGATTATTTCATTGATCTCATCAATACGTCTGGACGGATATCGCACAACGTTTCGTCCGAATAATGAATGCGAATTATACGGCATATACATCTGGTCTCAGCATGCAGCAGCGTCCATTTATCCTCTCCTCCAAAACCTTGAGATCTCTTTAAGAAACGCCGTCGACAGAGAAGCCAGGGTGAGATTTGGCGATATGTGGTGGGAAACGATTCACTGCACAAAAGACCGGGATGAGTGTCATTTCTATAAAAACATCGAAAAGGCTCAAGAGTGCCTTACCCGGGAATGGCGCAAAAAAGAGATGAGACGCAGGCGAGGAGCTTATGCTCAGGTGCAACCGGTCCCGGAATGGAGTCACGATCGTATTATTGCCTCAACGGATTTTAGTACCTGGCATTATGTTTTGAATAATGAGTTTAACGCTCCCGCGCCGCGAGATAACCACGGGTATTTATGGCCAAAATCATTGAGTAAAGTCTTTAAAAATTACGCCAGAATCAACACGAACCCGCAAAAAGTCAGAAAAACGCTGATCGATCTCATCTTTGAACTGAGAGAGTATCGCAACCGTATTTCCCATCACGAACCTATCTGGGTTAAAGCGCCAAACTTGAATGACGCAAGAACGGCGATTGATACGATAAGAGTCAAGATAAACAAAATTGAACTTATCATCGAAGCTCTTGATATTAATCTGCTTAAGGTGATGAAAAAGGTAGGGCTGTTTGAGAATGCCAGACGCGTTTGCTCACTAGACGAGCTCAATATCTATCGTTATACGAAACCGTTTTGTGCGTTATCGCCCGAGCAGATTGCCGTTATTGAACAGTACTGTCACGATGCGAAAGAGAGGAACGAAACCATCATCTGGGAGCATGATACGGTAGTTTATGGATTGAGAACCTTGCGCTAAAAGCAGGTGACGCGTGCGTTGCATCACCTGCTTTGCCGTTACGCTAAGTAAAACACCTCTTTCAGTTCCGAACTCACCGGGCTGTTATCTGGGTTCGACGGCATGACGTCAGCCATATATTTCCACCAGCGCTGGCACACGTCGGTATTCGCCACCGCGTTCCAGCGCTCCTCCGACTCAATCTCCACCGTCGCAAACAGCAGGTTGCGTTCTCTGTCGAGATAAATGGCGTAGTGGTGTGCGCCGTGGTCTTTCAACACCGCTGCAAGCTCGGGCCAAATCGGATTGTGGCGACGCGCGTACTCCTCGTGCGCGTCCGGGTTTATCTGCATCACAAACGCTTTGCGGATCATAATGCCTCCAGGTACAGCTCGCGGACCTCGTCGCGGCTGGCGGTGCGGGGGTTGCACGGCGCACACGGATCGGCGAGGGCTTTATCCAGCCAGCCTTCGATATCGGCTTTGGTGACGCCGAGCTGGCTGAAGCCTGACGGAATGCCGACGCGGGCGCTCAGGTCGCGAATCGCCTGAATGGCGGACATGCTGGCGGCTTCATCGCTCATCCCGCGGATATCGACGCCCATTGCCTGCGCCACGCGGGCAAAACGCGCGACCGCGTTCGGGCGGTTAAAGTTTTCGATGATCGGCAGCAGGATGGCGTTGCACACGCCATGTGGCAGGTTGTGCGTTGCGCCCGGCTGGTGCGCCAGAGCATGTACCAGCCCTAGCCCTGCGCTGTTAAACGCCATACCTGCCAGGTACTGACCAAACGCCATCTGCTCGCGTGCTTCCAGGTTATGACCGTCGTCGACCGCTTTCGGCAGCCAGAGGCTGATCAGGCGAATCGCTTCCAGCGCGTTGGCATCGGTCAGCGGGTGCGCGCCAACGGACACGTAGGCTTCAATGGCGTGCGTTAACGCATCCATACCGGTCGCCGCGGTCACGGAGGCCGGAATATCCAGCATGACGCTGGCATCGTCCACGGCAATATCCGGGATAATGTTCGGGTCGATAATCACCTCTTTCACCTGACGCGCGGAGTCGATGATCACCGCGTTGCTGGTCATCTCCGCCGCCGTGCCCGCGGTAGTGTTGATGGCCACCAGCGGCACGCCCGCGTTTTTCACCTTGCCGACGCCGGAGTAATCGGTAGACGGGCCTGGATTAGCGGTGAGGATTTTAATCGCCTTGGCGGTATCAATCGGGCTGCCGCCGCCAAAGGCAATCACGTAATCACACTCCGCGTCCCGGTAAGCCGCAAATCCTTTTTGCACCAGCGCTTCCGTCGGGTTCGGAAACACCTCATCGAACAGGTGATATGACATTTGATGGGCGTCCAGCGCGGTAAACAGGCTGTCGAGCAGGCCCAGTTTCACCAGTTGGCCGTCGGTGACAACCAGCGCTTTGCCCCACTGCCTGGTCGCTACCAGGTTGACCATATCGCCGATTGCACCCGCGCCATGCAGGCTAATTTTGGGAAGTGCCAACATAAAGCTCATGATAATTCTCCTTAACTATCGCCTGTGGCGTTACGCGTATAAATCCAGGGCCGACTGCATCGGGGTAACGCCAAAACGTTTGCCCAGGGCGATCAGCTCTTCCCGGGTGATGGTCTGCTTCATGCCGCCCATGGAATAGACCTTCACCAGCACCTCCGCGGATTTCTCGGCGGTGTCGATCAGGCCAAAGGTTTCATCCAGAGTCGGACCGCTGCCGAAGACGCCGTGAAACGGCCACAGCACCAGGGCGTGCTTTTGCATATCCGTCGCGGTCGCCTGACCGATTTCATCGGTACCCGGCACCATCCACGGCAGAATGCCGACGCCGTCCGGGAAGACCACCAGGCATTCGGTACTGCCTTCCCACAGCTTGCGGGTAAAGAAATCAGAATTATTTTCCAGCACGTAGGTCAGGGCGATCAGGTTAGTGGCGTGGCAGTGCATGATGACGCGGTCTTTGCCGTCAGTCGCCTTGATGCGCTCGCAGTGGGAGAGGAAGTGCGCCGGCAGTTCAGAGGTCGGCACCGCGTCGTCCGTTAGCCCCCACAGAATGTGGTAGCCCGCGCCGTCGCTGTCTACCCTCACGACGCCGAGATTGGCTTCCGGGTCCAGTTGAACGTTACGGAAGAACTTCCCGGAACCGGTAACGATAAACGGCGTGTTGGCGAGCAGCGGCATCGGCTGGCTCAGGGCAATATAGCGCGGCTTCTGATGAAAATCGGCGGCGTACGGCTCGATGTCCGCATCGTCCAGGCGCAGCGTGAGGTTGCCGCCGTTGCGCTCGTCCCAGCCCTTCAGCCAGGCGTCGGAGGTGGCTTTGATCATGCCCTGGACGAACCAGGAGGTGGTGATGGTCTGCATACAGTGTTTCCTTTGAAAATGCCGGGTGGCGTTACGCTTACCCGGCCTGCTTTTACCTGTAGGCCCGGCAAGCAACGCGCCGCCGGGCGATATTTTTTACTGACGAGCGGCGAGCACGTCTTTTTCATACGCCCGCACGTTGTCCAGCCACTGGCTGCCCGCAGGCGCATCGTGACGCTGGCAGTACATCTCCCATACCGCCTGCCACGGCAGGGATTTTTGCTCCTCCAGGAGCGCCAGACGCGCGGTGTAGTCGCCGTTTTCTTCAAGCTGTTTCAGCGCAGCAGTCGGCTCCAGCAGGGCGCGCAGCAGCGCTTTCTTCATGTTGCGGGTGCCGATTACCCACGCCGCGATGCGGTTGATGGAGGCGTCAAAGAAGTCGAGGCCGATGTGCACGCGGTCAAACAGATCGTGACGGACGATCTCGCTGGCAATCGCCTGGGTTTCGTCGTCCAGCAGGACCACGTGGTCGCTGTCCCAGCGCACCGGACGGCTGACGTGCAGCAGCAGGCGCGGCACGTAGAGCATGGCGGCGGAGATTTTGTCGGAGATGACTTCCGTTGGGTGGAAGTGGCCAGCATCCAGGCACAGCGCGGTCTGGCGGCTGGTGGCGTAACCCATGTAGAACTCGTTTGAGCCCACGGTGTAGCTCTCTGCGCCAATGCCGAACAGCTTGCTCTCCACCGCGTCGATATGGTGCGCCGGATCCAGCTTCTCGCTGATGGCTTCATCCAGCGCGGCCAGCAGGCGCTGGCGTGGCGCCAGACGGTCAACGGTGATGTCCTTCATGCCATCCGGGATCCAGATATTCATCACCGACGGCGTGCCAAGCTGTTCGCCGAAATACGCCGAGACGCGGCGGCTGGCCTTCACGTGGTCGATCCAGAACTGTCGGATTTCGTCGTTGGCGTGTGCAAGGGTAAACCCGTCCGCGCTCAGCGGGTGCGAGAAGCAGGACGGGTTAAAATCCAGTCCCAGCCGGTTGGCCTTTGCCCACTCCACCCAATTCTTAAAATGTTCTGGTTTGATTTCGTTACGCGCGACCGGCGCGTCGGATTCGAGATAAATCGCGTGCAGGTTCAGGCGTTTTGGCCCGGGGATCAGGCTCAGCGCCAGCTCCAGATCCGCACGCAGTTCGGTGGCGTTGCGCGCTTTGCCCGGGTAGTTACCCGTTGCCTGAATGCCACCCGTCAGGGAACCGCCCGGATTCTCGAAACCGGCGACGTCATCACCCTGCCAGCAGTGCATGGAGACGGGCAGACGGTCGAGCTGGCGCAGCGCCTCTTCGACATCCACGCCGACGGCGGCGAAACGCTGTTTAGCCAGGTCCCAGGCTTGTTCAAGTTGAGTGGTCATGCGCAAAGCTCCTTAGTCAGTCGTTTTTGCTGAAACTGCGCCCGGTAGCGGGCAATGTCATGGCAGGGATTGGGGGTGAAGGTGGTCAGGCTGTTATTCGCCGTCACCACCGAACGGAAATCGTCGACGTTTGATAGTTCGTCCAGCGTCATCAACTGAATGCCGATGTTGCCGAGCGTGGAAGCCTCTACGGGACCTGCCACCACGGTAATGCCGCAGGCATCGGCGCAGAGCTGGTTCAGCAGCTGGTTCTGGCAGCCGCCGCCCACGATGTGCAGCTGGCTGAACGGTTTACAGCGAAGGCTCGCCAGCTCGCTCAGGATGTCGGCATAGAGCAGGGCGAGGCTGTCAAAAATACAGCGCGCCAGCTCGGCGGGGCAGGAAGGTACCGGCTGCCCCGCGTCAAAACAGGCGGCCTGGATCTCAGTGCTCATGTGCACCGGGTTAATAAAGCGGTCGTCGTTCGGGTTAATCAGAAAGGTGCAGGCCTTCAGCTTTTCGGTTTCCGCGATAAGCGCGGGCAGGTCGGTGACGTTCTGCTCTTTCAGCACCCGCTGGAGCAGCCACAGGCCCATGATGTTCTTCAGCACGCGGTAGCGTCCTTCGGCACCGCCTTCGTTGGTGATATTGGCGGCCAGCGCGGCGTCGCTGGTGTAAGGCGTTTTGCTCTCAAAACCCATCAGCGACCAGGTGCCGGAGGAGAGATAGGCCGCGTCTTTGCTGGCGAGCGGCGAGGCAATGACCGCGCTTGCGGTGTCGTGACTGGCGACGGCGACAACGGGAATTTCATTCCCCTGCGGGCAAATCCACTGGCCGATGACATTGCCTGGATGGGTTGGCGCGCCGAACCAGGACGGCGAGGCGCCCGTCCATGCCAGCAGGTGTTCATCCCAGTTATCGGTGTTGATATTGACCAGCTGCGTGGTGGTGGCGTTGGTGTATTCCCAGTTCATGTTGCCGGTCAGACGATAGCTTAAGTAATCCGGGATCAGCAGCGCATGCGCCACCTTTTCAACCAGCTCTGGCTGTTGCTCCACCAGCGCGCGCAGCTGATACAGCGTGTTAAACGGCAGAAACTGAATGCCGCTGCGACCATAGATGTTCTCTTTGCCAAGCTGCGCGATGGCGTGCGCCATCAGCCCATCGGTGCGGCTGTCGCGGTAGGAGACGGGCAGGCCGACGCGTTCGCCGTGACTGTCCAGCAGCACGTAATCCACGCCCCAGGTATCAATGCCGATACTGTCGATGCGGATACCGTCTTCGCAGACGTTGTGAAGTCCGGTGCGGATCTCCGCTTCCAGCGCATCGATATCCCAGGTCACAAAACCGTCCTGTTTTTGCAGACAATTGGCGAAACGGTGCATTTCGCGAAGCGTAAGGGTGTGCTGGTCACAGTCCCAGGTGGCGAGCATTACACGGCCGCTGGATGCGCCTAAATCGACAGCCACACAATGGCGAAAAGTCATGGTCGGGTCCTTTCTTAAGTCATTAGCGATGAGTGTAAGAAAGGGAAGAAATAGCCACCTTCTCGCTACTGACAGCCCAAATCTCGCGCTGGCAAGAAAGCAAAGGTGAACGTGAGGGAGTTCACAGTTTCCAGTAATGGCGGGGTTTGCTGGCAGTGTGACGCTGACCGCATTTCCCGATCTTTCCGCCTGTTTCTTGAAAAACCGGCAGCTTTTGCGCGGTTTACTGTCAAAAATTTAAGGTGAGCGTGGAGGGCCTTAATTACTATTTTGAGAACTTTTCTCATTGGTGGGGGCCGTTATGACCGTACTGCACAGCGTCGATTTTTTTCCTTCGGGGGCTTCTCCCGTCGCGATTGAGCCACGGCTTCCTCAGGCTGCGTTCCCAGAGCATCATCATGATTTTCATGAGATTGTGATTGTTGAGCACGGAACGGGCATCCACGTATTCAACGGTCAGCCGTATACCATCAGCGGCGGTACGGTGTGCTTCGTGCGTGACCACGACAGGCACCTGTATGAACATACCGACAACCTGTGTCTGACCAACGTACTCTATCGTTCCCCGGACGCGTTCCAGTTTCTCTCCGGGTTGAATCAGCTGTTGCCGCAGGAGAAGGACGGCCACTACCCGTCGCACTGGCGGGTGAATCAATCCACGTTACAGCAGGTGCGTCAGCTGGTGAGCCAGATGGAGCAGAGCGAGGACGGGCAGGAGACGCACGCGATTGCCACCCGCGAGCTGCTGTTTATGCAGCTGCTGGTGCTGCTACGCCGAAGCAGCCTGGTGGAAGGGATGGAAAATAATGACGCACGGCTGAACCAGCTTATGGCCTGGCTGGAAGATCATTTCGCTGAAGAGGTCTGCTGGGAAACGCTGGCGGACGACTTTTCGCTCTCGCTGCGCACGCTGCATCGTCAGCTCAAGCAGCATACCGGGCTCACGCCGCAGCGTTACCTTAACCGTCTGCGCCTGATTAAAGCGCGTCATCTTTTACGGCATACCGACGAAAGCGTTACAGAAATTGCTTATCGCTGCGGTTTCGGCGACAGTAATCACTTTTCGACGCTATTTCGCCGGGAATTTAGCTGGTCGCCGCGAGATATTCGTCAGGGGAAAGACGCGTTGCTTCAGTAACGCGAGGGCAGTCACCGTTTTCAGGCCGCAAAAAAGCTAATAATGCTCGGTTATTCGCCGTAGAGGTTGTGGTGTGGCCGCTCAGTTAATTCTTCGCAAAGATGATTTTTTTGCCTCCGCGAGTCAGGCCGTCGCGGTGGCCGACCGTTACCCGCAAAATGTCTTTGCCGAGCACACCCATGAGTTCTGCGAGCTGGTGCTGGTGTGGCGCGGCAACGGCCTGCACGTCCTCAACGACCGGCCCTACCGCATCACGCGCGGGGATCTGTTTTACATTCGCGCCGAAGACAAACACGCCTACGCCTCGGTTAACGATCTGGTGTTGCAGAACGTCATCTACTGCCCTGACAGGCTTAAACTGAATGTCGACTGGGCGAGCAACATTCCGGGCATTCTGAATGCCGGAGGCGAACCGCACTGGCGCTTAAGCAGCAGCGGCATGGCTCAGGTGCGCCAGACGATTTCCCAGCTGGAGCAGGAGAGCCAGAAGGGCGACCCGGTGGCAAACCAGATGTCGGAGCTGCTATTCGCTCAGCTGGTGATGACCCTGAAGCGCCATCGTTACGCCACGGATAATCCTTCCGCCACCACGCAGGAAGCGCTGCTGGATAAGCTGATCGCCCGGCTTGCGGGCAGCCTGAATAAAAGCTTTGTGCTGGAAAAATTCTGCGAGCAGGAGCAGTGCAGCGAGCGCGCGCTGCGCCAGCAGTTCCGCACCCAGACGGGAATGACGATAAACCATTATCTGCGCCAGCTGCGCATCTGCCACGCTCAGTATCTGTTACAGCATACGGAGCTGATGGTCAGTGAAGTGGCGATGCGCTGCGGCTTTGAGGACAGTAATTACTTTTCGGTGGTGTTTAACCGTGAGGTGGGGATGACGCCGGTTCAGTGGCGTCATCGCAGTCGAAAAGCAGCGTAATCAGTTCGCCATGCCGAGGCCGACGATATTGGCCGCAATGATAATCACCACGCAGCCCAGGCTCAGTACGCCAACCGGACGACGTCCGGCGTTGTTCCACTCCTTCAGCACCAGCCCAACCAGCCCGCCGCAAAGCACGTAGAAGCTCATGTGCAGCATCCAGCTTATGTAGTCGTACTGCGGCGGAATGCTGGCGTGGCCCCAGGCGTAGAAGAAGAACTGCAGATACCACATCAGGCCGCCGAGCGCGGAGAGCAGAATGTTGGTAAGGATCAGCGGTTTTGCCAGCGAGAAGTCGGATTTTAGCGACAGGTTCTTCACTTTTGCCAGACGAATGAAGCAGAAACCGAGGTTTACCAGCGCGCCGCCGCCCATGATCACCACGTAGCTTGGCAGGGCAACATACAGCGGGTCAACGCCCAGCGCCGCAGCGGCGTCGTGCATCGGTTTGGCGGCGTTCATGGCGAACGACATGCCCGCCGAGAAGACCCCGCACATCACCGCCAGCAGCAGCCCTTTCTTCAGGTTGAACTCTTCGGCCCTGATGCCCATCTTGCGTTCTTTTAGCTGGCCTGCGCGGGTGACGATCCCCACGCCGATCACCGCCACCAGCACGCCCAGCAGCGTCATCCGGCCGCCCTGGGTGTTGATCAGCACGTCGAAATGGCCGTTAAGGATTGGCGTCATCAGCGTGCCCACTATCAGCGTAATGCCAATCGCGATGCCGATACCCATCGACATCCCGAGGTAGCGCATGGTCAGGCCGTAGTTGATGTTGCCGATGCCCCACATCGCGCCGAACAGGAATACCGGTAGCAGGGTGGAGGCGTTGAAGGAGGAGAAGTAGCCCCAGATATCGGGCAGCAGCATGGCGCTGATTGTCCACGGCAAAATCAGCCAGGACACGGTACCGCCAACGGACCACATGGTTTCCCACGACCAGCCTTTCACCTTTTTGAACGGGGCATAGAAACAGGCTGCACTGGCTGCGCCTATTAAATGCCAGAAGATACCCATCGTAATCGCATGATTCATTTTTACGTCCTCATCGTTTTTATAGCCGGAGGCTTCCCCCCGACTTGATGAGTGTAAAAATTAGGCTGTTCAGGAACCTTCAGAAGGTTGCCGCACTTTTGTTTTGAATGGCAATCAGCACGTTAAGCGCGTGAGCAGACTCACAATTCCTTTATTTCTCAAAAACCGAATAACCATATAAAAACTACGGCATTGATAATCATTTTCAATATCATTTAATTAACTATAATGAACCAACTGCTTACGCGGCATTAACAGCTGTGCCGCCCGACAATAATGGAGAGGATTATGAGTTATACACTGCCATCCCTGCCGTATGCCTACGACGCACTGGAACCGCATTTCGACAAGCAGACGATGGAAATCCATCACACTAAACACCACCAGACCTACGTGAACAACGCGAACGCGGCGCTGGAAAGCCTGCCAGAGTTCGCTAATCTGCCTGTTGAAGAGCTGATCACCAAGCTGGACCAGCTGCCAGCAGACAAGAAAACCGTACTGCGTAACAACGCGGGCGGTCACGCTAACCACAGCCTGTTCTGGAAAGGCCTGAAAACCGGCACCACCCTGCAGGGCGACCTGAAAGCGGCTATCGAGCGCGACTTCGGTTCCGTAGACAACTTCAAAGCGGAATTCGAAAAAGCCGCTGCAACCCGCTTCGGCTCTGGCTGGGCGTGGCTGGTTCTGAAAGGCGACAAGCTGGCAGTGGTTTCTACTGCTAACCAGGACTCCCCGCTGATGGGTGAAGCGATCTCTGGCGCATCCGGTTTCCCAATCCTGGGTCTGGACGTGTGGGAACACGCTTACTACCTGAAGTTCCAGAACCGTCGCCCTGACTACATCAAAGCGTTCTGGGATGTCGTGAACTGGGACGAAGCAGCAGCGCGTTTCGCCGCTAAAAAATAAGGTTGCATTGACGCCTGTGAGAAGCGAGTCTGATGACTCGCTTTTTTTGTATCTGCGTAATGGAGGCAGCGATGCATTACCCGGTGAACGTGTTTACAGGCAAGGTAAGGGAGTACGACGGCAGCCGCCCGAGCGCCATCGCCAAAGTGCAGGTCGACGGTGAGCTTTCGCTGACCGAGCTCGGGCTTGTGGGCGACCAGCAGGCCGAAAAAAAAATCCACGGCGGGCCCGATCGCGCGCTGTGCCACTATCCGCGCGAGCACTATCAGCACTGGAAAACCGAATTTCCTGAGCAGGCGGACCTCTTCGTCGCGCCCGCGTTTGGCGAAAATCTCTCAACGGAAGGGCTGACGGAAAAGAACGTCTTTATTGGCGATATTTACCGGTGGGGCGATGCTCTGATTCAGGTGACGCAGCCACGCTCGCCGTGCTTCAAGCTCAACTACCATTTTGGGATTCAGGATATGTCGGCCCAGCTGCAAAACGCGGGTAAAACCGGCTGGCTGTACCGCGTTGTGCAGGCGGGACAGGTTTCGGCGGACGCGCCGCTTGAGCTCGCGTCGCGCCTGAGTGAGGTGTCGGTGTACGACGCCTGCGCGATTGCCTGGCATATGCCTTTCGATGATGAACAGTATCATCGCCTGCTGTCGGCGGCGGGGTTGTCTACCAGCTGGACAAGAACGATGCAGAAGCGGCGTTTAAGCGGGAAGATCGAGAGTAGTTCGCGGAGGTTGTGGGGGAAATAGGTTCCGTAGAAAGTAGGCCGGGTAAGGCGAAGCCGCCACCCGGCACATACCGTTACGAACGCTTATACAGCGGCAGCCACAGCGTTAACCGCAGCCCGCCCAGCGGGCTGTCGTCGGCTTTCACCCAGCCGCGGTGCTGCTGCATGGCGGTTTCTACAATCGCCAGCCCCAGCCCCGTGCCGCCGGACTCGCGGTCACGCGCTTCGTCGGTGCGGTAGAACGGACGGAAAATCTGCTCGCGATCTTCCGGGCTGACGCCTGGACCATCGTCATCGACAATGACGGTGATCCCGTCTTTATCCACCGAAAACGCCACTTCAATCTTCGTATGCGAGTAGCGCAGGGCGTTACGCACGATATTCTCCAGCGCGCTTTCCAGCGCGTTGGGGTTACCGTACAGCGGCCACGGGCCCGGCGGGAAGTTGACGGTGAACGATTTACCCATCTGCTCCGCTTCGAACGCCGCGTTGTCCAGCACCTCGTGCCACAGGTGATTGGCTTTCACCGTTTCGCTCACCAGCGCGTTTTTCTGCTGGTTGCGCGACATCACCAGCAGATCGTTGATCATGCTGTCCAGACGGTGCGCTTCCGTTTCAATACGCTCCAGCTCTTTGCTTTCCCCGCTGCGGCGACGCAGCAGGGCGGTGCCCAGCTGTAAGCGCGTGAGCGGCGTACGCAGCTCGTGTGAAATGTCCGACAGCAGGCGTTGCTGGGCCGTCATCATCCGATCAAGCGCGCTCACCATCTGGTTAAAACTGGTGCCGGCGGCCAGAAACTCCTGCGGCCCGGATTCCAGCTCCGGATGCTGCCTGAGATTGCCTTGTGCCACTTCGTCCGCCGCGTTTTTCAGCTTACGCGCCGGTTTCGCCAGGCTCCATGCAAGCCATAACAGCAGCGGGGAACTGACCAGCATCGTGACGATCAGCAGCAGAAGCGGACGGTCAAACAGCAGGTTGATGAAGTCGGACTGGGAACTGCTCGCAGGGCGAATCAGGTAGAGCTGGTAGTTATCTTCCCCATCCCGTACCGAGAAAGGGCCGACCATCTCTACCCGACCATATTTCTTTTTCTGTGGGTGATCGGCGTTATCCGCCTGGCCAATAAAGTTGCGGATGATCTGCATTTCATTGCGATCGGCGCCAATCACGCGGCCTTCGCTGGTAACCAGCAAAAGACGTTGTCCTGGCGGCGCCCACTTGTCGATAGCGCGAAACAGCCTGCGCCACCACATTAAATCGTTCGGCGGATCGTTTGCCAGCTCCGCTTCCACGTGCTGCTCGATCATCACGCCCTGACGTTGCTCGCTGTCGAGAAGCTCCGTCATCTGGCGTGAGTCGAGTTTTGGCAACATCAAAACGAGCATTAAAACCAGTGCCAGCGTCAGCCAGAAGATGGCGAAGATGCGGGCGGTTAAGCTACCTATCATGAAGCAGAAACCATCAGATAACCGCGACCACGCAGGGTTTTAAACCATGGGTGACCGTCTTTACGCTCCGGCAGCTTGCGGCGCAGGTTAGAGATGTGCATGTCGATGGCGCGGTCAAACGGCGTGAGGCGTTTGCCCAGCACTTCCTGGCTTAAATGTTCACGCGATACCACCTGGCCAAGATGTTGCGCCAGTAGATACAGCAGGGTGAACTCGGTGCCAGTAAGCTCCAGCGTCTGGCCGTCGAAGCTTGCTTCCTGACGGCCCGGGTTCAGGCTCAGGGAGTCCACTTCCAGCGTTGGCGAGCTGTTGTCGGTATTCTGCTGCTGCTCGCTCCAGTGGGAACGGCGCAGGATCGCGCGAATACGGGCCACCAGTTCACGGTCGTTGAACGGCTTCGGTAAATAGTCATCCGCACCCAGCTCAAGGCCGAGAACGCGGTCAAGCTCGCTGCCGCGGGCGGTCAGCATGATAACGGGGGTCTGGTGTGTCTGGCGAAGCTCTTTCAGCGTATCAATACCGTTTTTCTTTGGCATCATTACGTCGAGCAAAAGTAGATCGATGCTGTCGTCAAGGAGACTCAGCGCCTGCTCGCCATCATGGGCAACCAGGACGTTGAAACCTTCCATGTCGAGCAACTCCTTTAAAAGGGATGTGAGCTCTCGGTCATCGTCAACTAACAGGATTTTATTCATTGTTTAAATACCTCCGAGGCAGAAATTACGACATCAAGGCTATCTAATCCATGACTTTACGTTGTTTTACACCCCCTGACGCATGTTTGCAGCCTGAATCGTAGACTGTCTCTCGTTGAATCGCGACACGAAAGATTTTGGGAGCAAGTGATGCGCAAAGTTACCGCTGCCGTCATGGCCTCAACGCTGGCGTTCAGTGCGTTTAGCCAGGCTGCTGTAGCTATCATCGGCGATAACGGTTCCTCGCAAGAGGGCGCAACGCAGCACAGCAGCCAAAGCCATATGTTTGACGGCATAAGTTTAACCGAACATCAGCGTCAACAGATGCGAGATCTGATGCAGAGGGCACGACACGACCAGCCCCCTGTTAATGTTAGCGAAATGGAGACAATGCATCGCCTTGTCACCGCAGAAAATTTTGACGAAAGCGCTGTTCGCGCTCAGGCCGAAAAAATGGCACAGGAACAGGTTGCCCGCCAGGTAGAAATGGCGAAGGTCCGCAACCAGATGTTCCACCTGCTAACGCCCGAGCAGCAAGCGGTTTTGAATGCCAAACATCAGCAGCGTATGGACCAGCTGCGTGAGGTTGCACGGATGCAGCGAAGCTCAGAAGCGACGTTTTTCAGTAGCAATAGCAGTACCCGTAGTAACCAGTAAACCCTGTTTTCCTTGCCATAGACACCATCCCTGTCTTCCCCCACATGATGTGGGGGTTTTTTTTGCCCCGCATTCTGATTTGTTAACCGTTTATTCATCCTTTGCCTCCCCATGCTTCCGTTATACTAGCGGCATGACATGACAGGAGCGTTTATGAATCAATCCTATGGAAGGCTGGTAAGCCGGGCTGCCATTGCGGCGACCGTCATGGCCTCTGGCCTGCTGCTGATCAAAATCTTTGCCTGGTGGTATACCGGCTCGGTCAGTATTCTGGCGGCGCTGGTGGATTCACTGGTCGATATCGCCGCCTCGCTGACCAACCTCCTGGTGGTGCGTTACTCGCTGCAGCCGGCGGATGAAGAGCACACGTTTGGGCACGGCAAGGCGGAATCGCTCGCGGCGCTGGCGCAAAGTATGTTCATTTCTGGCTCTGCACTGTTCCTGTTTTTGACCGGTATTCAGCATTTGGTTTCGCCTTCACCGATGAACAATCCCGGTGTCGGCGTGGTCGTCACGGTCATTGCACTTATAAGCACACTTGTTCTGGTTACGTTCCAGCGCTGGGTCGTTCGCAAAACGCAAAGTCAGGCCGTACGGGCGGATATGCTTCATTATCAATCTGATGTTATGATGAATGGGGCTATTCTTATTGCGCTCGGTCTGGCCTGGTATGGCTGGCATCGGGCCGATGCGTTGTTTGCGTTAGGGATTGGTATCTATATTTTATATAGCGCCTTGCGGATGGGGTATGACGCGGTGCAATCACTGCTCGATCGCGCTCTTCCGGACTCAGAACGTAACGAAATTTTTTCTATCGTGACCTCCTGGCCCGGCGTCAGCGGTGCACACGATCTTCGAACGCGGCAGTCAGGGCCGACCCGCTTTATTCAGATTCATATTGAAATGGAAGACAACCTGCCACTGGTACAGGCTCACGTTATTGCTGAGCAGGTCGAGCAGGCGATTTTGCAGCGTTTTCCTGGTTCAGACGTCATCATTCACCAGGATCCCTGCTCGGTTGTACCCGGACATGTTGGGCTTTCGTAATTCGTTGTAAAAAAGTGAGCCAGGCCAGCATTTTGTGTATAAATTACCGCCATTTGGTCTGACCTGAATCAATTCAGCCAGAAGGGATTGATATACTATTTGCAGTATTCGTTGGTCGATAAGTTTCTTCCGGCAACAGATTTCAATTTTGCATTCCTAAGTTCAGAGGTAGTCATGATTAAGAAAATCGGTGTGTTGACAAGCGGCGGTGATGCGCCGGGCATGAACGCGGCAATTCGTGGGGTTGTCCGTGCAGCGCTGACGGAAGGTCTGGAAGTTTTTGGTATCTATGATGGTTACCTGGGTCTGTATGAAGACCGTATGGTTCAGCTCGACCGCTACAGCGTGTCTGACATGATCAACCGTGGCGGTACCTTCCTTGGGTCTGCGCGCTTCCCGGAATTCCGTGACGAACACATCCGTGAAGTGGCTATCGAGAACATGAAAAAGCGTGGTCTGGACGCGCTGGTCGTTATCGGCGGTGACGGCTCGTACATGGGTGCAAAACGTCTGACCGAAATGGGCTTCCCGTGCATCGGCCTGCCGGGCACCATCGACAACGACATCAAAGGCACTGACTACACCATCGGTTACTTCACCGCGCTGGGCACCGTTGTGGAAGCCATTGACCGCCTGCGTGACACCTCTTCTTCTCACCAGCGTATCTCTATCGTTGAAGTGATGGGCCGTTACTGCGGTGACCTGACCCTGGCAGCGGCTATCGCCGGTGGTTGTGAGTTTGTGGTGGTTCCTGAAGTGGAATTCAGCCGCGAAGATCTGGTTGCTGAGATCAAAGCCGGTATCGCGAAAGGTAAGAAACACGCGATTGTGGCTATCACCGAGCACATCTGTGACGTTGACGAGCTGGCGAAGTACATCGAAACCGAAACCAAACGCGAAACCCGCGCGACCGTTCTGGGCCACATCCAGCGCGGCGGTTCCCCTGGCCCGTACGACCGCATTCTGGCGTCTCGTATGGGTGCGTACGCTATCGAGCTGCTGCTGCAGGGCCACGGCGGCCGCTGCGTCGGTATTCAGAACGAACAGCTGGTTCACCATGACATCATCGACGCGATTGAAAACATGAAGCGTCCGTTCAAAGGTGACTGGCTGGACTGCGCGAAAAAACTGTACTGATCCTTCGAGCCCTCTTCTTTTTGAAGAGGGCTTTTATTCCTCCACGTTATAGCCAATCTTTTTTTATTCTTTAATCATCGATTCGCTTTCTGGCACGCTGCATTCATCAAAACACTACACAAGAGAGCTGGGCGATGAATAAATGGGGCGTGGGGTTAACATTATTGCTGGCATCGACCAGCGTGCTGGCAAAGGACATTCAACTTCTCAACGTGTCGTACGACCCGACGCGTGAGCTGTACGATCAATACAACAAAGCCTTCGCGGCGCACTGGAAGCAGGAAACCGGCGACAATGTGGTGATTCGCCAGTCGCACGGTGGCTCTGGTAAGCAGGCGACATCTGTGATTAACGGTATTGAAGCCGACGTGGTTACCCTGGCGCTGGCCTATGATGTCGACGCTATCGCCGAGCGTGGCCGTATCGACAAAAACTGGATCAAACGCCTGCCAGACAACTCCGCGCCATACACCTCGACCATCGTCTTCCTGGTGCGTAAAGGCAACCCGAAACAGATTAAGGACTGGAACGACCTGATCAAACCGGGCGTTTCTGTGATTACCCCGAACCCGAAAAGCTCCGGCGGGGCACGCTGGAACTACCTGGCGGCCTGGGGCTACGCGCTGCACCACAACAACGGTGACCAGGCTAAAGCACAGGAGTTCGTCAAATCCCTGTACAAAAACGTTGAAGTGCTGGACTCCGGCGCGCGCGGTGCCACTAACACCTTCGTCGAGCGCGGAATTGGCGACGTGCTTATTGCCTGGGAAAACGAAGCCCTGCTGGCGACCCACGAACTGGGTAAAGACAAGTTTGAGATCGTGACGCCGAGCGAATCCATCCTCGCCGAGCCGACCGTTTCCGTGGTCGATAAGGTCGTTGATAAGAAAGGCACCAAAGCGGTGGCGGAAGCCTACCTGAAGTATCTCTACTCGCCGGAAGGCCAGGAAATCGCGGCGAAGAACTTCTATCGTCCGCGCGATGCGGCTGTCGCGAAGAAATACGACAGCGAATTCCCGAAACTGAAGCTCTTCACCATTGATGATGTGTTCGGCGGCTGGACGAAAGCGCAGAAAGAGCACTTCTCTAATGGCGGCACCTTCGACCAGATTAGCCAGCGCTAACGGTTAGCAAACGACACGGCGACCCGGTGTGAGAAATCCACCGGGTTTTTTATTTGGTCATCATTTTGCGTTACTCTTTTGCCCCTATTGAAAACAGGGAACGCGTTGTGAAAAAAATTATCTTACTGATCCTGATTGTCATCGCCCTTGCCGCAGGCGGCGTGTACTGGATAAAAGCGGGTAATCCGAATGCGTTGCGCCATATCGTCCTCGACCAGTGTCTGCCTAATCAGCTGCAACTCCGTAACCCGGCACCCTGCGCGCAGGTGAAGCCTGACGCGGGCTATGTGGTATTTAAGGACCGCAACGGGCCGCTGCAGTATCTGCTGATGCCAACGTATCGCATCAACGGCACTGAAAGCCCGCTACTGACCGAGCCTCATACGCCAAACTTCTTCTGGCTGGCGTGGCAGTCGCGCAGCTTTATGACCCTGAAGCGTGGCTCTGAAGTGCCGGACAGCGCTATTTCGCTGACGATTAACTCACCAACCGGACGCACGCAGAACCATTTCCATATCCATATCTCCTGCCTGCGCCCGGACGTGCGCGAGAAGCTCAACGCGGCGCAGGGAGACATCAGCACCCAGTGGCTACCGTTCCCGGGTGGGCTGGAAGGACATGAGTACCTCGCACGCCGGGTGACGGAGAATGAACTGGTCCAGCGCAGTCCGTTTATGATGCTGGCGGAAGAGCTGCCGGAAGCGCGCGACCATATGGGACGCTTCGCGCTGGCGATGGCGCAGCAGTCGGATGGTTCGTTTGTTTTGCTGGCGACCGAGCGTAACCTGCTCACGCTTAACCGCGCGTCGGCAGAGGAATTGCAGGATCATCAATGCGCTATCCTGAAGTAACCCCACTATAAATCGCGTTTACTCAGGCTGCCTGTCACCGTAGACTTGCTGAAAAAATCTACAGGAGACAGGTATGTCGCTCTGGTTAACGCATCCTCTGCTGCTGCCCTCGCTGATCGTCGGCGTCACCATCGTGCTGTGGGCGACGTCGCTGTTGCCGGAATTTATCACCGCGCTGTTGTTTTTCACGGCGGCGATGACCGCCAGAATCGCCCCGCCGGAGGTGATTTTTGGCGGTTTTGCCTCGTCGGCTTTCTGGCTGGTCTTCAGCGGCTTTGTGCTCGGCGTGGCGATCCGTAAAACCGGCCTGGCGGACAGGGCCGCCCGGGCGCTGTCGGCAAAGCTCACTGACTCCTGGATGCTGATGGTGGCGAGCGTGGTATTGCTCAGCTACGCGCTGGCGTTTGTGATGCCGTCAAACATGGGGCGTATTGCGCTGCTGATGCCCATTGTCGCGGCGATGGCGAAACGCGCCGGTATCGCCGACGGCTCCCGCGCCTGGTTCGGCCTTGCGCTGGCAGTCGGCTTCGGTACCTTCCAGCTCTCGGCCACCATTCTGCCCGCCAACGTGCCTAACCTGGTCATGAGCGGCGCGGCGGAAGGCTCGTACGGCATTCACCTGAACTATGTCCCGTATCTGCTGCTGCACACGCCGGTGCTCGGTATTCTCAAAGGCCTGATTCTGATTGGCCTCATCTGCTGGCTGTTCCCCGGCAGCCCGAAACCGGCGAAGGATTTCACGCTGTCTGAACCGATGGGGCGTGACGAAAAACGACTCGCCTGGCTGCTGGTGGTGGTGCTGATGATGTGGGTGACGGAGAGCTGGCACGGCGTGGGGCCGGCGTGGACGGGGCTGGCGGCCTCGATTATCGTTATGCTGCCGCGCATTGGTTTTATCACCGGCGAGGAGTTCTCGGCGGGGGTAAATATGCGCACCTGCATTTACGTTGCGGGTATTCTCGGGCTGGCGATCGTCGTGACGCAAACGGGTATCGGAGCGGCCGTAGGCGAGGCGCTGCTGCGCATAATGCCGCTGGATGCGGACAAACCATTCACCAGCTTCCTGGCGCTGACCGGAATTACTACGGCACTCAACTTCATTATGACTGCCAACGGCGTTCCGGCGCTGTACACCACGCTGGCGCAGAGCTTCTCGGACGCGACCGGTTTCCCGCTGCTGTCGGTGATCATGATTCAGGTACTGGGCTATTCCACGCCGCTGCTGCCGTATCAGGCGTCGCCGATTGTGGTGGCGATGGGGCTAGGAAAGGTGCCTGCAAGGGCGGGGATGGTGCTCTGCCTGGCGCTGGCGATTGCGACGTATCTGGTGCTGCTGCCGCTGGATTATCTGTGGTTTAGCGTGTTAGGGCGTTTGTAGCGGCGGGTAAGCGCAAGCGCCACCCGCCACAAAGGCCATTACGCCTGTTTAGCCGCTTCTGCCGCTTTAACGATCACCGCGAAAGCGTCCGCTTTCAGGGATGCACCGCCAACCAGCGCGCCATCGATATCTGGCTGGGTGAACAGCTCAGCAGCGTTGGAGGCGTTTACGGAGCCGCCGTACTGGATGATCACTTGCTCAGCCACTTTCGCGTCGGCTTTAGCAATGTGGTCACGGATGAATTTGTGAACTGCCTGAGCCTGCGCAGGGGTAGCAGATTTGCCGGTACCGATCGCCCAGACTGGCTCGTAAGCGATAACCGCGCCTTCGAACGCTGCCGCGCCCTGCGTTTTCAGCACGGCGTCGATCTGACGTGCACACACTTCTTCGGTTTTGCCCGCTTCGTTTTCCGCTTCGGTTTCACCGATGCACAGAACCGGGATCAGACCCTGCTCTTTCAGCACGGCAAATTTCTTCGCGATGAACTCGTCAGATTCTTTGTGGTAGGTGCGACGCTCGGAGTGGCCGATGATGATGTATTTCGCGCCGATATCTTTCAGCATTTCAGCGGAAGTTTCACCGGTGAACGCGCCAGACAGGTTAACGTCAACGTTCTGCGCGCCCAGCACGATGTGGCTGCCGTCAGCGGCACGTTTAGCCAGATCCAGGTACATATCCGGCGGAGCGATAGCAACCGCGCAGCCGGTCACGCCAGCCAGCTCTTTACGCAGGTTTGCAACCAGTTCGTTTACCATGTGGCGGCTGCCGTTCAGTTTCCAGTTACCCATCACTAAAGGATGTCGCATTTCAATTCTCCACGCTAAATAAGCGAATTAAGGAATATGGCCGCCCTGTCGGGCAGCATGGTCTGTGAATCAGTATAGAGATTTTCCCTCGAAAGGCTTTGCTTTTTGTCATTAATTGGCCCCGCCAAGGGTGTCAGATAGCGCCAGCTTAATCGGTTCAACGGCGAAGGTCAGTCCTTTTTCGCCGTTATCCGCCACTACATAGCGAATCGCGCCTTCGGTTGTGGCGTAGTACCGCTTGTTTTTACCGGCGGCCAGCAGCTTTTGCAGCTTTTGCTGGCTCTGCTTTTTCGTCAGCGCAGGCGTAAACGCCTGCAGCACCGCGCTCATGTAATCAAGCGCCTTCGATTTAGCCGCTTTCTGCTCTGGCCCCTGAATCGGTAGCCAGGTGATTTGCATGCTTTTGATTTTTAACGTACCGCGCTCCAGCGCCGTGGAAGCATACAAATTCTCGTTAATCTTGCTCGCTGCACGGGTCAGTGTAGGGGTATCGCGCGAGCTATCAATGGCGCGAAACTCATCCAGCGGCAGCCCTGGGTTGGCCTGATTGAAAGCTTCGCGAAACTGGCTGATGGACTGATCGAAAGACGGTGCGCCCGCCAGCAAATACGGCGCAGTGGTGGGGGCCGCGGTGTTGGCGGCATGCAGCGGAAAACCCGCGCCGAGCATCGCTAAACACAGGAAAAGAGAATGTGCCGAATTTTTCATCAACATTGCACCTGGCCGTAAGTGCTCATGATTAAAACGATATCTGGTCGGCTTGTCAAAAGGTCACAACTCCAGGGTAAAATGCGGGCTAAACGATAATAAGGAACCTTACATGACCATACAGCAGTGGCTGTTTTCATTCAAAGGGCGTATTGGACGCCGTGATTTCTGGGTCTGGATGGTGACGTGGGTCGTCGCCATGCTGCTTCTTTTTTTCGTTGCCTACAACGCCTGGCTGAGCACGCAAACGGCGGCATTTGCACTGGTCTGCCTGCTATGGCCAACGGCGGCCGTCGTGGTGAAACGCCTGCACGATCGCGGCCGCTCCGGCGCGTGGGCATTTTTGATCATACTGGCGTGGATGCTGGTGGCAGGGAACTGGGCGATGCTGCCTTCCATCCTGCCGTGGGTCGTGGGCAGGCTGCTGCCGTCGGTCATCTTCGTGATGATGATTGTCGATCTGGGCGCGTTTATCGGCACCCAGAGCGAAAATAAATACGGTAAAGATACCGTCGAGGTGAAATACCGCTGATCACCAGTAGTGTTCGGCGGTCATATGGCCCGGCCGGCGGCGAAGATGTTTCGTCATCTGCCGGGTATCCTTCAGAAGCTGCTGCGTGTCCCGGACCATCTGCGGGTTACCGCACAGCATGACGTGGCTGGTTTCGGCCGTCATCGGTAAACCCACTGCGTCTTCCAGTGCGCCGCTCTCAATTAACGCCGGTACGCGACCGGTAAGCGCTCCTGCTACGGTTTCGCGGCTGACTACCGTCTGAATCTTTAACTTTCCGCCGTACTGCTGTTCCAGCGCCTGCATCTGCGGGAGATAGCTTAAATCTGCGGCATAGCGCGCGGCGTGCACCAGCACGATGTTTTTGAAGCGCTCCAGATCCTTACCGTACTGCAAGATAGAGAGATACGGACCGATGGCCGTGCCGGTTGCCAGCATCCAGAGCGTGTCACAGTCAGGGATCTCTTCAAGCACAAAGAAGCCTGCCGCTTCGCTCACAATCTGCACATCGTCGCCGGGCTTAAGGGCGGCAAGGCGCGGGCTGAGCTTACCGTCAGGAACGGTGACCAGATAGAACTCGAGGTCCGGGTTATCCGGCGCGTTAACGTAAGAGTAGGCGCGCTGCACGCGCTCGCCGTCGACATCCAGACCCAGCTTGGCAAATTGCCCGGCCTTAAACGGATGAACGGGAGCATGCAGGGTGAGACTAAATAGCGCATCGGTCCAGAATTCTATCTTTGTGACTTTACCTGTTACCCAGTCCGCCATGATCTTCTCCTGTGCTGTTTCTCTGTTCTATCTTCCGTACTTGTGGGAAACATTTCCAGCCCCTTCGGGCCGGAAAGCTCTATCGATCAAACGGTTTTACAGAATGTGCGTCTGCACGTCCGGGTCTTTACGGTCGAGATAGTGAATGGACTGAATGCGTCGGATGGTGCGCGATTTACCGCGGATCAGCAGCGTTTCAGTGGTCGCCATGTTGCCCTTGCGGGTGATGCCGTCCAGCAGATCGCCTTTGGTGATGCCGGTTGCAGAGAAGACGACGTTATCACTGCGCGCCATGTCGTTCAGCGCCAGTACTTTATTGGCTTCGATGCCCATCGCTGCGCAGCGCGCCAGCTCGTCCTCACCGATACGACGGTTTTCGTCGCTGTCGCCTTTCACCTCATGGCGCGGCAGAAGGCGCGCCTGCATATCGCCGTCCAGCGCGCGGATCACCGCCGCAGAGACCACGCCTTCCGGCGCACCGCCGATGCCGTAAAGCACGTCGACTTCGCTGTCCGGCATGCAGGTCAGAATAGAGGCGGCAACGTCGCCATCCGGAATGGCAAACACGCGCACGCCGAGTGCCTGCAGATAAGAGATGGTGGCGTCGTGGCGCGGTTTCGCCAGAATGGTCACGGTGAGTTCGTTGAGCGGTTTAGCCAGCGCCGCCGCGATATTGCGCAGGTTGGCGTCCAGCGGCAGGCTGAGATCGATTGCGCCTTTCGCACCAGGGCCGACAATCAGCTTTTCCATGTACATGTCCGGCGCGTTGAGGAAGCAGCCTTTATCGCCCACGGCCAGCACCGCCAGGGCGTTGGCCTGGCCCATCGCCGTCATGCGCGTGCCTTCGATCGGGTCCACCGCGATATCCACCGCATCGCCTTTGCCGGTCCCGACCTTTTCACCGATGTAGAGCATCGGCGCTTCGTCGATTTCGCCTTCACCGATGACGATAGTGCCGTCGATGTTGACCTGGTTAAGCACAATGCGCATGGCGTGGACGGCCGCGCCGTCTGCGGTATTTTTGTCGCCACGACCCAGCCATTTATAGCCTGCAAGGGCGGCTGCTTCGGTGACGCGGGAAAACTCGATAGCAAGTTCACGTTTCATGAGGGACTCGTACAATCAAAAGGAATTGCACGAAGTTTATCACAGAGTGGGGAGGGGGGAGGGGACCGGTGCGGTCGATGCCCCTCACCCTAACCCTCTCCCCAGGGGAGAGGGAATATTGGCTTACTCTTCGTGCTCTTCCCACGCCAGGGCACGTTTCACCGCTTTCTTCCAGCCGCTGTAGCGGTAGTTGCGCTCAGTGGTTTCGATGCCAGGGCGGAATTCGCGTTCGATGACCGCTTTCTCCTGCAGCTCGTCCAGGTTCTGCCAGAAGCCTACCGCGAGACCCGCAAGATACGCCGCGCCCAGTGCCGTCACTTCACGTACTTCAGGGCGCTCAACGCGGGTGCCCAGAATGTCGGACTGGAACTGCATCAGGAAGTTGTTGGCCACCGCGCCGCCGTCCACGCGCAGGGCGTGCAGACGAATGCCGGAGTCTGCCTGCATCGCTTCCAGCACGTCACGCGTCTGGTAGGCGATGGATTCCAGGGTGGCGCGGATGATGTGGTTAGAGTTCACCCCGCGCGTCAGGCCGAAAATTGCGCCGCGGGCATACGGGTCCCAGTACGGTGCGCCCAGACCGGTAAACGCGGGCACCACGTACACGCCGTTGGTGTCTTTCACTTTGGTCGCGAAGTACTCGGAGTCAAACGCATCGCTGATCAGCTTCATCTCGTCGCGCAGCCACTGAATAGATGCGCCCGCCATAAACACCGCACCTTCCAGAGCATAGTTCACTTCGCCGCGCGGGCCGCAGGCGATGGTGGTCAGCAGGCCGTTTTCCGATTTTACCGCTTTCTCGCCGGTGTTCATCAGCATAAAGCAGCCGGTGCCGTAGGTGTTCTTCGCCATCCCTTCCTTGACGCACAGCTGGCCGAACAGCGCCGCCTGCTGGTCACCGGCGATACCGGCGATAGGAATACGGGTGCCGCCTTTACCGCCGATGTTGGTCTGGCCGTAGACTTCAGACGACTTACGCACTTCAGGCAGCATCGCGCGCGGAATATCCAGCGCGTCCAGCATCTTGTCATCCCACTCCAGGGTGTTGATGTTGAACAGCATGGTGCGCGAGGCGTTAGTGTAGTCAGTAACGTGGACACGTCCCTGAGTCATCTTCCAGATAAGCCAGGTATCGACGGTACCGAACAGCAGCTCGCCGCGTTTTGCACGCTCGCGTGAACCTTCCACGTGGTCGAGGATCCACTTCACTTTGGTGCCGGAGAAGTACGGGTCAACCACCAGGCCGGTGGCGCTACGCACGTACTCTTCCATCCCGTCACGCTTAAGCTGTTCGCAGATCTCTGACGTACGGCGGCACTGCCAGACGATGGCGTTGTAAATCGGCTTACCGGTTTCGCGTTCCCACACCACGGTGGTTTCACGCTGGTTGGTGATACCAATCGCGGCGATTTCGTCGGAACTGATATCGGCTTTCGCCAGCACTTCCACCAGCGTGGAGCTTTGTGACGCCCAGATCTCCATCGGGTCGTGTTCTACCCAGCCTGGACGAGGATAAATTTGCTCAAATTCGCGCTGTGACACGCTGACGATATTCGCGTCATGATCCATTACGACAGCGCGGGAGCTGGTAGTGCCCTGGTCGAGCGCAACGATATATTTTTTTTCGGTCATGGTATGTGTCCCGTAGTCAGATTACAGCGAAGCTTTTTGTTGTGCGGTAGAAGTCGTTTCCTTCTCCTCTTCCACACAGGTGTCGCACGGTAAGTGGCGACCAATTAATTTGCGATAGCCAAATGCACCCAGTGCCGCCCCTACGACGGGTCCGAACAGCGGTACCAGGAAGTAAGGAATATCTTTGCCGCCGGTGAAAGCCACGTCGCCCCATCCTGCAAAGAAGGCGAAGGTTTTTGGACCCAGGTCACGCGCCGGGTTCATCGCAAACCCTGTTAACGGCCCCATGGACGCACCGATGACGGCGATCAGCAGGCCAATCAGCAATGGCGCCAGCGGGCCACGTGGAATGCCGTTACCATCATCGCCCAAAGCCATAATGACGCCCATCAGAATAGCGGTAATCACCATTTCAACTGCGAACGCCTGCACAAAATTGATATGCGGGTTAGGGTAGGTTGAGAAGATGCCTGCCAGATCCAGACTTTCGACGCTGCCGCGCACCATATGATGCGTCTGTTCGAAGTCGATGAAAAGATTGTAATAAAGCCCGTAAACTAACGCCGCTGCGCAAAACGCGCCGGCAAATTGAGAAATAATGAAGGGAACAACTTTGCGTCCGTCGAAGCACGCGAACAGCCACAGTGCGATAGTCACCGCCGGGTTAAGATGTGCGCCAGAGACCCCTGCAGTCAGGTAGATGGCCATCGCCACGCCCAGACCCCAGATGATACTGATTTCCCACTGACCAAAACTGGCACCCGCCACTTTCAGTGCAGCGACACAGCCCACTCCGAAGAATATCAACAACCCGGTACCAAGGAACTCGGCAATGCACTGGCCTTTTAAGGTTGATGTCTGACTCATAATCGGAATCCTGAAGAAATTGATGTTTATTGTTAGCGTGGCCGCCCGTGACAGCCACGATGCCCTGTAGACATAGTGTTAATTTATCGTTAACGAGCAAAAACGAGAAATATCGAAATTAAAATGTGTGGTCTGTGTCAATAAAATGAGCGTTTTCGCGCCATAAAGCGCGTTTTTGCATCAGTCGCGCACGGTGAGCTGAATCATTTTTTTAACGAATGGGTTAACAACTTAGAGGTATATGCCGCGAACGCACCAGGACGAGGCCGAAAAGTGTTGCAAACCGCGATCTGCGTGGCATGCCGCTGGACAGGGGCGACTGCGCTCCATACAATCGGAACATATGTTGTGCGCGTTTACGTTAAAGCGTCGCCTTGCAATTCAGGAGAGGTAGGATCATGTCTTTAGAAGTGTTTGAGAAACTGGAAGCGAAAGTACAGCAGGCGATTGACACCATCACGCTGCTGCAGATGGAAATTGAAGAGCTGAAAGAGAAGAACAACAGCCTGGCGCAGGAAGTTCAGAACGCTCAGCACGGCCGCGAAGAACTGGAGCGCGAAAACAACCAGCTGCGCGAACAGCAGAACGGCTGGCAGGATCGCCTGCAGGCGCTGCTGGGACGTATGGAAGAGGTTTAATTCTGTCGGGATTGAACAGAAATAGCCGGGTAAGCGTCGCCGCTACCCGGTTTTTTTTCTCAATATCCAGCGCATCTTCCGACCGGATAATGCCGGTATTATCAGCATAAAGATGGGCGCCGGAGAAGAAGGTCACGCCGCCGAAATTCACGCGTACGTTGCTTTCGCCAGTATTCGGTTCATGACCGATAAGCCCCTCAGTCCGCATGGTCCTGCCCGCCATATTTGGCTTTCAGCCGGGCAACGATCCGGTCCATTGCTCCGCGCTCTTTTGCAAACGTGCGGGTATAACGCTCCTTGCCCTGCAAGCCCAGCATCGGTCGCCAGACCTGCGGTGGATTATGCTCAGCGCCTTTATTGACAGGGTCATTCTCGTCCGGCTGACAGGCCGCGACCACTTCCGCAGGCCATTCCGGGATTTTGCAGGTCAGCATGACCAGCCAGCGCGGAAAACTGAGAACGAAAAACACAGGAAGCTGCAGCGCATTCACCATCAGACCGAGTCGCCCGAACCACTGCTTACTGAGATAGAACAGTCCGAACAGCCAGCCCTCTTTCTGTTTTTCAACCGGCGGGCACCAGGCTATGGAGTCCGCGAGGTCCGGGAGATACTCATCTCCCTCTTCCATATAGCAGCGGATAAATTCCCAGTACATGGTCAGGACATCGGGGTCACTCTCCAGATTAATTGGGAGAGGGATACATTCCGTAACAGTGTCCCCGTCCTCACCCGTAAGGCATCCCACAATTGTCCATTCTTTTGCCAGCCGTCCCTTCGTTGAACGCAGAACAAATCTGAGATCCTGCCACGGCAAGGAGAGGATTTTTCCGCCGGACTGGTACACATACACCATCCCGTTTTTACGGTTAAAGCGGATCGGATAGTAGCTACTGAAAAATACCTCGGAGGTCATCATCCGGTATAATCCCAAACAGAGCGGCAGCGTAATTCCCCAGATAATGATGTCAACAATCCAGAGAGCTGCACTATGAAAACCATCTTGCAACAACGTGATTAATGGCTGTAAAAACACATAAAAAGACAGACAAAAAAAGAAAACTCCGGCCAGCGTCCATGTTCCGCGCCAGTTGTAAAAACGGTCAACCAGCTCCAGATAGGTCGAGTTCAGGCGCACCACGCTGTCAAACCCGGAGACCCCTTGAACATTCGAATTGCCTGTTTTCTGCGAATAAATTTTAAAAACACGTTCATCACTGAGGCGGAGAAATCCCTTATAGAACCGTTTTGTCGGGTCGGCAGGGAATCGTTTAAAGGGATTAAACATGCGCGCCTCCTTGGTCGGTCAGAGCCATATAGCCCTCCTTTTCCATTTGTGCATCCGACCAGATAGCCGGGACATCGCTCTCACCCGGCGGCACCCGCCGCCACTGCGTACTGAGCAGTCAGGTCTGTATGTCGTTCCGGGCATGGCTTAACAGCCAGGCCCCGGCCCCCAGAACCAGCAGCATCCCGACAAATATTCCCGCCAGACCGATAAGCCCCTCAGTCCGCATGGTTCTGCCCGCCATATTTGGCTTTCAGCCGGGCAACAACCCGGTCCATTGCTCCGCGCTCTTTTGCAAACGTGCGGGCATAACGCTCCTTGCCCTGCAAGCCCAGCATTGGTCGCCAGACCTGCGGTGGATTATGCTCAGCGCCTTTGTTGACAGGGTCATTCTCAGCCGGCTGACAGGCCGCGACCACGTCAGCCGGCCATACCGGAATTTTACTGGTCGCCATCACCAGCCAGCGCGGAAAACTGAGCACGAAAAAGAGAGGCAACTGCAGCGCATTCACCAGCAACCCGAGCCGCCCGAACCATTGCTTACTGAGGTAAAGCAGCCCGAACAGCCAGCCCTCTTTCTGTTTTTCCACCGGCGGGCACCAGGCAATGGAGTCAGCCAGGTCCGGGAGATACTCATCTCCTTCTTCCATATAGCAGCGGATAAACTCCCAGTACATGGACAGCACATCGGGGTCACTTTCCAGATTAATCGGCAAAGGAATAGCCCCTGTGACAGTATCCCCGTCATCTCCCGTAAGACAACCCACAATGGTCCACTGCGTTGAGAGTCGCCCCTTCGTTGGGTGCAGGACAAATTTGAGCTCATCCCACGGCACAGACATCACTTTTCCGCCGGACTGGTACACATACACCATCCTATTTTTACGGTTAAAGCGGATCGGATAGTAGGTGCTGAAAAATACCTCGGAGGTCATCAGCCGGTATGTGAGTAAAGAAACCGGCAATGTAATGGCCCAAATTAAAACGGTTCCAAACCAGATGCCAAAACTGCGTCCTCCCCATCCCAATACCACCCCGATAATGCTGTAGCAAAACAAACTAAAGGACAGGCAGAAAAAGATTACCCCTGCCAGTGTCCATGTTCCGCGCCAGTTGTAAGAACGGTCAACCAGCTCCAGATACGTCGTGTTCAGCCGCACCACGCTGTCGAACCCGGATATACCAGGAACATCCGGATCACCTGTTTTCTGCGAATAAATTTTAAAAACACCTTTATCGCTGAGACGACGAAATCCCTTATAGAACCGATTCGATGACGGGTCGACAGGGAATCGCTTAAAAGGGTTAAACATGTGCTCCTCCGTGTGCATTCAGGGCCATATAGCCGTCCTTTTCCATTTGTGCATTCGGCCAGATAGCCGGGATATCGCTCTCACCCGGCGGCACCCGCCGCCACTGCGTACTGAGCAGCCAGGTCTGTATATCGTTCCGGGTATGACTTAACAGCCAGGCCCCGGCCCCCAGAACCAGTATCATTCCGACAAAAATCCCCGCAGGTCCGAGGAAAAAAGCCAACACGGTGGATTCCTCAATGAAAGTAGCTGACACACCAGCCAAGCCGAGGAGAGTGACGGATATTTCGCTACCGCCCCCGACTGTCATCATTCCGACACCGAGGGCATTAATCAGATGAGCAATGCCTTCCCCCATTTTTCCACGGTAAAGATCAACGCCCCCATTCAAACCTTCAATCATTGTGTAAACCAATCCACCGCCGAACCCAAACAATCCCCAGATACCCGCCCCGACAACCGCCATGGCGCCGTTCCTAATTACCGATAAGGTCGATGACAGCTCCAGCTTCATCAGCGGTGTCATCGCCAGCTTCAATGCTTCCGCCGTTGACGCCACCGCCATGCTGGCATTCGCCGCGAACACCGTCGCAGCTTTACCTTCGGACGGCAGGCCGCTTTCTTTCACCCCGTACCCCAGCACCATCCACTGGAAGTACGCTGAGAACACCGTCCCGCCAAACGTCATGCCTTTCGCCGCCATCTCCGTCGCCAGCGTGCCGGGTTTCATCCCGCTCAGTTGAGCCACCGATGAGCCCAGCGATTTCGGGAACAGCATTCGCGCCAGCTCGTCCTCCGTGAGCATTGCCGTACGGAGCTTCGCCAGCCGCTCTTTAACCGGCAGGGCGGCCAGTGCCTTCGCCTCATGCACGTCAATAATCCGCGGCAGAGATATTTTCTCCAGCGAGCGCTCCGGTAGCTCCTTCACCAGTCGGTCGGTCAGCTTTTGCATCGCGGTATATAATTGCCCGCCGCTGCGTCCACTCATTTCCAGCATCCCGGCCATCCCCCGGGTCATCGCCCCGACAAAGTTTTTCGTCCCCGGCACCACGCTGACGGCAGAGAACGCCTTACCCTGCATCGCCAGTATCCCGATAGCAAAGCGCACCGGCGTTCCTTTCACCATCAGATCCACCGATTTCATCATCGCCTCAGACCAGAGCATGCTGAGCTTTTCCAGCCCCGTCAGGATCGCGCTGGCATAGTTGCCGCTGTACTCCTTCGCGCCGTCCGCCAGACGGTCCCAGCTTATGCCCAGCCACCAGTCTGGTCCGCCGCTTTTCAGCTGTGCATTTGCCTCGGCAATCCAGCCGTCATGATTAAAGAAGGCCGCCCGCTGAAGAAAGTTTTCCGGCGTCAGCGGAGCCTGATTCAGCTGCTGATCGATGTGGGTAATCACTCCGCCTTTGTCGTTCATTCCTGCCAGTACTTTCGCTACTGTCTGGATATAGCGTCCGCCGCTGTGCGCGCAGGTCGGATCAAAGTGCTGCACAAAGTAATTCGCCATCGCCGGTCCCTGCAGCCAGGCCAGATACATCCGGGTGATGGGAATGACTGAACTTTTGTCATACTCGGTCAGCCAGTCTTTCAGTGTCTGACTGAATGTCTGTGTCTTTGCCCGGTCGATGTATTTTTCGTAGCCGGTCTGCCATGCCTCGTCCACCCGGTCCTTCCGGCTGGCCTCATTCAGGACATGCATCCGGTCAGCCATGTCCGGAGCCGGAAATCTCGGTCCTGCCGGCGTGTCCCTGCCGTAGCGCATCTGGCGCTCATAGCTTTCATCCCCGCCTTCTACCCGCAGGTAAAAATAATTACGCATTGCCAGTTCGACGCTGCCGAGCATGGTCAGCAATGCAGTGCCACGGCTCAACTCCGGATCCGTGGCGATAGCCTGCTGCATCCGGTAGCGTGCCAGGGCTGAAATCTCCGTCGCCACCCCAACCGGGTCAGACAACATTAGAATCGCACCGTTGCCCGCGTTCAGATTATCTGCCGCCTGTCGTAAAGCGGCCGCAGAATGACTACTGACCGCTTTGAGGGGAGAGGGAGTCCAGGCTTTAAGAGTGCTGTTGCGCAGTCCTGGACTGTATTCAGCCACGCAATTAACGAGCTGACTGAAGGGCAGGGCCTGCTGACCGTTGTGGCTGGCAAGCCAGGCATCCATATCAAATTTCTGCATATACTGGCTTCGCCAGGCGATATCTTCATGCTGTTTGCGTACCACCGGTGTCCACGACTCTTCAGACCACGCAAACCAGTACACCCCGTTAAGGATTCCGGCGGGCTTTACCGGCAGTGTCACCAGGGAAGCGGTTGCCAGTTCATCTGGTCGGGTAATACAGGGGGTAATGTCCCCGCTTTCCACGCGCGGCGGCACGATGCCGTCCTCTGGAAGAGGATAAAAATAGCCGTCGCCGGTAGCATAATAGTTAATCCAGCGTTGTGTACGTTCCGCCCAGATGTATAAAAAGCCCTGCCTCAGCAGACGGGCGGTATAGTCTGCACCTCCTTCGGCCGTTACCGGTACGGTGATACTGCCGGATAAAGCCGGTAACGCGTCACCTTTTTCCATGATTGCCGGACGAACCGGCAGGACGGGTAAACCGTCGCGCTGGCAGAACTTACATCCCTTTTCATTGCTCATGATGAATCCATTCTTCTTCTGTCAGGTAAGCCCGTCCGGTAAGCAGGAAAGGTAACCCTGAAATTGTGGTGGTTATTTACTCATAATACACCGTAAAGACGTTAACCTAAGCTAAATTTTCTTTATTTCGTAAGCAGTTAGTGCGCATTTGCTGTGCAGGGAAAGTACGACGTGATATGCAAAATATGTGGCAAACGACGGCGATTGAATGAACGGTTATTCTGGAGCGCCGAAACCATCAGGAGACGCTACGGAGGAGTGTTATTGCAGTATAAAAAGAGGAGATATCTAAACCTGTGTTAACTTCACGGTTTGGGTGATGATAAAAACAAAGGCCATCCGATAAAAGATGGCCTGGTAAATTACTCGATATCCAGCGCGTCTTCCGACAGGATAATGCCGGTATTATCGGCGTAGAGATGATCGCCTGAGAAGAAGGTCACGCCGCCGAAGTTAACGCGCACGTCGCTTTCGCCGATGCCGTCACCCGCAGCGCCTACCGGAATGGCTGCGATGGCCTGAATTCCGATATCTAGGTCTTCGAGATCGTCCACCTGACGCACGGAGCCGTACACCACGATGCCTTCCCACTCGTTCTGGACGGCAATGCCGGCCAGTTCAGCATCAATCAGTGCGCGACGCACGGACCCACCGCCGTCGACCACCAGAACGCGGCCACGGCCGTTCTGTTCGAGCAGATCGTACAGCAACCCGTTGTCCTCGAAACATTTCACCGTGACGATTTGCCCGCCAAACGATGACCGCCCACCAAAGTTAGAGAACAGCGGTTCAACGACGTTGACATCTTCCTGGTAGATGTCACAAAGCTCGGAGGTATCGTATTTCATAGGTTTAACGCTCAGTTGCTGCGAATGTGTTCAGTATATCGTGCGAAATGCGTTGTTGGCAAAATCATCAATTGTTAATTGATATTTGTCAGCTAACTGAGCGTCTGGCTTAACACAATCCCGATGACGAACAACAGGTTAGTCAGCAGCGCGCCTTTTACCGTTCGCTCCAGCATTGGCGGCATGGCTGCCGGGCTGAGTTCACGCATCACAAAGCGGGCCTGCTTAACCAGCAGCGGCGCGGCAAGCACAAACAGCCAGCCCCACAGACTGTGCAGGGAAATCAGGTTAAACAGCGCCAGGCAAACCAGCGCGCCAATAAGCAGGCAGGCATGATAGCGGCGCGCATTCACCGGCCCCAGACGCACCGCCAGCGTGTTCTTGCCGTTCTCACGATCGCTGTCGATATCGCGCAGATTATTGATATTGAGTACCGCCGTCGCCAGCAGGCCGCAGGCGGTCGCCGGGAGGAACAGGGCAGGGATCACCGTATGCGCCTGTAAGTACCAGCTCCCCATTACGCTCAGCCAGCCGAAGAACACCAGCACAGAGATATCCCCAAGGCCAATATAGCCGTAAGGGCGCGTGCCGACGGTGTAGGTGATGGCCGCGATAATGGCGAGCAGGCCCAGCACCAGGAAGCCAATGAAGTCGCTGGTAGTTTTCGAGGCGACCGTCACCAGCGCCAGGCCAGATAAGCAAATCAGCACCACGGTGATAATCAGCGCGCGCTTCATCTGTGCCTGGGTGATCACCCCCTTTTGCATCCCGCGCAGCGGCCCGATACGGTCAGGCTTGTCGCTGCCTTTTACCGCATCGCCATAATCGTTCGCGAGGTTAGAGAGGATTTGCAGCAGCCCGGCGGTAATGAGCGCCAGACCTGCCACCAGCGGATCGAAATGCCCTTGCCACCAGGCAAGCGCGGTGCCGACAATGATGGCGGCAAAAGCCAGAGGAAGCGTTTTAGGGCGAAGACTTTCGAGCCACGCCTGAGTACGGCTGATATCAGTCATAGTAATTTAGCCAATAAAAATGGGGGCCTTAGCCCCCATTAACAGTGATGAGAATGCAGTAACCGCGATTATAGGATAAAACGGCTCAGATCTTCATCTGCCACTAACGCATCCAGATGTTTGCTCACATAGTCTGCGTCGATGGTAATGGTTTGACCGTTGAGGTCGCTCGCGTCATATGAGATGTCTTCAACCAGACGTTCCAGCACGGTGTGCAGACGACGCGCACCGATGTTCTCGGTGGTTTCGTTGACCTGCCATGCGGCCTGGGCGATACGCTTGATACCGTCTTCGGTGAACTCGAGGTTCACGCCTTCGGTCGCCATCAGCGCCTTGTACTGTACGGTAGCAGAGGCGTTTGGCTCCGTCAGGATGCGCTCGAAATCTTCGGTGGTTAGCGCCTGCAGCTCAACGCGGATAGGCAGACGACCCTGCAGTTCGGGGATCAGATCCGACGGGCTGGCTACCTGGAATGCACCGGAAGCGATAAACAGAATGTGGTCCGTTTTCACCATGCCGTGCTTGGTGGAGACGGTGCAGCCTTCAACCAGCGGCAGCAGATCGCGCTGTACGCCTTCGCGGGACACGTCCGGACCGGAGCTATTGCCGCCGCGCTTACAAATTTTGTCGATTTCGTCGATAAACACGATACCGTGCTGCTCAACCGCGTCGATAGCGTCCTGCTTCAGCTCTTCCGGATTCACCAGCTTCGCCGCTTCTTCTTCAATTAGCAGCTTCATCGCGTCTTTGATTTTCAGCTTACGCGCTTTCTGCTTTTGGCCGCCCAGGTTCTGGAACATGGACTGCAGCTGGCTGGTCATCTCTTCCATGCCCGGAGGCGCCATAATTTCCACGCCCATCGGCGCGGCCGCGAGGTCGATCTCAATCTCTTTGTCGTCCAGCTGGCCTTCACGCAGTTTTTTGCGGAACGCCTGACGCGCGGCTGAAGGCTCAGCCTGCTGTTCAGCCTGGCCCCAGTTGTTTTTCGCCGGTGGGATCAGCACGTCGAGAATACGCTCTTCGGCCATCTCTTCCGCGCGGTAGCGGTTTTTCTCAATCGCCTGGACGCGCACCATCTTAATTGCAGAATCGGTCAGGTCGCGGATGATGGAGTCCACTTCTTTACCCACATAGCCCACCTCGGTGAACTTGGTGGCTTCAACTTTGATGAACGGCGCGTTCGCCAGCTTCGCCAGACGACGGGCGATTTCGGTTTTACCGACGCCGGTCGGGCCGATCATCAGAATGTTTTTCGGGGTGACTTCGTGACGCAGCTCTTCGTCAAGCTGCATACGACGCCAGCGGTTACGCAGCGCGATAGCCACGGAGCGCTTGGCGTTATCCTGGCCGATAATGTGTTTGTTCAGTTCGCTGACAATTTCGCGTGGGGTCATTTCAGACATAGGAGATCCTTACGCTTTGGAGGTCAATTCTTCGATGGTGTGGTTGTGGTTGGTATAGATGCAGATATCACCTGCAATATCCAACGCCTTCACCGCGATATCACGCGCGTTCATGTCGGTATTTTCCAACAGCGCGCGGGCTGCAGCCTGGGCATAAGGGCCGCCAGAGCCGATGGCAATCAGGTCGTTTTCCGGCTGAATCACGTCACCGTTACCGGTGATGATAAGCGAAGCGGTTTCATCCGCGACCGCCAGCAGCGCTTCGAGCTTGCGCAGCATACGGTCGGTACGCCAGTCCTTTGCCAGCTCTACGGCAGCTTTCACCAGATGACCCTGGTGCATTTCCAGCTTGCGTTCAAACAGTTCAAACAGCGTGAAGGCATCCGCCGTGCCGCCTGCGAAACCGGCGATCACTTTGTCGTTGTAGAGACGACGGACTTTCTTCACGTTGCCTTTCATGACGGTATTACCCAGCGTGGCCTGGCCATCACCGGCGATTACCACATGGCCGTTACGGCGTACACTTACTATTGTTGTCACGAGCAGACCCCCTGGTTACAGATTCGGGAAACAGAAGCCCTGAACCTGTGCTCAGGGCTGAATTAAATGATAGATGGGGGGGATTTTGGGGGTTTCAACCCCCGGAGGCGAGTCGAATGCAGTTTGTGTGGCCAGCCACTTTCAAACGGGAAATGGTGCCGTCTGCGTTTTCTTTGCCTTTAACCGGGCCGATCACCACGCGGTTCCAGCCGTTATTGGTGGTAATGCGTGAATCAAATCCTTCGAACGCCAGCTGAGCACGTACCGTTTCCGCCTGTTCGGCACCTTTAAACGAACCGCACTGCACCATCCAGCGGCGCTCGTCTTTTTTCTCTGCCGTCTGCTTCGGCGCTTCGGTCTCTTTGGTCACCGGCGCGGCCTGCTGCGTTTTCGGCTGCTGCGCGGTGGTATGCGCTGGCGTCTGGAGCAGATCCTGATACGGCTGCGCCGCTTGCTTTGGCGGCTGCGCTTTTGGCTGTTGAACAGGCTGCGACTGCACCGTACGCGTCTGCTGCTGCGGTTGCTGGTATGGCTGGGCCTTCGGCTGCTGTACCGGCTGAGTTTGCGTCCACTGCTGCTGTTGCTGCTGTTGAATTTGTGCCTGGCGCTGACGCTGCAGCTGCAACGTTTGCTGACGCTGCGCTGGCGTTTGTTCATTCCACGGCACTTCATTCAGCTGCGTCGGCTGCTGGCGCATATCGGCCTGCATCTGTGCCAGCAGCTGGCGCTGCTCGTCCGTCAGCTGATCGGCATTCTTCACTTCGCCACCGGCTGAGGGCTCAGTAGGCGCACGCACGCCGGGCTGACGACTTTCCAGCTCTTTAATATAGCGCCAGCGCTCTTCAGGTTTCGGCGGCAGACCATTTCCCACCACTTTGTTGCCCTGAAGGGCCTCGGACTCTTCTTTTTTATGGTGCGTGATGAAGTACAGGCCGCCAATAAAGGCCACCAGCACGGCCGCAGCAATAGCGACCATTGCTGGCGAGACCGCAGGCAGATTACGCTGCTTGCTTTTTGAACTGCTCTTTTTGCGTCGCGAAGGTGCCGGCTGGCCGCGACGTACATAATCTCGTTGTGCCACTATCGTTTCGCTGTATTTATTCGTTCGTCAGCCCGCCATGTTACTTAAGCGGCGGGGCTTTGACCAGATAAGGGTGTCCGAAAGGCGTTTACTTTAAGTCAATGCCTGGGTAGAGCCGCGAATAATCAGCTCGCAGTCCAGCAAACGCGAGCCGCTGCTAACCGTTTGACCCTGCAGCTGATCCAGCAGAAGTAGCATCGCTTCGCGGCCAATCTGATAGCGCGGTTGTGAAACGGTGGAGAGCGGTGGATCGCAAAACTCTGAAAGTGAAATGTTATCGAATCCGATAATCGACAAATCTTTCGGCACACGTAAGCCACGGCGCTTGGCGTGTGAAAGCGCACCCAGCGCCATCACGTCGCTGTGGCAGAACACCGCCGTTGGCGGTTCCGGCAGCGCCAGCAGTTTCTCCAGCGCCTGTCCGCCCGCTTCAAAGGTAAAATTACCGCGCGCAATATAGTGCGGATCGACAATCGCACCGGTACGGCGCAGCGCCTGAACATAGCCCTGCAGGCGGTAGTGGCACAGCGGCATCTCTTCCGGCCCGGCAATGCAGCCAATCCGCTTATGTCCCAGCTCCTGGAGATAGTTTACGGCGTTGAACGCGGCGGTGAGGTTATCAATGTGGACCGTCGGCAGCTCAAGCTCAGGCGCAAATTCGTTGGCCATTACCATCGGCGGTAAATTGCGCTGCTCTTCGATGCTGGCATCAAACGGCAGGCGCGAGCCAAGCAGCAGCATGCCGTCAATCTGCTTGGTGATAATGAGGTCGATAAAGGTTTTTTCCTGCTGGTTCTGGTGAGCGCAGTCGCCAATCAGCACCAGATAGCCCTGCTCCGCCGCCGTCACTTCGATACCGCGAATGATCTCGCTGAAGAAGGGATCGCAGATATCCGGCACTATTACCAGGATGGTCCGCGATTCATTGCGCTTGACGTTCCGCCCCATCGCCTGCGGGAAATACCCCACTTCCAGCGCCGCCTGTTCAACCTTGTTACGGGTCGCCTGGGAGACTTTATCCGGGTTCATTAATGCGCGGGACACAGTTGCCGTTGAGACTTGTGCTTTCTCGGCAACGTCTTTCATGGTCGCCGTGGCAACCTCTTTCCTGGACTTCAACGTCTTCTCCTCGCCTGAACACCGAACTGCGGACATCACCATTTTTACAGATAGTTAATGGAATCGGTTACAGAATTTTCATAAAAAGTGTGAGGCGCGTTAAATTTTTCGATCCGTCTTCAGCCTTCGATGGGATCGACGTCCAGTACCCACTTCACTTTACGCGCTTCCGGCAGGGTATTGATGAGCGCCAGCGTGCCGCTGACGATGTGCTGCAGGCGAATACGCGAGGGGTGCTGAAGTAAAATCTGCCAGCGGAAACGTCCACCGCGTTTTGGCGCCAGCGCCGGCACCGGGCCCAGGATCCACAGCTGGTTATCCACCAGCGGGCTGGCCTGCAGGAGATTCCTCAGCTGTTGCAGGAAAAGCGGCGCCTGCTGGTTGTTATGATCCTCCGCGCGGATGATGACGTGGCTGGTCCACGGCGGCAGCTGCATGGTCTGGCGTTCGGCCAGCGCCTGCTCGGCAAAGGCGTCATAGCCTTTGTGCAGCAGAGTCTGTAGCAGCGGGTGCTCAGGGTGATGCGTTTGCAGTATTACCTCTCCCTGTTTACCCGCGCGTCCGGCACGCCCGGCAACCTGGGTATAAAGCTGGGCGAAGCGCTCGGCGGAGCGGAAATCTGCCGAGAACAGCGCGCCGTCGACGTCGAGCAGGGCGACCAGCGTCACGTCCGGGAAGTGGTGTCCTTTGGCCAGCATCTGGGTGCCAATCAGGATGCGCGCGCCGCCGCGATGCACTTCCGCCAGCTGCTGCTCCAGCGCCCCCTTGCGGCTGGTGGTGTCCCGGTCGATTCGGGAAATAGGCACGTCCGGGAAGAAAGGGCCAAGCGCCTGTTCCAGCTGTTCCGTTCCCAGCCCCACCGGCACGATATGCGTGGAACCACATGACGGGCACTGGCGAGGAACCGGACGCTGGCTGTCGCAGTGGTGGCAGCGCAAATGTCGCTGGGCCTGATGGAAGGTGTAGTAGTGGTCGCAGCGCGGGCACTCGGCAATCCAGCCGCAGTCGTGGCACAGCAGGGCGGGGGCAAATCCGCGACGGTTGAGGAACAGAATGACCTGGTTCCCCGCCTGCAAATGCTGGCGCATGCGGGAAATCAAGGCGGGCGCTAAGCCGGCCTGCACCTGCTGGCCTTTGAGATCCAGCACGTGCTGAATGGCCGGGCGGGCATTCCCCGCGCGGCGCGTCAGGCGCAGCATGTGGTATTTACGCTGGCGCACGTTGTGCAGCGTTTCGAGCGCAGGCGTGGCGGATCCGAGAATAATAGGGATTTGCTCGCTGTGCGCACGGTAGACCGCCAGATCGCGGGCGTGATAGCGCCAGCCTTCCTGCTGTTTATAGGAGCTGTCGTGCTCTTCGTCGATCACGATGACACCGAGGTTTTTAAACGGCGTAAACAGCGACGAGCGGGTGCCGATCACAATCGCCGCTTCGCCGTTTTTCGCTTTCAGCCAGGCGCTGAGGCGCTCGCTGTCGTTCAGCCCGGAGTGCAGCACCTCAACGGGCGCGTTAAAGCGCTCGCGGAAGCGGGCAATGGTCTGCGGCGTCAGGCCGATTTCCGGCACCATCACCAGCGCCTGTTTGCCCTGCGCGAGCACGTTTTCCAGCACGCTCAGATAAACTTCGGTCTTGCCGGAGCCCGTCACGCCCGCCAGCAGCCAGGCGGAAAAGTGGTCCGAGGCGCTATGAATGGCGCCTACCGCGGTAGCCTGCTCGGTATTCAGGCGCAGGCGATCGCCCGAGACGGAGAAGCCGTCGCGCCAGTCGTGAAGGGCGGGCGCTTCGCTGGCCAGCTCGCTCAACCCTTTCTTTCTTAATGCCTGTAGCGCCGTTTCGCTGACCTCAAGCTCGTCGACCTGGTGCCGCCAGATTTTTCCCTGGCGCAGCGCCGCCAGCGCCTGCTGCTGTTTCTGCGAACGCTTCAGGCTGTTGATGTCCACGGCCTGCCCCTGTTCGGTGGCAAACCAGTACCACATCGGGGCGTGGCTGGCGCTCTTGCCCTGGCGCAGCAGGATCGGCAGGGCGTGGAACAGGACGTCGCCAATCGGGTGATGATAATAATCTGCCGCCCACAGCAGCAGTCGCCAGGTGCTGGTGGAGTAAACAGGTTCGCTGTCCAGCACCTCAACCACCGATTTCAGTTCATTGAGGGGCAATTCGCTTTTATCGCTGACGGAGACGACGATCCCCACGCGCTGCTGTTTGCCAAACGGCACGGTCACGCGACAGCCCGCTTTGGCGCTCATGCTGTCGGGCAGCAGGTAGTCAAAGGTGCGGGGAAGCGGAACGGGCAGGGCAACGTGAGCGACGGGCATCGAATCTTCCTGACTTGAAAAGTGGCGCGTTAGTATACACATTAGTAAAAGCGGCGTGCGGATCAGTTTGCATACGTTGGTTAAATTCTGTATGATTCGCCGCCTTTGGTGTACTTTACGCCAAAGAACTTACATTCAACATCGCGTGGTGTCTGGCGTTAGGGCTGGAAGAGCGACGCGGCCTTAACTGAGGTTCTCCCATGAAAAAAGATATTCACCCGAAATACGAAATGATTACTGCAAACTGCTCTTGCGGTAACTCTATCCAGATCCGCTCTACCGTGGGTCACGATCTGAACCTGGACGTGTGCGGCAAATGCCACCCGTTCTACACTGGTAAGCAGCGTGATGTTGCAACCGGTGGCCGTGTTGACCGCTTCAACAAGCGTTTCAGCATCCCGGGCGCTAAATAAGTTTCCCGAAAAAAAGGCACCGCAAGGTGCCTTTTTTGTATCCGCTTCTCAGTATTCCCACGTCTCCGGGTCAATACCCAGTTCACGCATGATCACCTTCGCCTCTTCCGGGATTTCGTCGCTACGCTCTTTGCGCAGATCGTCATCGTTCGGCAACGGTTGGCCGGTAAACGCATGCAGGAACGCTTCGCACAGCAGTTCGCTGTTGGTTGCGTGACGCAGGTTGTTCACCTGACGACGCGTACGTTCATCGGTGAGGATCTTCAACACCTTCAGAGGAATGGAAACCGTAATTTTCTTTACTTGCTCACTCTTCTTACCGTGCTCAGCGTATGGGCTGATATATTCGCCGCTCCATTCAGCCATGAGATACCTTTAATCCTCTCAGTCATTAATCTAAAGGTGCAAACCGGTCACTGCCCGTTTTGAACCGTAATCTTGCGTAGTTTACCGTAGAGACGATACCGTGGCACGGATATTGCCGCTGCAGCGTGCACTAAAGCATATAATTTTAACGGCTATTTGCGCATTGCTCAATCTATACGCAAAGAAGTTTAGATGTCCAGATGTATTGACGTCCATACTTTCAATGTTTACTCTGGTGACTGACTTTTCACCTCATTCGCCAGGAAGCCCTCACCATGACGCGTAAACAGGCCACGATCGCAGTGCGTAGCGGATTAAATGATGACGAGCAGTACGGCTGCGTTGTCCCGCCCATTCATCTTTCCAGCACCTACAATTTCACCGGATTTAATGAACCGCGCGCGCATGACTACTCGCGTCGCGGCAACCCTACGCGTGATGTAACCCAGCGCGCGCTGGCGGAACTGGAAGGCGGCGCGGGTGCGGTATTAACCAATACCGGTATGTCTGCCATTCACCTGGTGACCACGGTGTTCCTGAAGCCTGGCGATCTGCTGGTTGCGCCGCACGACTGTTACGGCGGTAGTTATCGTCTGTTTGATAGCCTGGCAAAGCGCGGCTGCTACCGCGTGCTGTTTGTCGATCAAAACGACGAACAGGCGCTGAAACAGGCGCTGGCAGAGAAGCCGAAGCTGGTTCTGGTGGAAAGTCCAAGCAACCCATTGTTGCGCGTTGTCGACATTGCGAAAATTTGTCAGCTCGCAAGGGATGCGGGAGCGATAAGTGTAGTGGATAATACCTTCCTCAGTCCGGCCCTTCAGAACCCGTTAGCACTGGGTGCGGATCTGGTATTGCATTCATGCACTAAATATCTGAACGGCCATTCTGACGTGGTGGCAGGCGTGGTGATTGCAAAAGATCCCGACGTTGTCACGGAACTGGCATGGTGGGCTAATAATATCGGCGTCACCGCGGGCGCGTTCGACAGCTACCTGCTGTTGCGCGGCATCCGCACGCTGTCGCCGCGCATGGACGTGGCGCAGCGTAATGCCCAGGCGATTGTCGATTTCCTGAAAACCCAGCCGCTGGTGAAGAAGCTTTATCACCCGTCGCTGCCGGAAAACCAGGGGCATGAGATTGCCGCGCGCCAGCAGAAGGGATTTGGCGCGATGTTAAGTTTTGAACTGGACGGTGACGAGCAAACGCTGCGTCGCTTCCTGAGCGGGCTGTCATTGTTTACGCTGGCGGAATCCTTAGGTGGGGTTGAAAGCTTGATCTCCCACGCCGCGACCATGACGCACGCAGGTATGGCACCGGAAGCACGTGCCGCCGCCGGGATTTCCGAGACGCTGCTGCGTATCTCGACCGGTATTGAAGATTCTGAAGATTTAATTGCCGATCTGGAAAATGGCTTCCGGGTCGCAGCCAAGGGGTAATCATGAGTGTGATAGCGCAGGCAGGGGCGAAGGGTCGTCAGCTGCACAAGTTTGGTGGTAGTAGTCTTGCTGATGTGAAATGTTATCTGCGCGTCGCAGGGATCATGACCGAATATTCACAGCCGGGTGACATGATGGTTGTCTCGGCGGCGGGCAGCACCACCAACCAGTTGATTAGCTGGCTGAAACTGAGCCAGACCGATCGCCTTTCTGCGCATCAGGTGCAACAGTCCTTACGTCGTTACCAGAGCGAGCTGATTGCCGGCCTGCTGCCTGCGGACGTGGCGGACGGGCTGATCAGCGCCTTCACGCATGACCTTGAGCGTCTGGCTGCTCTGCTGGACAGCGGGATTACCGACGCGGTGTATGCCGAAGTGGTGGGGCACGGTGAAGTGTGGTCCGCGCGCCTGATGGCCGCCGTGCTGCAACACCTGGGCGTGGACGCCGCCTGGCTCGACGCGCGTGATTTCCTGCGCGCCGAACGCGCCGCCCAGCCACAGGTGGATGAAGGCCTGTCCTACCCGCTGCTGCAGCAGCTGCTGGTGCAGCATCCGGGCAAACGTATTGTCGTCACCGGCTTTATCAGCCGCAGCAACGCCGGTGAAACCGTGCTGCTGGGCCGTAACGGCTCGGACTACTCGGCAACGCAGATCGGTGCCCTGGCGGGCGTGTCCCGCGTTACCATCTGGAGCGACGTGGCCGGTGTCTACAGCGCGGACCCGCGTAAAGTGAAAGATGCCTGCCTGCTTCCGCTGCTGCGTCTCGACGAAGCGAGCGAGCTGGCGCGTCTGGCGGCCCCGGTGCTGCACGCGCGCACGCTGCAGCCGGTTTCCGGCAGCGATATTGACCTGCAGCTGCGCTGTAGCTATACGCCGGATCAGGGGTCTACCCGCATTGAGCGCGTGCTGGCGTCCGGCACGGGCGCGCGCATCGTCACCAGCCACGACGACATCTGCCTGATTGAGTTCCAGGTGCCTGCGGGTCAGGACTTCAGGCTGGCGCATAAAGATATCGACACGATCCTGAAACGCGCCCAGGTGCGTCCGCTGGCCGTTGGCGTGCATAACGATCGTCAGCTGCTGCAGTTCTGCTATACCGCCGAAGTGGCGGACAGCGCGCTGAAAATTCTCGACGAAGCGGGCCTGCCGGGCGAGCTTCGCCTGCGTCAGGGGCTGGCGCTGGTGGCGATGGTCGGCGCGGGCGTCACCCGTAACCCGCTGCACTGCCACCGTTTCTGGCAGCAACTGAAGGGCCAACCGGTGGAGTTCACCTGGCAGTCGGAAGAGGGCATCAGCCTGGTCGCCGTGCTGCGTAAAGGTCCAACCGAAAGCCTGATTCAGGGTCTGCACACCTCGCTGTTCCGCGCGGAAAAACGCATCGGCCTGGTGCTGTTTGGTAAGGGTAACATCGGTTCCCGCTGGCTGGAGCTGTTCGCCCGCGAACAGGTCACGCTTTCGGCGCGTACCGGGTTTGAATTTATTCTTGCGGGCGTGGTGGATAGCCGCCGCAGCCTGCTGAACTATGAAGGGCTGGACGCCAGCCGGGCGCTTGCCTTCTTTAACGATGAAGCGGTTGAGCAGGATGAAGAGTCGCTGTTCCTGTGGATGCGCGCGCACCCGTATGACGATCTGGTGGTGCTGGACGTCACCGCCAGCGAACAGCTTGCCGATCAGTATCTGGATTTCGCCAGCCACGGTTTCCACGTCATCAGCGCCAACAAGCTGGCGGGGGCGAGCAGCACCGATAAATACCGTCAGATCCACGACGCGTTTGAAAAAACCGGCCGCCACTGGCTCTATAATGCCACCGTTGGCGCGGGCCTGCCGGTTAACCATACCGTGCGTGACCTGATTGAAAGCGGCGACAGCATTCTGGCGCTGAGCGGGATCTTCTCCGGCACGCTCTCCTGGCTGTTCCTGCAGTTTGACGGCACCGTACCGTTCACCGACCTGGTGGATCAGGCGTGGCAGCAGGGCTTAACCGAGCCCGATCCGCGCGTTGACCTCTCCGGTAAAGACGTGATGCGCAAGCTGGTGATCCTGGCGCGTGAAGCCGGTTATGACATCGAGCCGGATTCCGTACGCGTCGAGTCGCTGGTGCCTGCGGGCTGCGAAGAAGGTTCTGTTGATCACTTCTTCGAAAACGGCGACGAGCTGAATGACCAGATGGTGCAGCGTCTGGAAGCGGCAAACGAGATGGGGCTGGTGCTGCGCTACGTGGCGCGTTTCGAGGCGAACGGTAAGGCGCGTGTGGGTGTCGAGGCGGTGCGTCCTGACCATCCGCTGGCGGCCCTGCTGCCGTGCGATAACGTCTTCGCCATTGAAAGCCGCTGGTACCGCGATAACCCGCTGGTGATCCGCGGCCCGGGCGCGGGGCGCGATGTCACCGCTGGGGCTATCCAGTCCGATATTAACCGTCTGGCTAAGCTGCTGTAAAAAGTGAATTTCCCTCTCCCTGTGGGAGAGGGTTAGGGTGAGGGCATCAGACCGCGCTCACCCTCATCATGAACTCCCTTCATCTTCCCTGAGCAAACCTCACCGTTATTGTGATTATTTCTGTTGACGTCACGCCGCTTTTCCGTCATTTTTACATCTGGACGTCTAAACGTATAGAAGTTCACAACACAACAGACATTGACACGCGAAAGATAGAGGTAAGGTATGAGCTTTTTTCACGCCAACCAGCGGGAAGCACTGAATCAGAGCCTGGCCGAAGTAAATGGCCAGATTAACGTCTCTTTTGAATTTTTCCCGCCGCGCACCAGTGAAATGGAGCAAACCCTGTGGAGCTCTATCGATCGCCTGAGCAGCCTTAAGCCGAAGTTTGTCTCCGTGACCTACGGCGCCAACTCCGGCGAGCGCGACCGCACGCACAGCATTATTAAAGGCATTAAGGACAGAACCGGTCTGGAAGCAGCGCCGCATCTGACCTGTATTGACGCCACCCGCGATGAGCTGCGCGCCATTGCCCAGGACTACTGGAACAACGGGATTCGCCATATCGTTGCCCTGCGTGGCGATCTGCCGCCGGGAAGCGGCAAGCCGGACATGTACGCTACCGATCTGGTCGCGCTGCTGAAAGACGTTGCTGATTTTGATATTTCCGTGGCCGCCTACCCTGAAGTCCACCCGGAAGCGAAAAGCGCCCAGGCGGATTTGCTTAACCTGAAGCGTAAGGTGGAGGCCGGTGCCAACCGCGCCATCACCCAGTTCTTCTTTGACGTGGAAAGCTATCTGCGCTTCCGCGACCGCTGCGTCTCGGCAGGTATCGACGTCGAAATTATCCCGGGCATTCTGCCAGTCTCTAACTTCAAACAGGCGAAGAAGTTCGCCGATATGACCAACGTTCGCATTCCGCTGTGGATGTCCAAAATGTACGAAGGGCTGGACGATGACGCGGAAACCCGCAAGCTGGTGGGGGCCAATATCGCGATGGACATGGTGAAGATCTTAAGCCGCGAAGGGGTGAAAGACTTCCACTTCTACACGCTTAACCGCGCGGAGATGAGCTACGCCATTTGTCATACGCTGGGCGTTCGTCCGGCGTAATCAGCAAAAAGCCCTCATAAAGTGAGGGCTTTTTAATCAAACAAATAGTTAAAAGGTATTAACTATCGAATCTGTGGATTAATTCAACTATATCTTATTGCTAGTGGTGTATATCGTAACGGTAACACTGTAAAAGGGAGCATAGCGATGAGCACGTCAGACGAGAGCAATAACGCAGCATCAGCCGGCAAATGCCCGTTCCATCACGGCGGCGTCGATCACAGCGCGGGCGCAGGTACGGGCAGCCGCGACTGGTGGCCAAAACAACTCCGTATCGATCTTCTTAACCAACATTCCAATCGTTCGAACCCGCTGGGTGAAGACTTCGACTACCGCAAAGAATTCAGCAAGCTTGATTACTCTGCCCTCAAAGGCGATCTCAAAGCACTCTTAACCGACTCTCAACCGTGGTGGCCAGCCGACTGGGGCAGCTACGCGGGCCTGTTTATTCGCATGGCCTGGCACGGGGCAGGTACTTACCGCTCCGTTGACGGACGCGGCGGCGCCGGACGCGGCCAACAGCGCTTTGCGCCGCTGAACTCCTGGCCTGATAACGTCAGCCTGGATAAAGCGCGCCGCCTGCTGTGGCCAATCAAGCAAAAATACGGACAAAAAATCTCCTGGGCCGACCTGTTTATTCTCGCGGGTAACGTGGCGCTGGAGAACTCCGGCTTCCGCACCTTTGGTTTTGGCGCCGGTCGTGAAGACGTCTGGGAACCGGATCTGGACGTGAACTGGGGTGATGAAAAAGCCTGGCTGACCCACCGTGACCCGGAAGCACTGGCGAAGCGCCCGCTGGCGGCCACCGAAATGGGGCTGATTTACGTGAACCCTGAAGGGCCAAACGCCAGCGGTGAACCGCTGTCTGCTGCGGCGGCAATCCGCGCCACCTTTGGCAACATGGGTATGAATGACGAAGAGACCGTCGCGCTGATTGCCGGCGGCCATACGCTCGGTAAAACCCACGGCGCGGGTGAAGCCACGCACGTAGGTACCGATCCGGAAGCCTCGCCGATTGAAGCGCAGGGCTTAGGCTGGGCCAGCACGCACGGCACCGGTATTGGCGCTGACGCCATCACCTCCGGGCTGGAAGTCATCTGGTCGCAAACTCCGACCCAGTGGAGTAACTACTTCTTTGAGAACCTGTTCAAGTACGAATGGGTGCAGACCCGCAGCCCGGCAGGCGCGATTCAGTTTGAAGCCGTGGATGCGCCAGAGATCATGCCTGACCCGTTCGACCCGTCGAAAAAACGCAAGCCAACCATGCTGGTCACCGACCTGACGCTGCGCTTTGACCCGGAATTCGAGAAAATTTCCCGTCGCTTCCTGAACGATCCGCAGGCCTTTAACGAAGCCTTCGCGCGCGCGTGGTTCAAACTGACCCACCGTGATATGGGGCCAAAAGCGCGGTACATCGGCCCGGAAGTGCCGAAAGAAGATCTGATTTGGCAGGATCCGCTGCCTCAGCCGGTGTTCCATCCGACGCAGGAAGACATTGAAAGCCTGAAAGCGGAAATCGCGGCCTCTGGCCTCTCCGTGAGCGAGCTGGTTTCAGTGGCATGGGCGTCTGCATCGACCTTCCGCGGTGGCGACAAGCGCGGCGGCGCCAACGGCGCGCGTCTGGCGCTGGCGCCTCAGCGCGACTGGGATGTGAACGCCGCGGCGGTACGTGCGTTACCGGCTCTGGAAGCAATTCAGCGCACCACCAATAAAGCCTCGCTGGCGGATATCATCGTGCTGGCGGGCGTTGTGGGCGTTGAGCAGGCGGCGAAAGCCGCGGGCGTTTACGTCAACGTGCCGTTCACGCCGGGCCGTGTGGATGCACGTCAGGATCAGACGGATATCGAGATGTTTAACCTGCTCGAACCGATTGCCGACGGCTTCCGCAATTACCGTGCGCAGGTGGATGTGTCCACGACGGAATCATTGCTGATTGATAAGGCCCAGCAGCTGACCCTGACCGCACCTGAGCTGACGGTGCTGATCGGTGGCCTGCGTGTGCTGGGCACGAACTTTGATGGCAGCAAGAATGGCGTATTCACCAGCCGCGAGGGCGTGCTGAGCAACGACTTCTTCGTGAACCTGCTGGATATGAATACCCAGTGGAAAGCGACCGACGATTCAAACGAGCTGTTTGCCGGTAGCGATCGCGCCAGCGGTGAAGTGAAATACACCGCGACCCGCGCCGACCTGGTCTTCGGTTCGAACGCCGTCCTGCGCGCGCTGGCCGAAGTGTATGCCAGCAGCGACGCACACGAGAAGTTTGTCCGTGACTTCGTTGCCGCATGGGCGAAGGTGATGGATTTGGATCGGTTTGACGTGAAGTAAAAGCAATCCCCGCCACGGCGGGGATTTTTTTGCCAGTCATCCAGGCGGGGTAAGGCGTAGCTGCCACCCGCTTTTTCAGGCGTTCGAGTTCTTTTTGCGAACCTCTTCTCCATTAGAGATTGAGGTTACCAAACGCGTTTTTCCAGTCCTGCTCGAACTTTTCTATGGCCGACTCTACCGCTGGGGTACCGAGCATTTGTTGCGCTACGTCTAAGGGGATCGTGATTGCCTCGCATCCGGCCAGCAGGCAGTCAAGCGCCTGACGCGGTGTTTTAAAGCTGGCAGCCAGCACCATGCTTTCCGGCGCATGCAGTTCCAGCAGGGACTGCAGCTCCTGTACCATGCGAATACCGTCGCCGCCTTGTGCGTCGACGCGGTTGACGTACGGCGCAACGTATTTCGCGCCTGCCAGCGCGGCCAGTAAACCCTGAGCGGCGCTGTAAACGGCGGTGCCCAGCGTGGTAATACCCTCTCTTTTCAGCTCTTTAATGGCGATAAGCCCCTGCGCGGTGACCGGAATTTTCACCACAATACCCGGGATGGCGTTACTCAGGCGTTTGGCCTCCGCCACCATGCCTTCGGCGTCGCGGCTCATGGTTTGAGCAAACAGCGTGCCCTCCGGCCCGATGGCTTGTTGCAGCCGCGGCAGCACGTCCCAGATGGATTCACGGCTGGCGGCAATGATGCTCGGATTTGTGGTGACGCCCGCGATGGGAAAAATGCGCGCCAGGCGCTCAACTTCCGCCACGTTGGCGGTATCCAGATACAGTTCCATTATTTTTCCTTAAGTCAGAAAGGTTGAATAAAGGATAAGGCCCGGCTGAGTGCGGCGGATACAGGTCAATTTTGCCAAATACTGGACAAATGTAATGTCCTTAGCGAAGTGCGATAGCGATCACAATGCTATTTTTTGGCGATAAGCTGGCTGTGATACTGGCGACGATATTCGGAAGGGGAACGCTCGGTGTGCTTGCGAAAGAGGCGACAAAAGTAGTTGCTGTCAGGAAATCCGCAGCGTGCGGCAATATCTTTAATTTTGAGATCGTAGCCTTTCAGCAACTGGCGGGCATGTTCCAGCCGCGTTTGTGTCAGATACTCGTTGAACCCCATGTGGCCGATCTTCTGAAAGAGATGGGAAAGGTAATTCGGCGAGATGTAGAACGCCTGTGCCACGGATTCGCGTGTTAACGAAGAGGCGTAATTTTCTTCGATATAGTTACGAACGGCTTCGAATAGTGCCCGGCTGCGGTTAGCGGTGTGGATGTCACTGCCAAGCAGATCCCGGCAGTGGCTGAGCAAGCTTAATACCACCAGCATGGCTGTGTCTTGCTCGTCTGGCTGCATCTGTAATTCGGTGAGCGCTTGCAGAAGAAAAGCACCCGTTCGCGGGCCACGCCGGGGAACCTGTAGCTGCTGCAAAAACGCGTTGTCACGCTGTAAATCGAAAGTCAGCTGCTGCTTACCGAAATGTATGCTCAGGGCGTTAGGCGGTGGAAGCGTGATGTGTCCAAAGGATGAAAATATCGCCTCACAGGGGGTAGCAAGGGTAATGACGAGGCAGGGAGATGTTCGGGGATGCTGTTCAGCCAGCGCTGAGAAATGAATCTGGCCCAGCGGTAACGTGCGGTTCACCAGGTCAGTCAAAATTTGGGTGATATCGGAATACATGAGAAGACTACCGAAACGTGCCGGGCGGCGCTAAAAACGCCTGCCCGGCATAAAGCATTACCCAGTGTTACGCATACCCGCCGCAACGCCCGCAATCGTCACCATCAGTGCCTGTTCAACGCGAGGATCCGGCTCTTTACCTTCCTCTTCCGCCAGACGGGAACGGTGCAGCAGTTCAGCCTGTAAAACGTTCAGCGGGTCGGTGTAGATGTTACGCAACTGGATTGACTCGGCGATCCACGGCAGGTCCGCCATCAGGTGCGAGTCGTTGGCGATGTCCAGCACCACTTTGATGTCGCCTTCCAGCAGTTCGCGCAGTTCTTTACCCAACGCCCACAGCTCTGGTTTCACCAGCCGCTGGTCGTAGTATTCCGCCAGCCACAGGTCGGCCTTCGAGAAGACCATCTCCAGCATGCCAAGACGGGTAGAGAAGAAGGGCCAGTCGCGGCACATGGTTTCCAGTTCGTTCTGTTTGCCGTCTTCCACCACTTTTTGCAGCGCGGCACCGGCACCCAGCCAGGCGGGTAGCATCAGGCGGTTCTGCGTCCAGGCGAAGATCCATGGAATGGCGCGCAGGGATTCAACGCCACCGGTCGGGCGACGCTTTGCAGGACGCGAGCCCAGCGGCAGTTTACCCAGCTCCTGCTCAGGCGTTGCTGAACGGAAGTAAGGCACGAAGTCTTTGTTTTCACGCACGTAGCCGCGGTACAGATCGCAGGAGATGTCTGACAGCTCGTCCATGATGCGGCACCAGGATTCTTTTGGCTCCGGCGGTGGCAGCAGGTTCGCTTCCAGGATCGCGCTGGTATAGAGCGACAGGCTGCTGATGGTCACTTCCGGCAGGCCATACTTGAAGCGGATCATCTCGCCCTGCTCGGTCACGCGCAGGCCGCCTTTCAGGCTTCCCGGCGGTTGAGAGAGCAGCGCCGCGTGAGCAGGCGCGCCACCGCGACCAATGGAGCCGCCGCGACCGTGGAACAGGGTCAGCTCAATACCGGCTTTCTCGCAGGTTTTGATCAGCGCATCCTGAGCCTGATACTGCGCCCAGGACGCCGCCATCACGCCCGCATCTTTCGCGGAGTCGGAATAGCCAATCATTACCATCTGCTTGCCCTGAATAAAGCCGCGATACCAGTCGATGTTAAGCAGCTGGGTCATGACGTCGTTGGCGTTGTTCAGGTCGTCGAGGGTCTCAAACAGCGGGGCGACTGGCAGGGCGTAGTCGATGCCCGCTTCTTTCAGCAGAAGATGAACGCCCAGCACGTCGGACGGGGTTTTCGCCATGGAGATCACATAGGCGGCCACCGATCCTTTCGGCGCATCGACGATCGCTTTACAGGTGTTGAGCACCTCGCGGGTGTCGTTGCTTGGCTCCCAGTTGCGTGGCAGCAGAGGGCGCTTGGAGTTCAATTCGCGGATCAGGAACGCCTGCTTGTCGGCTTCGGACCAGCTTTCATAGTCGCCAATGCCGAGATAGCGGGTCAGCTCGCCCAGCGCTTCGGTATGACGGGTACTTTCCTGACGCACGTCGATACGCACCAGCGGTACGCCGAAACACTTCACGCGGCGCAGGGTATCGAGCAGTTCGCCGTTGGCGATGATGCCCATCCCGCAGGCCTGGAGTGATTTATAGCAGGCGTACAGCGGCTCCCAAAGCTGTTCGTTCTGGCTCAGCAGACCTTCCGGCTTCGGCAGGCGCTGGCCTTTAAGGCGCGCTTCCAGCCACGCCTGGGTGGCCATCAGCTGACCGCGCAGCTTTTTCATCAGGAAACGGTACGGCTCGCTGGCACCTTCTTCACCGGCCAGCGCGCGCAGTTCCGGCGTCGCTTCAACCATGGACAGCTCGGAGATCAGCACCTGAATATCCTTCAGGAACAGGTCGGTCGCTTTCCAGCGGCTCAGCAACAGGACGTGACGGGTGATTTCCGCGGTCACGTTCGGGTTGCCGTCGCGGTCACCGCCCATCCAGGAGGTGAAGCGCACCGGCACAAAGTCTACCGGCAGACGATAGCCCAGGTTTTCTTCCAGCTGTTCGTTCAGCTCGCGCAGGTAGTTCGGTACCCCTTCCCACAGGCTGTTTTCCACCACCGCAAAGCCCCATTTGGCTTCGTCGACCGGGCTTGGGCGATGCTTACGAATTTCATCGGTATGCCAGGACTGGGCAATCAGCTGGCGCAGACGGCGCATCAACTGGTTGCGCTCGTAGTCGGCAATGTCTTTGTTATCCAGCTGCTTCAGGCAGCTGTTTACTTCCACCATCTTGTGGATCAGCGTACGACGGGTGATTTCGGTTGGGTGTGCGGTCAGCACCAGCTCCAGCGAAAGGGACTCCACCGCTTTTTTGATGGTGGCTTCGTTGAGGTCTGGCTGGTCTTTCAGTTTACGAAGGGTGCGGGCAATGACTTCCGGGTTGCTGGCCGCTTCGCCGTTTGGCGAAATGCTGTGGTATTGCTCAGCGGTGTTTGCCAGGTTCAGGAACTGGCTGAAGGCGCGGGCAACGGGCAGCAGCTCATCGTTAGAGAGGTTCTGCAAGGTGTTGAGCAGCTCCTGACGACTGGCCTCGTTACCGGCACGGGAAGATTTGGACAGCTTGCGGATGGTTTCAACGCGGTCGAGGATGTTCTCCCCCAGCGCGTCTTTGATGGTATCTCCAAGCACTTTGCCGAGCATGCTGACATTACTACGCAACGCGGAATATTGTTCGTTCATAAAAACCCAGTCACCCCATCATTTTTGTTTATGCCCAGGCGAAAATCTTCTGGACATTATTTTGTCATCTCCCTTTATAAAGCCACGTAAAACCCCCGTCGTCAATTGCTGCGAAAACGGTTCAGCAAACGAATAAATGCGGGCAATTTACGAAATTTAATTCGCATTGCGTCAGATAAGAGATGCTTATGGAAATGTGACGGTGATCATGCGATTTGTTGCCCTCACCCGAACCCTCTCCCACAGGGAGAGGGTACTTTTCGGTGCGGTTTTAATGCCAGCAGAAGTGATGCACAACCTGGGTAATCAGCTCGCGGGTGGGCTTGATGAAGCGGGTTTCCAGATATTCATCCGGCTGGTGGGCCTGGTTAATGGAGCCAGGGCCGAGGACCAGCGTCGGGCAAAGCGTTTGAATAAACGGCGCTTCGGTGCAGTAGTTCACCACGTCGGTTTTCTCGCCGAGCAGTTTTTCCACCATCTGAACCAGCTGATGGTCTGGCGGGCATTCGTAGCCCGGGATTGGCGGATGCAGTTCGGAGACTGTCAGGCGTCCCGGCCAGCGCTCGCTCACCGGGGCCAGCGCTTCATTCAGCAGGCCATCCAGATCGCTCAGCGTCATGCCCGGCAGCGGACGGATATCCATATGCAGTTCGCAGCAGGCGCAGATGCGGTTGGACGCATCGCCGCCGTGCAGGCTACCGAGGTTCAGCGTCGGATACGGCACGGTGAATGCCTCGTAGTGATACCGCTCTTTCAAATCGTCGCGCAGGGTCATAATGCGGCCAATGGCGTCGTGCATCAGCTCAATGGCGTTCACGCCGCGCGCCGGATCGCTGGAGTGACCGGACTGGCCCAGCACGCGCACCGCGGTAGAAATATGGCCTTTGTGCGCACGAATCGGCTGCAGAGAAGTCGGTTCACCGATGATCGCGCAGTCCGGACGAATCGACGTGTTTTCAGAGAAATAACGTGCGCCCGCCATGCTGGTCTCTTCATCGGCGGTTGCCAGAATGTAGAGCGGTTTTTTCAGCTTCGTCACGTCCACGTCACGCAGCGCGTCGAGGATAAAGGCGAAGAAGCCTTTCATGTCGGCGGTGCCCAGACCGTAGAGCTTGTTGTCATGCTCGGTCAGGGTGAACGGATCGCGCGTCCAGCGGCCGTCGTCAAACGGTACGGTGTCGGTATGGCCGGCCAGCAGCAGGCCGCCCGCGCCGGTTCCGGTGCTGGCGAGCAGGTTAAATTTGTGGCGTGTTCCGGGGACGGGCTGAACCTCAACGTTAAACCCAAGATCGCTAAACCAACCCGCCAGCAGATTGATTAAAGACTCATTGCTCTGATCCAGCGCTTCTTCGGTCGCACTGATGGACGGTGTGGCAATCAGGGCGCGGTAGATCTCGATAAATGGCGGTAAGTTCATTTTCATTGTTGACACACCTTAGGTCGTGATAGTATCAATATTCATGCAATAAATGTGAATAAAAATACATTAACGTTGAGCATAAAGGAACCCGATGTTGAATACGCTGATTGTAGGCGCTAGCGGTTATGCGGGCGCAGAGCTTGTAAGCTACGTAAATCGCCACCCTCATATGACCATAACCGCTTTGACCGTGTCAGCGCAAAGCAATGATGCAGGAAAGTTAATTTCCGATTTGCATCCGCAGCTTAAGGGCATTGTCGATCTGCCGCTGCAGCCGATGTCTGACATCAGCGAGTTTACCGACGGCGTCGACGTGGTGTTTTTAGCCACCGCGCACGAGGTCAGCCACGACCTTGCGCCGCAGTTCCTGGCGGCCGGCTGCGTGGTGTTTGACCTCTCCGGCGCGTTCCGCGTTAACGACGGCGCGTTCTACGAAAAATATTACGGCTTCACTCATCAGCATCCGGATCTGCTTGAAAAAGCGGTGTACGGCCTGGCGGAGTGGAGTGCGGATAAACTGAAAGAAGCGGACCTGATTGCCGTTCCGGGCTGCTACCCGACGGCGGCGCAGCTCTCCCTGAAGCCGCTGATCGACGCCGGTCTGCTGGATCTGAGCCAGTGGCCGGTGATCAACGCCACCAGCGGCGTGAGCGGTGCGGGGCGCAAGGCCGCTATCTCCAACAGCTTCTGCGAAGTGAGCCTTCAGCCGTATGGCGTGTTTAATCACCGCCATCATCCTGAAATTACCACCCATCTGGGCGCGGAGGTGATTTTTACCCCGCACCTGGGCAGCTTCCCGCGCGGGATCCTCGAAACCATCACCTGTCGCCTGAAGCCGGGCGTGACGAAAGAGCAGGTGAGCGAGGCCTTCACGCAGGCGTATGCGGATAAACCGCTGGTGCGTCTGTACGACAAAGGCGTGCCGGCGCTCAAAAACGTGGTTGGCCTGCCGTTCTGCGATATCGGCTTTGCCGTACAGGGCGAGCATCTGATTGTGGTCGCCGCAGAAGATAACTTACTCAAAGGCGCTGCCGCACAGGCAATGCAGTGTGCAAATATTCGTTTCGGCTTCCCTGAAACGCAGGCTCTTATTTAAGGTGTGATGATGAACCCATTAATTATCAAACTCGGTGGTGTACTGCTGGACAGCGAAGAAGCGCTGGAGCGCCTGTTTACCGCGCTGGTGAACTATCGCGAATCGCACCAGCGTCCGCTGGTGATTGTGCACGGTGGCGGCTGCGTGGTGGATGAGCTGATGAAAGGGCTGAATCTGCCGGTGAAAAAGAAAAATGGCCTGCGCGTCACGCCTGCTGACCAGATTGACATCATTACCGGCGCGCTGGCGGGCACGGCGAACAAAACGCTGCTGGCATGGGCGAAGAAACACCATATTGCGTCCGTTGGCCTCTACCTGGGCGACGGTGACAGCGTAAAAGTGACCCAGCTCGACGAAGAGCTCGGCCATGTTGGACTGGCGCAGCCAGGTTCGCCTAAGCTGATTAACACGCTGCTGGAAGGCGGTTTCCTGCCGGTGGTGAGCTCTATCGGCGTGACCGAAGAGGGCGAGCTGATGAACGTTAACGCGGACCAGGCGGCAACCGCGCTGGCGGCCACGCTGGGCGCGGACCTGATCCTGCTCTCCGACGTGAGCGGCATTCTTGACGGTAAAGGCCAGCGCATAGCGGAAATGACCGCCGCCAAAGCCGAGCAGCTGATCGCTCAGGGCATTATTACCGACGGCATGATCGTCAAAGTGAACGCCGCGCTGGATGCGGCGCGCACGCTGGGCCGCCCGGTGGATATCGCCTCCTGGCGTCACGCGGAGCAGCTCCCGGCGCTGTTTAACGGCACGCCGATTGGCACGCGTATTCTGGCGTAAGTTTTTTATTGAATGACCGTAGGCCGGGGTAAGCGAAGCGCACCCGGCGGAACTAACGAATAAAGGAACGATGTTATGGCACTTTGGGGTGGGCGTTTTACACAGGCAGCGGATCAACGGTTCAAACAGTTCAACGACTCTTTGCGCTTCGACTACCGCCTGGCCGAACAGGATATTGTCGGCTCTGTGGCCTGGTCCAAAGCGCTGGTGACCGTTGGCGTACTGACCGCAGACGAACAGCAGCAGCTGGAAGAGGCGCTGAACAACCTGCTGGAAGAGGTGCGTCTGGATCCGCAGCAAATCCTGCAGAGCGATGCCGAAGATATTCACAGCTGGGTGGAAGGCAAGCTGATCGACAAAGTCGGCCAGTTGGGTAAAAAGCTGCACACCGGCCGTAGCCGTAACGACCAGGTCGCCACCGACCTGAAGCTGTGGTGTAAAGAGACCGTTGGCGAACTGCTGGCGGCCAACCGTCAGCTTCAAAGTGCGCTGGTAGAGACCGCGCAGAACAATCAGGACGCGGTGATGCCGGGTTATACCCACCTGCAGCGCGCGCAGCCGGTGACCTTTGCGCATTGGTGTCTGGCCTACGTTGAGATGCTGGCGCGTGACGAAAGCCGTCTGCAGGATACCCTGAAGCGTCTGGACGTCAGCCCGCTGGGCAGCGGCGCGCTGGCCGGTACGGCGTATGAAATCGACCGCGAGCAGCTGGCAGGATGGCTGGGCTTTGCTTCCGCCACCCGCAACAGCCTGGACAGCGTATCTGACCGTGACCATGTGCTGGAGCTGCTCTCCAATGCCTCTATCGGGATGGTGCATCTTTCGCGCTTTGCCGAAGACCTGATCTTCTTTAACTCCGGTGAAGCGGGCTTCGTTGAGCTGTCCGATCGCGTGACCTCAGGCTCGTCGCTGATGCCGCAGAAGAAAAACCCGGACGCGCTGGAGCTGATCCGCGGCAAGTGCGGTCGCGTGCAGGGCGCGCTGACCGGTATGATGATGACCCTGAAAGGGCTGCCGCTGGCGTACAACAAAGATATGCAGGAAGACAAGGAAGGGCTGTTCGACGCGCTCGACACCTGGCTGGACTGTCTGCACATGGGCGCGCTGGTGCTGGACGGCATTCAGGTGAAACGTCCGCGCTGCCAGGAAGCGGCGCAGCAGGGCTATGCCAACTCTACCGAACTGGCGGACTACCTTGTCGCGAAGGGCGTACCGTTCCGCGAGGCGCACCATATTGTGGGCGAAGCGGTAGTGGAAGCGATTCGTCAGGGTAAACCGCTGGAAGATCTGGCGCTTGCCGACCTGCAAAAATTCAGCGCGGCGATCGGGGAGGATGTGTACCCGATTCTGGCGCTGCAGTCCTGCCTGGATAAACGTGCGGCGAAAGGCGGCGTGTCGCCGAAGCAGGTGGCGCAGGCGATTGCGGATGCGAAAAACCGCCTGATTTGATGCCTGAAACGTCGGGTGGCGGCTTCGCCTTACCCGACCTGCAAAACCCCAGCCCAACCCTGAGTTGGGCTTTTTTACGCAAAAAAAAAGCGGACCACGGGGTCCGCAAAAGTTCACGTTGGCTTTAGTTGTTCGAGTTTTGAGAGAAACTCGCTGACGGTGCGGGGACGTCAAGGGTCAAACACGTGCCGCCTCGTCTATGTGGCGTATTATTCAACAGAATGCTTGATAGGGATAATCGTTCGTTGCTATGCTATCTATCGCCATGAACTATCGTGGCGACGGAGGATGAATAATGAATATTCGTGATCTTGAATACCTGGTAGCGTTAGCCGAGCATCGTCACTTTCGCCGCGCGGCAGATTCCTGCCATGTCAGCCAGCCCACGCTGAGCGGGCAGATCCGCAAGCTGGAAGACGAGCTGGGCGTGATGCTGCTGGAGCGCACCAGCCGTAAGGTTCTGTTCACACAGGCAGGTCTTCTGCTGGTGGATCAGGCGCGCACCGTGCTGCGCGAGGTCAAAGTGCTCAAGGAAATGGCAAGCCAGCAGGGAGAGGCTATGTCCGGCCCGCTGCATATTGGCCTGATCCCAACCGTTGGCCCGTACCTATTACCGCACATCATTCCCATGCTGCACCAGACGTTCCCGAAACTCGAAATGTACCTGCACGAAGCGCAAACCCATCAGCTGCTGGCGCAGCTGGACAGCGGCAAGCTCGACTGCGCCATTCTGGCGCTGGTAAAAGAGAGCGAAGCGTTTATTGAAGTACCGCTGTTCGATGAGCCGATGATGCTGGCGATCTATGAAGATCACCCGTGGGCGAACCGCGATCGCGTGCCGATGGCCGATCTGGCCGGTGAAAAGCTGCTGATGCTGGAAGACGGTCACTGCCTGCGCGATCAGGCGATGGGCTTCTGCTTCGAAGCGGGCGCTGACGAAGATACCCACTTCCGCGCAACCAGTCTGGAAACGCTGCGTAATATGGTGGCGGCGGGAAGCGGTATTACGTTGCTGCCTGCGCTGGCCGTGCCACGCGAGCGTAAGCGTGATGGCGTGGTGTACCTGCCGTGCATTAAACCGGAGCCGCGTCGCACCATTGGCCTGGTGTATCGCCCAGGGTCACCGCTGCGCAGCCGCTATGAGCAGCTGGCAGAGGCCATCCGCGGTGCGATGGATGGCCATTTCGACAGCGCATTAAAACAGGCGGTTTAAGCCGTTCAGCGCGGCTACCCGATAGGCTTCCGCCATGGTCGGGTAGTTAAAGGTGGTGTTAACGAAGTACTCAATGGTGTTACCACCACCTTTCTGCTCCATGATAGCCTGGCCGATATGAATGATTTCCGCCGCGCGTTCACCGAAGCAGTGAATCCCGAGGATCTCTTTCGTCTCGCGATGGAACAGAATTTTCAGCGTTCCCACGCTCATCCCCACGATTTGCGCCCGCGCCAGATGTTTAAACTGTGCACGACCCACCTCGTAAGGCACCTTCATTGACGTCAGCTGCTGCTCGGTTTTCCCGACAGAACTGATTTCCGGAATGGTGTAGATCCCCGTCGGAATATCCTCGATCAGATGCGCCGTTGCTTCACCCTTCACCAGCGCCTGAGCGGCAATGCGGCCCTGATCGTAAGCGGCGGAGGCCAGGCTCGGGTAGCCAATTACGTCGCCCACCGCGTATACGTGCGGCAGCGCGGTCTGATACATGCTGTTGACCTTCAGCTGACCGCGGCTGTCTGTTTCAAGCCCGATATTTTCCAGCCGCAGTGAATCGGTATTGCCGGTACGGCCGTTGGCGTACAGCAGGCAGTCGGCTTTCAGCTTCTTACCGGACTTCAGGTGCATGATCACACCATCATCGCAGCCTTCTATTTTCTCGTACTCTTCGTTGTGACGAATCACCACGCCGCTGTTCCAGAAGTGGTAGGAGAGGGAGTCTGACATTTCCTGATCGAGGAACGCCAGCAGGCGATCGCGGGTGTTAATCAGGTCAACTTTGACATCCATTCCGCGGAAGATCGACGCGTATTCGCAGCCGATGACCCCTGCGCCATAGATAATGACGTGGCGGGGTTCATGGTGCAGGCTCAGAATGGAGTCGCTGTCGTAGACGCGCGGGTGTGAGAAGTCGACGTCGGCCGGATGGTAAGGGCGTGAACCGCAGGCAATCACAAATTTTTCAGCGGTGATCGTCTCAATCGAACCGTCGTGGCATTCGAGTGCCAGGGTGTGTTCATCCACAAAATGCGCGTTGCCCTGCAGGATTTCACAATGGTTACGCTCATAAAAGCCCTGACGCATGCGCGTCTGCTGGTTAATGACGGTATCCGCGTGATTCAGGATGTCGGCAAAGGAGGAACGAAGAAGTCGGGAGTGGTCGCTGTAAAGAGGGTTCTGGTTAAATTCGATAATGCGGCTAACGGCGTGGCGGAGGGCTTTCGAAGGGATGGTGCCCCAGTGGGTGCAACCGCCGCCGACATTATGGTAGCGCTCGATGACCGCTACTCTGGCTCCCTGTTTCACCAGACCCATAGCAGCACCTTCGCCGCCGGGGCCGGAACCAATAACTATTGCGTCGTAATCGTAGGAATGTGGCATGGCAAGGCTTACCTGTTCTTATACATAAAAGCAACAGAATCATAACATCATTGCCAGGGTAACCCAATTATCGTTGTGCTTTTTTCCGGCAGTGGAGCACAAACCGCACGTAAACAATCATTCACAAAGCTGAGCAAACAGATTAATTTTATTCTCTGGTATAGTGCCATCAGGCCTTTGGAAGGATTCAACTATCGTGATGGGCGTAAGAGCACAACAAAAAGAGAAAACCCGGCGTTCGCTGGTGGAAGCCGCATTCAGTCAACTGAGTGCTGAGCGGAGTTTTGCCAGTTTGAGCCTGCGCGAAGTCGCACGCGAGGCCGGGATTGCGCCAACGTCCTTCTATCGTCACTTCCGTGATGTGGATGAACTGGGCCTGACCATGGTCGACGAGAGCGGTTTGATGCTGCGCCAGCTGATGCGCCAGGCGCGTCAGCGTATCGCCAAAGGCGGCAGCGTGATCCGCACCTCCGTGTCGACGTTTATGGAATTTATCGGCAATAACCCCAACGCGTTTCGTCTGCTTCTGCGCGAACGTTCGGGCACATCGGCAGCGTTTCGTGCCGCCGTCGCGCGGGAAATTCAGCACTTCATCGCGGAACTTGCCGACTATCTTGAACTCGAAAACCATATGCCGCGTGCCTTTACTGAAGCACAGGCCGAGGCGATGGTGACGATTGTGTTCAGCGCGGGTGCCGAAGCGCTGGACGTCAGCATTGAACAACGCAAGCAGCTTGAAGAGCGACTGGTATTGCAGCTCAGGATGATCTCCAAAGGCGCGTACTACTGGTATCGCCGTGAACAAGAGAAACTGGCACATCAAACCGAAGAGTGAAGGTGAGTAATGAAACAGTCAGGTCAGGATAAAGGGACGCTGTTGCTGGCATTGATCGCTGGCTTATCCATTAATGGCACGTTTGCCGCTATTTTTAGCTCCATCGTGCCATTTTCGATTTTCCCGCTTATTGCGCTGGTGCTGACGGTCTACTGCCTGCATCAGCGTTACCTGAACCGTACGATGCCGGTCGGGTTACCGGGGCTGGCCGCTGCCTGTTTTATTCTGGGCGTATTGCTGTATAGCACCGTGGTGCGCGCGGAGTATCCGGATATCGGCTCTAACTTCTTCCCTGCGGTACTGTCCGTGGCGCTGGTGTTCTGGATTGGCTCGCGCATGCGTAGCCGCAAGAGCCAACTGCCAGAGTAATGAGGTCTGAGTAGGGCAGGTAAGCGAAGCGCCACCTGCCAAAAACGCCGGCTAGTTACTTCGCCGTGAGCAGTACACCGCACTCCATATGGTGTGTATACGGGAACTGATCGAACAGCGCCAGACGTTCAACCTTGTGCGTCTGGCTTAATGTTTCCAGATTCTTGCACAGCGTCTCCGGGTTACAGGAGATGTACAAAATACGCGGATACGCCTGCACCATCTTCTCGGTTTCGCTGTCCAGGCCACTGCGCGGCGGGTCGACAAAAATCGTCTCACACTGGTAGCTCTTCAAATCGATCCCTTCCAGGCGGTTAAACTGGCGTACACCGTTCATGGCCTGGGTGAACTCTTCTGCCGCCATGCGAATGATCTGCACGTTATCGATATGGTTAGCGGCGATGTTGTACTGCGCGGCCGCTACCGACGGCTTGGCGATTTCCGTTGCCAGCACGCGTTCGAAGTTACGCGCCAGCGCCAGCGAGAAGTTGCCGTTACCGCAGTACAGCTCAAGCAGATCGCCCTTAGACCCTTCCGTCGCCTTCAGCGCCCACTCCAGCATCTGCACGTTCATCGCGGCATTCGGCTGGGTGAAGCTGTTTTCCACCTGACGGTAAACCATCTCTTTACCTGCCACCGGCAGACGCTCGTCGACGTAATCCTGATCCAGCATGATTTTGGTTTTGGTCGCGCGGCCAATCAGGTGCACGTTGATGTTCTGCGCACGCAGCGTATCGCGCAGGGCTTCGGCCTGCTCGCGCCATTCGTCGGTCAGCGCTTTGTGGTACAGCAGAGAGACAATCGCCTGATTGCTTTGCGTGGTCAGATAGTCAATCTGGAACAGCTTGTGGCGCAGCACCGGATTGTTGCGCACGCCTTCAATGATCAGCGTCATCAGCTGGTTGATAAGCTCGCTCGCTGCCGGGAAGCTGTCCACGCGAATGCGTGATTTGGTCTGCTGATCGAAAATGATGTGGTACAGGTCGTCGCCGTCATGCCAGATGCGGAACTCGGCGCGCATGCGGTAGTGGCTGACAGGGGAGCGGAACACCTCGGGAACGGGCGCGTTGAAAGGCGTCATCATACTTTGCAGACGGACAACTTTCTCGGCCAGCTGCGCGTCGTACTGTTCTGTCGGGAGGTGTTCTGGGGTCATGATGCGTCCTGAGTGATAAAGAATTACGCGGGGATTGTAGGGATTGTTCAGGGGATGTCCAGATTTAATGGCCAATAGCTGTCTGGACATCTATACGTGTCTAATTGTAGCATTCTGTTTCCGGTCTCCTGAGAGTGAAAAGGGAATCCAGTGAAAATCTGGAGCTGACGCGCAGCGGTAAAGACTGGCGGGATGAGAGCTGTAGACACTGTGAAAATGGGAAGTCTTCATCCGTATAACGCCACCTAGCCCGAAGACCTGCCGGGATCACGTCGCATTTGGTTTCATCATCGCGTGCTATAGATGAGGCCTGCGGCATCCTTCTTATATTGTGGATGCTTTAACAATGATTAAAAAAGTATCGCTGTTGACGGCGCTGTCCGTCACGGCATTTTCGGGCTGGGCGCAGGATAGCGCTGACTCGTTGGTGGTGACGGCAAATCGTTTTGAACAACCTGAAAAAACTATTCTGGCAGCAACGTCGGTGGTTACGCGTGCCGATATTGACCGCTGGCAATCAACCTCGGTGCTGGACGTTATGCGTCGCCTGCCCGGTGTGGACACGGCGCAAAATGGCGGGATGGGGCAACTCTCTTCTCTCTTTATCCGTGGCACCAACTCCAGCCACGTCCTGATTCTCGTTGACGGCATCCGCCTTAACCAGGCGGGCGTCACGGGGTCGTCCGATCTCAGCCAGTTCCCGATCTCCCTGGTGCAGCGTATCGAATATGTGCGTGGACCGCGTTCGGCGGTCTACGGCTCGGATGCGATTGGCGGTGTAGTCAACATTATTACCACCCGCACGAAGGACGGTACGACGCTGAATGCCGGCGTAGGGTCGCACGGTTACCAGAATTATGGCGGCAGTACCCAGCAAACGCTGGGCGACAGCACGCGCGTCACGCTGGCGGGGGATTACACCTATACCAAAGGTTTCGATGTGGTTGCGGACGGCAACAATGGTGGCCTTGCCCAGACCGATCGCGACGGATTTATGAATAAAACGCTCTACGGCGCACTGGATCACGCATTCTCAGACCAGTGGAGCGGATTTGTTCGCGGCTTTGGCTACAGCAACCGTACGGCCTATGACGGTTACTACAGCTCATTTACCCCTGACGTTCTGGTCGATACCCGCCAGCTCTATAGCCAGACCTGGGACGCAGGATTACGCTTCAACGAGGACATCTTCCATTCACAGCTGCTCACCAGCTATAGCCACAGCAAAGACTATAACTACGACCCTAATTTGGGCCGTTACGATTCGACGGCCACGCTGGATGAAATCAAACAGTACAACGTTCAGTGGCTCAACTCCGTTGATGTGGGGCACGGGAACATTGGTGCAGGCGTTGACTGGCAGAAGCAGAGCACCGAGCCGGGTACAAACTACGTGACCAACGGCTACAACCTGCGTAACACCGGCGTCTACCTGACCGGGCTGCAGCAGCTGGGCGATTTCACTCTGGAAGGGGCGGTTCGCAGCGATGACAACTCTCAGTTTGGTCGCCATGGCACCTGGCAAAGCAGTGCAGCGTGGGAGTTCGTGGACGGCTACCGCTTCATTGCTTCTTATGGTACGGCCTACAAAGCCCCGAATCTGGGTCAACTCTATGGCTTCTATGGCAATGACCATCTTGATCCAGAAGAGAGCAAGCAGTGGGAAGGGGCGTTTGAAGGCCTGACGGCAGGCGTGAGCTGGCGCGTGTCCGGCTATCGTAATGACGTTGATAATCTCATCGACTTCAATAATAACCTTCAGGAATATTACAACGTCGGCAAAGCACGCATTAAGGGTGTGGAAGCGACGGCGTCGTTTGATACAGGTCCGTTGACGCATACCGTTGGCTACGACTATGTGGATGCCCGCAATGCGGCGACCAACGAACTTCTGGACCGTCGTGCTAAGCAGCAGGTGAAATATCAGCTCGATACGCAGATCTATGATTTCGACTGGAGCCTGACGTATCACTATCTCGGCACGCGTTACGACACTGATTTTGGTTCTTATCCGTCAGAAAAAGTGAAAATGGGCGGTGTGAGCCTGTGGGATGTCGCAGTTTCATATCCGGTCACCTCACACCTCACAGTTCGTGGTAAAATAGCCAACCTGTTCGATAAAGATTACGAGACAGTTTATGGCTACCAAACTGCAGGACGGGAATACACCTTGTCTGGCAGCTACACCTTCTAATCCGCGCCCTACCGTGCTGGTGTTTGATTCCGGCGTCGGTGGGCTTTCGGTCTACGATGAGATTCGGCATCTCCTGCCGGATCTTCATTACATCTACGCCTTCGATAACGTCGCTTTTCCGTATGGGGAGAAGAGTGAGGACTTTATCGTTGAGCGCGTGGTTGAAATCGTCACCGCGGTACAAAAGCGCTATCCCCTTGCGCTGGCGGTCATCGCCTGTAATACGGCAAGCACCGTTTCTCTTCCCGCTCTGCGTGAGAAATTCCAGTTCCCGGTTGTGGGCGTTGTTCCTGCCATAAAGCCTGCCGCGCGCCTGACGGCGAACGGTATCGTGGGCTTGCTGGCCACGCGTGGCACGGTGAAGCGTCCTTATACCCGCGAGCTGATCGACCGTTTTGCTAACGAATGCCAGATTGCAATGCTTGGCTCCGCAGAGCTGGTGGAGATGGCGGAAGCGAAACTGCACGGCGAGACGGTATCGCTCGAAGAGCTGCGTCGTATTCTTCGTCCGTGGCTGCGGATGCCCGAACCACCGGATACGGTTGTGCTGGGCTGCACCCACTTCCCTCTCTTGCAGGAAGAGCTTTTAGAAGTGCTTCCGGAGGGGACGCGGCTGGTGGATTCTGGTGCGGCGATCGCCCGTCGTACGGCCTGGCTGCTGGAGCATGAAGCGCCGGATGCGAAATCTACCGATGCAAATATCGCATTTTGCATGGCTATCACGAAAGAGACTGAGCAACTTTTACCCGTTTTACGCCGTTATGGCTTTGAAACGCTCGAAAAACTGGCGCTGTAGCACGGTTTTGAGCAAAAAAGAGACGGTTGAAAGTTTTTTTTAAAAGAGGGGTTGTCAACGTCTGAGAACTCCCTATAATGCGCCTCCACTGACACGGAACAACGGCTTACAGGCCGCCGGGTTAGCGGGGTTCAGAGATGAACGCCAACAGAGAAAAGTGAAAATAATCGCTTGACTCTGAATGAGGAAAACGTAATATACGGGACCTCGCAACGGTGAGCGAAAGCCGCGTTGCAACTGCTCTTTAACAATTTATCAGACAATCTGTGTGGGCACTCAAAGTGACATGGATTCTTAACGTCGCAAGACGAAAAATGAATACCAAGTCTCTGAGTGAACATGCGTAATTCATTACGAAGTTTAATTCACGAGCATCAAACTTA